>NZ_SOHH01000039.1 GCF_004403515.1 Cryobacterium fucosi | reverse complement strand
CGTGCCCGGTGACGCGGCCGCGGCCGGGCGTCCGCAGCCGAGCAAGACACCGGCGCCCGTCGCGCTGGCAGCGGCGCCTGCCCCGGCCGCCACCCCGGCCGGGCCGCATCCGTCGACCTGTACGGAGCTCTACAGCCCGGCGATGGTCACGGCATTCGGAACCGCGGTGCTCAACCCGGCGTGGGCCGAAGCGGCAGACTCCAAGGTGCGCCACGGCACCGCGGATGCCGAACTCACCACGGTCATCGACGCGGCCGACAAACTCACCTGCATCTGGGGAAACGCGAAGGGCGGCTCCGACAGCGGACTCACCACGAACCTGGTCTGGGTCACCGCGGAGCAGAGCGCGACCGTGAAGGCGCGCCTCGCCGCCGCCGGGATGACGTGTTATGAGGAGCTCGGCGGGCTGCGCTGCGTCGCCGAGACAACCGGGGATGGCGGCACCTCTGGCGAGTCGCACTTCCTCCGCGACGGGATCTGGCTGGCCACCCACTACGTCAACTCCGGCCCCGACGGATACACCCACGACATCATCGCCAGCGTCTGGGCCGGCGCGTAGCCCGCCTGTTTGCCGGCGCTCGTTCCACGGATAGGCTGAAGGAGTCCACACACCACCACGGGAGCTCGCACCAGCGAGCTGAGAGGACGGCCAGGGCCGTCGACCGTTGAACCTGTCCGGGTAATGCCGGCGTAGGGAGATCTGCCGAATGAGCACGAACGACGCTACAACCGTGTCCACCGTCACCACCGTCACCACCGGGGCCATCTGGGGCAGCACGAAGAGGTACGAACCGGTTCCCGGATTCCCGGGACTGGCCACCCCGGTGCGGCGGGTGAACCTCAGCAACGGGGACCACTTCGACCTCTACGACACGTCGGGTCCCTACACCGACGAGAGCCTGGAGGTCGACCTTGACGCGGGCCTGACGAAGACCAGGGACGAGTGGGCCCGGCCCGCGCCGATCGACGGGGCGGCCACCCAGCTGGTGTGGGCGCGAGCCGGACTCGTCACCCCGGAGATGGCGTACGTGGCAGCCAGGGAGGGCCTGCCGGTGGAACTCGTGCGAGATGAGGTCGCCCGCGGCCGCGCGGTCATCCCGGCGAACCACCGGCACCCGGAGAGTGAGCCGATGATCATCGGGAAGGCCTTCGCGGTGAAGATCAACGCCAACATCGGCAACTCCGCGGTCACCTCGTCTGTCGCCGAGGAGGTGGAGAAGATGGTGTGGGCCGCCCGGTGGGGAGCGGACACCCTGATGGACCTGTCCACGGGCAAGGACATCC
This sequence comes from Cryobacterium fucosi, assembly GCF_004403515.1. Taxonomy (GTDB): domain Bacteria; phylum Actinomycetota; class Actinomycetes; order Actinomycetales; family Microbacteriaceae; genus Cryobacterium; species Cryobacterium fucosi. Next base: position 80,054 of record NZ_SOHH01000039.1, on the reverse strand, counting down.
ATCTCACCCGGGAGTGGGTCCTGCGCAACTCGCCCATTCCCGTCGGCACCGTGCCCATCTACCAGGCCCTGGAGAAGGTCAACGGAGACCCGACGGCGCTCACCTGGGAGCTCTACCGGGACACGGTGATCGAACAGTGCGAGCAGGGCGTCGACTACATGACCGTTCACGCCGGCGTGCTTCTCCGGTATGTGCCGCTCACGGCCAAACGCGTCACCGGGATCGTGTCGCGCGGCGGCTCGATCATGGCGGCCTGGTGCCTCGCCCACCACCAGGAGAGCTTCCTCTACACGCACTTCGTCGAGCTGTGCGAGATTCTGCGCCGGTATGACGTGACCTTTTCGCTCGGTGACGGGCTGCGGCCCGGATCCATCGCCGACGCCAACGACGAGGCCCAGTTCGCCGAACTGCGCACCCTCGGCGAGCTGACGAAGATCGCGAAGTCGTACGGAGTGCAGGTCATGATCGAAGGCCCCGGTCATGTGCCGATGCACAAGATCGTCGAGAACGTGCGGCTGGAGGAAGAACTCTGCGAGGAGGCTCCGTTCTACACGCTCGGCCCGTTGGCCACCGACATCGCCCCGGCCTACGACCACATCACCTCCGCGATCGGCGCGGCCATCATCGCCCAGGCCGGCACGGCCATGCTCTGCTATGTGACGCCGAAGGAACACCTGGGGCTGCCGAACCGCGACGACGTGAAGACCGGAGTGATCACCTACAAGATCGCCGCCCACTCCGCGGACCTGGCCAAGCAGCATCCGCGGGCCCAGGAGCGAGACGACGCGCTCAGCCTGGCCCGGTTCGAATTCCGCTGGAACGACCAGTTCGCGTTGTCACTCGACCCGGACACCGCCCGCAGCTTCCACGACGAGACCCTCCCCGCCGAGCCGGCGAAGACGGCGCACTTCTGCTCCATGTGCGGGCCGAAATTCTGTTCGATGCGCATTTCAGCGGATGTGCGGGCCTACGCAGAAGAAAACGGCCTCACGAGCGCGGAGGCCATCGCGGCCGGCATGGCCGACAAATCGGTCGAATTCTCCCGGTTGGGCAACTCGGTCTACCTTCCGATCCGGGCGGTCTGAACCTCATGCGGGTTCACATCGGGCCAAGAGCGGTGAGTGACTCGCCTACTGGCCGGACGATGCCGGCGGGCGCCAGAAGCGCGGTGAGGGGCGGGGTACTCGGCAACTTCGTCGACCAGTTCGACATCTTCCTGCCCATCATCGCTCTGGCCCCGGCTGCGGCGAGCCTGTACGGCACCGAGGACATGGCAACGAACGCCGGTCTGATCTTTGTCGCCACACTGATCGGGCGTCCGCTCGGCGCGGCCATCTTCGGCCCGATCGCCGACCGGATCGGCCGGACCACGACGACGAGGATCACGATCGGCGGGGTTGGTCTCACGACTGCGCTGATCGCCGCGGTGCCGGGCCAGAATCTGTTCGGCTCGGGCACACTGCTGACCATCCTCGCGCTGCGCTTCCTCGGCGGTATCTTCATCGGCGGCGGGTACACGGCAGCCGTGCCCCTGGCCATGGAATGGACGCTGCCGCGGAGACGCGGCCTGGTCAGCGGTTTGATCATGTGGATGTCGCCGTGGGCGAACGCCTCGATCGCCGCGCTGGTCTTCGCCCTGCTCGGCATCCTGGGGCCGGACCGGTACAGCGACTGGGGCTGGCGGATTCCCTTCGTCGTGGGCGCACTGATGGCGCTGGGCATGGTCGAGTACTATCGCAGGAACGTCTCCGATTCCCCGATCTGGACGCGCGCAGCCAAGGCGTCGACCCCGCTGAGGGACGTTCTGTTCGGGCCGTATCGTCGGCAACTGTGGCAGGTATTCGTGTTGATGAGCGGCATGTGGCTGTTTACCAACATGGCGATCGCGGTTCTCGCCGGCCAGCTCAAAGCCGGCGGGCAACTCAGCGACCAGGACGTCTCCTTCGCGATGCTCTGTGCCACCGTGGTTTCGGCCCTGGCCATGGCTGGCAGCGGTCACCTTTCGACCCTGACCGGTCGACGTTCCTTCTTCGTCGGATTCGGAATCGTTTCCGCTGTTCTCGCGCCGACCGTGTATCTGGCGGTGTTTCGTGAGGCAGGGGGGCCAGCGCTCGTTCTCCTTGTGGCGGCGTTGCAGGTTGTGACCGTTTCCGTTTACGGGCCCGTTGCGGCCTACCTGACGGAGCGCTTCCCGACAGCGGTGCGCTCCAGCGGGTATGGGGTCGCTTACAGCCTGTCGATCGTGCTGCCCGCCCTGTATCCGTTCTATCTGCCTCCGCTGCAGCGCGTTCTCGGCGAGCACCTGGCGGTGGCAGCCCTGCTGGCACTGGCCGGATTCCTGGTCGCAACCGGCGCATTCATGGGCCCCGAAACACGATCGAGGACAGGCATCGACGCGGTCGGCACGGCGGGGGCGGAGCTCTCCTGATTCCGGTTTCCGGGTGGCGCTGTGCCGCCATCCGGAAACCTCGGCCGTGAGAGCAACTGGGATCAGAGCATCTCGGAGACGCAGATGAAGTTTCCCTCGGTGTCTCGGAACCATGCGGATTTCATATCGTCCGCGGCGGCCACTCCATTGACGGTTTTCATGCCCGGGATGTCATAGTCCTCGAACATCACCCCGCGGGCACGCAATTTCGTCATTTCGGCATCGAGATCGTCGGTGATCCATCCCATCTGGGTGTTCCGGGCGGTTCCGGCGTTGCTCGTCTCGTAGATCTCAAAGGCCGCCCCGGAATCCAGGCGGTAGGTGAGGGTGCCCTGGTGAACCTCGGCGGGGTCGAGGTCGAGGGCATCGTGATAGAAAGCTTGCGCGCGCTTGAGGTCGGCGGCGGGCAAGACGGTGTGCAGTTCCTTCAGCATGTGAGAAATCCTCCTCATTTGTGAAAATGAACCTAGGGGGAGGAGCGTCGACAAGAAAACCCGATCGCAATACGCGGAACCGGGATCCGATGGCGCTTGCTTCCCAGTGGGAGTGCCGGCCGCGAGGGGCAACGGGCGCGAATCGTGGCGGAAACTCTTCGTCCGCCGAGTCCAGTTTCCCGGTCCGATGGACGCTGGCTATCGCATATCGACTTCATCATACGCCGCTCGGCGTGCCCTGTCGTGGGGGAAATTAGCGCCGGTACAGGTCAGTACTGAGGTAGCGGAGGCCGGAATCGATGATCACGGTGACGACGGTCGCATCCGGCCCGAGTCGCTCAGCCACGCGGAGCGCGGCGACAACGTTCGCCCCGGACGAGGTGCCCGCGAAGACGCCTTCCACCCGGGCCAGCCGCCGACTCATCACCATCGCCTCCTCGCTCGAAACCTGCTCGATCCCGTCGACCTCGTCTGGCTCCCACAGCGGCGGAATGAAGCCGATCCCGATTCCTTCGATCCGGTGCGAGCCTGTTGGGCCTCCCGAGAGCACGGCAGACTCGGCGGGCTCGACGGCGAAGACCCGGAGCGCCGGCTGATGGGCGCGCAGTGCACGCGCCGTGCCATGGATCGAGTGGGCCGTTCCGACGCTCTGAACAAAGGCATCCACCTGCCCGGACGACTGCTCCCAGGCTTCCTCTCCCAGCGGCAGGTAACCGGTGACCGCGTCGAGGTTGTTGAGCTGATCGCAGGCCCAGTGGCCGGGCTGCTCGCTCACTTCACCGGCCCGTTTGATCATCGCTTTGATCAGTTGCTCCGTGATTCGCCCCCCGTCGCTGGGCACATCCTCGACCGTTGCCCCGAATGCCTCCATGGTGCGGCGTTTCTCGTTACTGAACGCGTCGGAGAAAACGGCATGGAGCCGATATCCCCTGGCGGCGCAGACCAGGGCGAGGGAGATCCCCGTCGTCCCGGAGGTGTACTCGACAATCGTGTCGCCGGGCGCCACATCACCGCGGGCCTCGGCTCCTGCGATCGCCGCCACGGCCATCCGATCCTTCATGCTCCCGGTCGGATTCGCCCACTCGAGCTTGGCGAGCACCCGGGCCGACCCGGGTGGAACGATGTTGTTCAGCTGGATCAGTGGCGTGGAACCGATTCCCGTAAGCACCCCGGAGCCCATGTTGCGTCCCATCGTCTTTCCTCCATCCCGGGCCGGCAAAGCCGGATGCGGGCCACGGTATACCCGTTTCGCCCCGCGCGGTGGGGAGCAAGGTAGCCGGGAACACCGTAGTGTTCAAGTCACGGTCGGCATATCTGCCATTCGGGAGCAGAGGAACACGTAATGCGGTTCGCAAGTCGAGCGGGGGCAGTTTTCGTCGGGGCCATGGGGCTCATCGTTCTGATTGGCTGGTACACCCAGGCCCTCGCGTTGACGACCGTGCTGCCCGGCCTCGTGGCGATGAAGCCGACGACTGCCATCGCCCTGATCATGCTGTCGCTGTCGTTGGTGCTCTCGGAACGGCGGGCAACCGTCCTTCTGGGGGCCGTAGTCGTCGCACTCGGCGGGGCGACGCTCGTCGGGTACGCGATCGGGTCGACGCTGGGCATCGACGTCTGGGTTCCGGGGATCAACCTCGGCGGCCAGGACCCGCGGATGGCCCCGGCCGCGGCGGTGGCGCTGATCCTGCTCGGACTGGCCGTCATCGCCAGCCGACTCGAACGCACAACGGTGATGCAGGTCCTCGCCCTCGCCTCGCTCCTGCTCAGCCTGATCGCCCTGCTGGGCTATGCCTACGGCGTTTCAGCCCTGTACACCGTGAGCGGGTTCACGAGCGTGGCGCTCCACACGGCGCTGAGCCTGACGATCCTGGCCGTGTCGCTTTTGCTCCAGCGCCCTGAAGTCGGCCTGGTCGGTCTGCTCCGGGATGGCGGCAGCGCCGGCGAGCTGATGCGCCGGGTCGTGCCGTTCCTCATCTTCGGCCCGTTCATCCTGGGCGGGCTGCGCCTATTGGGCCAGCGGCAGGGCTGGTTCGACACCGTCTTCGGCGTCGCCATCCTGATCATGAGCATGACCGTTCTCGGCTCCGCGCTGACCTGGATCGCGGCGCTGAGGCTGCGCGAACTCGACCGGCAGCGCGACCAGGCCATGCACAGGCTGGCCGAGGTGAATCGCACCCTCGAGGCGACGGTGGATTGTCGAACCCGTGAGCTCGCGGAGGTCGCCGACAAGCTCCACACCATCATCAAGATCGCGCCGGTCGGCATCGTGGAGCTGGACGGCGGCGGCGGGCTCCTCACCGCCAACGACCAGTGGCTGGCCCTGAGTGCACTCACCCTCCCCGAGTCGCTGGGCGACGGCTGGGCGAGGGCGATGCACCCGGAAGACGCCGAACGCGTGGGGGCAGGGTGGGGCGCGGCCGTCGCCTCCGGAATCGGCTACGAGACCACCCTGCGCTTCCGCACTCCGCAGGGCCGGATCAGCTGGGTCCAGGTCAGCACGGCCCCGATCCGCGACTCGGAATCCGACACCGTCACCGGACACCTGGCCACCGTGACGGACATCACCGAACTCCGCAACGCCGAGGAGGCGGCCGCTGCGGCGCGGGCGCGCTTCGAGGCGGCCTTCGCATCCTCTCCGCTTGGCACGGCGATCGTCTCGCTCGACGGTGAGGTGCTGGAGGCAAACAAACGGCTCTTCGACCTGACCGGGCGATCCTCCGCGGTGGTCAACGAGCACATCGACGAGATCTTCATGCCCGCCGATACCGGCGGAGAATACGATCGGGTGGCCCTCATCGATGGCCACTCCACCCGCCAGCGCCTGGATCGTCGGATGCGGCGTGGCGATGATGAGGAAACCTGGGTCAAGGTCAGCATCGCCGAGATCCAGGAGGGAGAACAGGCCGGGGGTCTGCTGTACCAATTGGAGGACATTACCGCCCGCCGACTGGCCGAGGCACGGGTGGAGCATCTCGCCTTCCACGATCCCCTGACGAACCTGCCCAACCGCCTGCTGCTGCTCGACCGGCTCAACCAGGCACTTCTCCAGGCGACGCAGCGCGGCCTGGGCGTCGCCGTGTTGTTCATCGACCTCGACCGGTTCAAGTTCGTCAATGACAGCCTCGGCCACCACGCCGGCGACGCCGTGCTGACCGAGGTGGGCCTCCGGCTGCGCCTGAACGCCCGGTCCACCGACACGGTCTCCCGCATCGGCGGCGATGAATTCGTCGTGATCTGCCCGGATGTCGGCAGCAACCGGGACGTGCACAAGATCGCCGACGCGCTGCAGAAGGCCATTGCCGAGCCGATCCTCATCGGCGACCAGGTCGCATCCGTCGACGCCAGCATCGGCATCGCGTTCGGTCTCGGCCACGACGACGCCGAGTCGCTCCTGCGCAACGCGGACCAGGCCATGTACCTCGCGAAGGGTAGGGGCCGGGCCCGCTACGAGGTCTTCGACGACGACCTGCGCAGCCGGATCGAACGCCGGCTGGACACCGAGCTGGCCCTGCGCGACGCGGTGGAACGGGGCGAGATCGAAACCTGGTACCAGCCGATCGTCGACCTGCAGCACGACACCGTGGTTGCCACCGAGGCGCTCGCCCGCTGGCGGCGCCCGGACCGGGGGCTGGTCTTCCCGGGCGACTTCATCGCCATCGCGGAGGAGGTCGGCCTGATCAAGGGGATCGGCACCACCGTGCTCGGTCAGGCCTGCCGGGCGGCCGCATCGCTGGAGAAGGGGCTGGCGGTCAGCGTCAACGTGTCACCGCGGCAGTTCGTGCAGGACGACTTCGGCGCGGTCGTGAAGCGGGCGCTCAGCGAATCCGGGCTGCCTCCGGCCCAGCTCTGGCTGGAGTTGACCGAGAGCGCCGTGCTCGAGGCGATCGACTCCGCCGCCCGCACCTTCCAGGAACTGCGCGCCATCGGGGTGCGACTGGCCATCGACGACTTCGGCACGGGCTATTCCTCGTTCACCCACCTGCGGGCCTTCACCGTCGACCTGTTGAAAATCGACCTCACGTTCATCCGCGACCTCGAGCGTTCGGAGCACGACCGGGCGATCGTGGAGGGAATCCTGCGCCTGGCCGATTCCCTGAATCTGGATGTCGTCGCCGAAGGCATCGAGACGACCGGGCAGCGAGACCTGCTGAAGGGAATGGGCTGCCGGTACGGTCAGGGCTACCTGTTCTCGAAGCCGGGGCCGGCGGCGTCACCCGCCGTGTACTTCGGCGACTAGTCAAAAGGTGGTGCGCCCCGGCGTCCCGGACGCGGAGGAGCCATGGCGACGCGGGTCTCTCTTCCCCGGCGCTGCTGCGCGGGGTCAGGGTGCCGAGGCGCTACTCTTCAGGTACGGCTCAGCACCGAGAAACACCGTGTGCGGGGCGATTTCGCCCCGTACCCCCTGATCGCGGGACTGGCCGGCGGCATCCCCGCGGGATACCGTTTTCTGTTACCTATTACATCTCGAGTGCGGATTCACCCTGCTGCGTGCACTCGAGGTTCGCGCAGCGATTCACAGACCGGGAGAGGTTCGAGTGGCCAGCCTCACCGAGATCCTGATCCTGCACGGCCTGCTTCCGATCGAGGAGCTTGACCATCTGATGGCCGGCGATCCGGCCGACGAGACCGCCGTGCGCGCCCTCGTCACCAAGGGCGTCATCACCGAGGTGCAGTTCGCCAAGGCCCGCGCCCAGCAGGCGAACCTTCCCTTCGTCGAGCTGGCGGACTACCCCGTCGATCGCCTGGCGGTGTCGCTGGTGCCGGTCGCGGTCTGCAAACGGCACGAGGTCATTCCGATCTCGGTTGACGGCGGCCGCCTCGTGCTCGCCATGGTCGACCCCGGCAACGTCTTCGCCGTCGACGACGTGCGCGAGGCGTCACGGATGCGCGTGACCCAGGTGGTCGCCGAACGCGGCGACCTGCTGGCCGCCATCACCCGCTACCACCGTGCCGACGACGAGCTCAGCGACCTCACCTCAACCCTGGAGGAGGAGAACGCCGCGGCCGAAAGCTCGTCCTTCGGTGTCTCGGACTCCATCGACGACGACGCCCCGATCGTGCGGTTCGTGAACCTTCTGGTCAGCCAGGCCATCCAGGACCTTGCCTCCGACATTCACATCGAACCCGGTGAGCACAGCCTGCGGGTGCGCTACCGCATCGACGGCGTGCTGCACGAGATGCAGACCGCGCCCAAGAGCATCCAGAACGGCGTGATCTCGCGGCTCAAGATCATGAGTGACATCGACATCGCCGAGCGGCGCAAACCTCAGGACGGCCGCATGACGGTGCGCCACGCGGGCCGCCAGATCGACCTGCGCGTCGCGACCCTGCCCACGGTGTGGGGCGAGAAGGTCGTCATGCGAATTCTCGACAACTCGAACACGACCCTCGACGTGCGCGCCCTCGCCCTGCTCGAGTACAACTTCGAGGCGTACAAGACCTCGTATTCCAAGCCCTACGGCATGATCCTGATCACCGGGCCGACCGGTTCGGGCAAGTCGACCACCCTGTACACGACCCTGGGCGCCGTCGCCCGCCCCGAGATCAACGTGATCACGGTCGAAGACCCGGTCGAGTACCGCATGGCGGGCATCAACCAGGTTCAGGTGAACCCGAAGGCCGGCCTCACCTTCGCCAGCGCGCTCCGCAGCATCCTGCGCAGCGACCCGGATGTCGTGCTGCTGGGTGAGATCCGCGACCACGAGACCGCGCAGATCGCCATCGAGGCGTCGCTGACCGGGCACCTCGTACTCTCAACCCTGCACACCAACGACGCGCCGAGCGCGATCACCCGGCTGACGGAGATGGGCATCGAGCCGTTCCTGGTGGGATCGGCCCTGGACTGCGTGGTCGCACAGCGGCTGGCGCGACGCCTCTGCGACAAGTGCAAGAAGCCGTCCGTCCTCACCGCGGAGTACCTGACCCGGTTGCGGTTCGCGTTCGACCCGGAGCGGCCGCTGCCCACGATTTACGAGCCGGTCGGCTGCTCGCACTGTTCGAAGACCGGCTACCGCGGCCGAATCGCGGTGCACGAGGTGATGACGGTGACCGAGGACATCGAGCGCCTCGCCGTCGCCCGCGCGTCCAGCGCCGAAATCGGCCGGGTCGCGCGCGACCAGGGCATGATCACCCTCCGCGAAGACGGCTGGGCGAAAGCGCAACTTGGTTTGACATCGATCGAAGAAATCTTGCGAGTGGTCGCATAGTGCTGAAGGGGATATCTGCATGAGCCAGCCCATCTACGAAATTCCGGTGACGCCGCCGGGAACGGCCGGAGGCAGCTGGAGCCTCGGCGATGCCGAACCAGACGGCCTCGACGACTCGGCTGAAGTTCTTGCCGAGATCCCGGTTGTTGAAACGCACATCACGGATGTCCCGCACGCCAACCCGCTGGAGAGCGCCGATCTCCCGGTGGCCTCGGACACCGGGCCGGTCGAGACAGCAGGGCGCCGCTCCCGCACCAGGAGCACCGACAACGAGGTGTCCGACCTCGACCTGCTGAACGCCCTGGCCGAGGTGCTCGACCTGGGCGCCTCCGACCTGCACATCACGGTCGGCGCGCCGCCGAGCATCCGCGTCGACGGTGGCCTCCGGCCGATCGAGGGTGAGTCCCGCTGGATGGGCGACAAGGTCACCTCGGCGCTCTACAGCATCCTCTCACCGGCTCAGCGCGAACAATTCGAGCGGGAACTCGAACTGGACTTCGCCTACACCGCCGGCGGGGCCCGTTTTCGCGTCAACTACTACTACCAACGCAACTCGATCGGCGGGGCCTTCCGCCTGATTCCGCGCGAGATCAAGCCGCTCAAGGACCTCGGCATCCCCGAGACGGTGAGCCAGTTCGCCAAGCTGCCCCGTGGGCTCGTGCTGGTCACCGGCCCGACCGGATCGGGCAAGTCCACCACCCTGGCCGCGCTGATCGACCTCGTCAACCGCACGAGAGCCGACCACATCGTGACGGTCGAAGACCCGATCGAGTTCCTGCACAGGCACCAGAAGTCGCTGGTGAACCAGCGCGAGGTCGGTCACGACACCCACAGCTTCGCCGCTGCGCTCAAGCACGTGCTGCGCCAGGACCCCGACGTGATCCTGATCGGCGAGCTGCGCGACCTGGAGACGATCTCGGTCGCCCTGACCGCCGCCGAGACCGGCCACCTCGTCTTCGCCACCCTGCACACGCAGTCTGCCGCCCAGACCATCGACCGCGTCATCGACGTGTTCCCCCCACACCAGCAGGGGCAGGTGCGAGCCCAGCTCGCCGCCACCCTGCAGGGCGTGGTCTGTCAGACCCTGGTCAAGAAGGTCGGCGGTGGGCGGGTCGTCGCCACCGAGGTCATGGTCACCACTTCTGCCGTGGCGAACCTGATCCGCGAGGGCAAGACCTACCAGGTCTCCTCCGCGATGCAGGCCGGCAAGGCCCTGGGCATGCACACCATGGACCAGCACCTCGCCGAGCTCGTCGATGCAGGCCTCATCACCCGCGAGTCGGCGGAGGAGAAGGCGCAGGACCTCGAGGGTCTCGCGCAGCTCATCCGCCGGGTGGATCCGACCGAGGCCGCCGGCCGGGGTATGTCGGCCGGCGGCATCGACTTCGGCGACTCTTACTCAGCGAGGGGCCAGTAAATGGCCACGACCCAGGCCTACGCCTACAAGGCTCGTAATGGGGCCGGCAAGGCTGTTAGAGGGCGGTTGGATGCCGCCTCGGAGAGCGCCGCCATGGCGCGTCTGCACGTCATGGGTCTCTCGCCGATTTCCGTCGCCGAGGCAGCGGACGGCACCGGGCTCAGTGCGGAAATCCGAATCCCGGGTTTCAGCAAGAGCATCGGCCTCAAAGACCTGGCGGTCATGAGCCGGCAGATGGCCACGATGACGTCGGCGGGGCTTTCCTTGCTGCGCACCCTCAACATCCTCTCGGAGCAGACCGAGAACAAGCAGCTTGCCAAGATTCTCGCGACCATCCGCACCGACGTGGAAACGGGTGTCTCCCTGTCTGACGCCATGGACAAGCACGCCGTCGTCTTCCCGCCGATCATGATCAACCTTGTCCGGGCCGGCGAGACCGGCGGTTTTCTCGAGAATTCTCTCAATTCTGTAGCGGGAAACTTCGAGGCGGAAGTCAAGCTGCGCGACACCATCAAGTCGGCGCTCGCCTACCCCGTGATCGTGCTCATCATGACTGTCGTTGCTGTGATCGGGATGCTCGTCTTCATCGTTCCCATCTTCGAGAACATGTTCAAGGGACTGGGCGGCGCGCTGCCGCTCCCCACCCAGATACTGGTCGTGCTGTCCAAGATCATGGTCTGGCTCGCACCTTTGCTGGTGGTGCTCGGAATCGCGTTCTCCGTCTGGTGGAAGAAGAACAAGAACACCGAGCGCGTGCGCAAGGTCGTCGATCCCTTCAAACTGAAACTCCCCGTCTTCGGGAACCTGATGACGAAGCTGGCCATCGCGCGTTTCAGCCGTAACTTCTCGACCATGATCGGCGCGGGTGTCCCCATCCTGCAATCACTCGCCATCGTCGGTGAAACCTCCGGCAACTGGGTCGTGGAGTCGGCGCTGCGCAAGGTGCAGGAGTCGGTCCGACAGGGCAAATCCATCGCCAGCCCGCTCTCCCAGGAACCGGTTTTCCCGGCGATGGTGACCCAGATGATCGCGGTGGGCGAGGACGCAGGCGCCTTGGAGCAGATGCTCGGCAAGATCGCCGACTTCTACGACCAGGAAGTGCAGGCGACATCCGAGCAGCTCACGGCGCTGATCGAGCCGCTCATGATCGCCTTCATCGGGGTCGTCGTCGGCGGCATGATCGTGGCCCTCTACATGCCCATGTTCAGCATCTTCCAATACATCAGGTAATCCACCCCTGCACTGGGGGCGTGTTCTCCCCGGAAACCCCCAGCACGGGGGTTATTCTTCGAATTGCGTGCCCCGTATCTTCAGAGAACAGCCCGACGTTCTCCTCCACTCGCACCCCTAAATGAACAGGACCTGCACATGATCAAAAGCATCACGGGGGCGCTTGCCCGCAAGCGCGCCGCCCTCAACGAGAGCGAAAAGGGCTTTACCCTGATCGAGCTCCTGGTTGTCGTCATCATCATCGGAATCCTGGCCGCAGTCGCCATTCCGATCTTCCTCGGTCAGCAGGACCAGGCCAAGGATTCCGGCGTCAAGTCCGACCTCGCCAACGCCAAGGTCGCCTATGTCAGCCAGTTGGTCGACACCCCCAACGCGATCCCCACGGGCGCGCAACTCATTACCAAGGGATTCGTGCAGTCTCCGAACAGTAGCGCGCTGTCGGTCACGGCGGTCTCCGCAGCCGCGGCGGGTACGTTCTGTATCCAGCTCACCAGCGCGAGCTCGGGGGCGCCCACGTTCGGAATCACGAACACGGCAGGCGTCGCCAAGGGCACGTGTGCCGCAGGTGTGTTCACTGCAGGCTAAGAACTAGATCCAAGGATGGGGGGCGTCGCCACACGGCGGCGCCCCCGTCCTGCATAGGCCGAACTCGATTCGAAAGGGCGGGACAGTGAAAGAATCGCACGACGCCGCGCCTCGTCCTGATGATTCGGGTTTCGGGATGATCGAAATCGTCATCTCCATGTTCCTGCTCGCGCTGCTTGCCATCGCCTTCCTGCCGCTGCTGGTCCAGGGCGTGCAACAGTCCTCCGCTAACGCGACCCTGGCCGCTGCCACTCAGCTGGTCAACGACGAGATGGAACTCGCACGCTCGCGCACGACGTGCAGCAGCCTCACGGCCACAAGCTACTCTGTGCCCGATCCTCGGGGGGTGACCTTGCAAGTCGCACGGGTCGTCGGCGGGTCGTGCCCAACGCCGACGGTGCCACCGGCCGCACCGGTGTATCCGATCACGGTTCCGGTGACGGTGACGGTGACCCGCAGCGACACTGGTGTGGTCGTTTCCTCGGCGAGCACCCTGATCTTTGTGGCCTTGAGCTGATGAGATCGCACAGGGAAGGCACCGAGGGCGGTTTCACGCTCATCGAGCTGATCGTCTACAGCGCGCTCCTCCTGCTGGTCCTGAGCGTCGTCGGAGGGCTGTTCATCAGCGGCCTCAACACCGCGACCACCGTACGCACCGTGACGAACGCGTCCACGGCCGGCCAGATCGTCGCGGACTCGGTCGAGACGAACATTCGCAACGCGTCCGACTTCCAGCTCACGGTTCCCAGTGGCACCGACCAATTCCTGGTGGCGCGGACGGCCCAGCGCGATACCACGCTGGCCTGGAGCTGCATCGCGTGGTACTACTCCGCGTCCGGCAGCGGGAGCATCCGCTTCAAACAGTCTGATGTCGCCATCCTCGCGCCAACCGCGAGCGAACTCTCGGCCTGGATCCTCCTCGACGAGGGAATCAGCCCGGCCAGCGGAACGGCGATCTTCAGTTCATCCGGCCAGAGGTTGACCATGACCTTCAAGGGGCTCGCGGGGGACCACCCGCCGGTCATCATCACGAGTTCGGCGACCAGCCGAGCGGGAGCCTCCGGGAGTCTGGCATGTTACTGAAGCGAAGTCTGCCCGGCGGTCCTGCCGACGAACGGGGCTCCGCCCTCGCGGCCGTCCTGGGCGTGATGGCTGTCGGCCTCATCCTCACCTCGCTCATCATGACGTCGATCGTGGGAGCCTACGGATTCAGTTCGTCAACGCGGGCCGGGGTGCAGTCGCAGGCTGCGGCGGATGCCGGTATCGCCGCCGCGCACACCGGTCTGTTCACCACAGGAAATTGCGCTGCGCAGCCGACGCCGGGAAGGTACGTCGGATCCACGGCCCCGGTCTACACCGCAACGGTCGAGTACGACGCCGGACTCGGCTGGGCGGCTGGCTGCCCCAGCGCGACCGCAACTCGCATCCGCATCGTTTCGACGGGAACGGCCCAGGCGGCCGGGGTGAACGGAGCCTCCTCCGGAAACTCGAGCAAGGTCGAAGCCGTCTTTGCTTACCTCACGCCCGGGGTCGACCCCAGCGGGATCGGGATGTACCTGTACGGCGGCGGTACCGTCGAGTCCAATTCCACGCTCGACCTGTCGGAGGCCAACGGTGCCGGGTTGATGATCAAGAACGGCAATCTGGACTGCGCCAAGAACAACACAGTGATCAATGGCAGCGTTCTCATCAACGGAAACCTGACCTTCACGGGCACGTGCAGGGTCAACGGGAGCGCCTGGGTCGCGGGCGCGGCAATTCTGGGCTCAGGATCGGTGCGGGACAATCTGTCGGCCGCGAGCGTGAGTCCGAACCCGCCGGGGACTCGTGTCGGCGGCACCTACACCCAGGGCGCAGCACTGCCGGTCATACCGGGGTGGGCCGAAGTGGGCTATACCCCGACCGCCTGGGTCGACGCGACTGGTGCGCCCTACGAGGTCAGGACAGTCACGACGTCCGCGGCCTGCAACCTTCCCAACGGCAGCCTGGGCGGTACCGTCGCAGGGAAGCCGGTCATCATCAATGCGCTGGGTTGCGCCGGCGGGCCGACCGCGAGCAACAACACCACAGTGAAACTGACGAGTGACGTGGTGATCTTCGCCCAACAGTTCGAGTTCTCGGCGGTCAACAGTCTCGCTTTCGCATCGGCCACGACAGCGGCGCATCGGATCTGGTTCGTGACACCGGACTACGTCGCCGATGGCGCCCCCAGCTGCCTGAGGGCACCGGCTGTTCAGAACCAGGGGAATTTTGCGGTCAAGAACGGTTTCACCATTGCGGATCCCATAATCGCGATGCTGTACACGCCCTGTGCGTTCGCGGGGTTCAACGGCTTCAACTGGCGCGGCCAGGTCTACTCCGGTGAGTACAGCAGTGCCAAGAACAACCCGACCTTCACATTTGTGCCGGTCGGCGTCGCGGGTGTTGACCTTGACACCGGCGGTTCTACGACGACAATCACGCACCCGCAACCTGGCTCCGTGGTCTCCCGGCGCGACCTGGCCGGGTGATCGCCCTGCCTGCCATCCTCATCGGGGGCTTTGGTCTGCTCATCGGTTCCTTCCTCAACGTGGTGATTTTCCGTGTACCCGCGGGACGGTCGATCGTGTCGCCCCCGAGCGCCTGCGGCGGGTGTGGGCGGCGCATCCGCGCCTGGGATAACGTTCCGGTGCTGTCCTGGCTGCTGTTGCGCGGACGGTGCCGGGACTGCCGAACGTGGATCTCAGCTAGGTACCCACTCATTGAGTTGGGTACGGCGGTGTTCTTTGCTCTTGTCGCCGTATGGGTGCTGTCGGGGGTCTCGACAAGCTCGACCACCGGTTCTGGCTTGACCACCGGTTCTGGCCTGACCACCGGTTCTGGCTTGACTCAGGCAGTGACGCTGGCGGCGTTCCTGTATCTCGCGGCCGTGAGTGTCGCGCTCGCGATGATCGATCTGGACACGCACACTCTCCCCAATCGCATCCTCCTGCCGGCCTATCCGGTTGCCGCCGTTCTGTTGACCGCAGCAGCCCTTCTGGCACGGGATCCGGGCCGACTGCTGACGTCGCTCATCGGGGCTTCAGCGCTCTTCGGCCTCTACCTGCTGATGTCGCTGGCCTATCCGGCCGGCATGGGTTTCGGCGATGTCAAGCTCGCCGGGCTGCTCGGTCTCTATCTGGGTTGGCTCGGTTGGGCGCCGCTCGTCGTGGGTGCGTTCTCGGCGTTCCTGTTGGGTGGCCTGTTCGCGCTCGTCCTTGTCGTCACCCGCAGGGCGAACCGCAAGAGCGGGATCCCGTTCGGCCCGTGGATGTTGGCCGGTGCGTGGCTCGGTATCTTCTATGGTGATCAGATAGCCATCGGTTATTTGTCGCTTTTCGGTTTGGCATGATCGCACGGCCCGTGAAGGAGAAGCAATGACGGCAAACGTCGTAGGAATCGACATCGGTACCGCCGGTCTGCGCGCCGTCGAGGTGAGCGATGCGGGCAAGGCTCGTCCAACGCTGGTGCGCTATCACGAAGTCAGGCTCCCCGAAGGCGCAGTCCACCGGGGTGAGGTGGTCGAGCCCAACACGGTCGCGGCCGCCCTCCGGGGATTGTGGTCCGCGGGCGGGTTCAAGAGCAAGAACGTCGTGTTGGGCATGGGCAACCATCGCGTGCTCGCGCGCGATCTGACGGTTCCCAAGATGTCGATCAAGCGCATCCGCGAATCCCTGCCGTTCCAGGTTCAGGACATGCTTGCGGTCCCCGTTGCGGATGCCCTGCTGGACTTTTACCCGATCTCCGAGCACGAGGGGGAGAACGGCCCGGAGATCAATGGTCTGCTGATCGCCGCGGTCAAGGACGCCGTGCAGGGCAATATCAAGGCGGTACAGCTGGCCGGGTTGAGTCCGGTCGAGGTCGACCTCATCCCGTTCGCGCTCAGTCGAGTCATCTACCGGGGCACGAAAACGGACGGCGCGGTGGCGCAGATCGACGTCGGTGTCGCCACCACCACGGTCGTGGTCACGCTCGCGGGAGTCCCGCAGTTCCTCCGTCTCATCCCGGCAGGTGGTGGCGACCTCACCCAGGCCCTCGCGTTGCGGCTGGGGATCACCAGTGACGAAGCCGAAGCACTGAAACGGACCCTTGGCTTCGGTCAACCCTCGGCCCCGGAGTCCGAGGCCGCTGCGACCGTCATCGTCGAAGTCACGACCGAGTTGCTGAACAGCCTGCGGAACACCGTCAACTACTTCGCGAACACCCGGCATAACATGCCGGTGACCCGAATCGTGCTGACGGGTGGAGGCGCCCAATTGGCCGGCTTTGCCGCCGCGCTGGGTGAGCAGACACGACTTCCGGTTTTCCCGGCCGAACCGTCCGCTGCGGTCACTCTCGGCCGCGGAATCGACGCGGGGGCGTTGCAACACACTCAAGGCGCCTTCTCGGTTGCGCTCGGACTCGCCCTGGGGAGCCAGGCATGAGCCGCGCAGCCGCCGCCGACGAGCTCGTCCTGGGTGCAGAACCGCGCGTCGATCTGCTCCCACCCGAGGTCAAGGCCGGGAAGAGAGTCAAGGCAACCCGGCGGCGTCTGATCGCTGCGCTCATCGGTGTGGTGGTGCTGGTGAGCGCCGGGGTGGCCGCCGCGTCCTGGGACGCACAGAACAGCCGCGCGGAGCTCGCCACGGCCCAGGCGCGCACGACCGAGCTGCTCGCGCACCAGGCCAAGTATGCCGAAGTGAACCAGGTGCAGGACGCGGTGGATACGACGGTGGCCGCGCGCCAGTTCGGGGCGTCCACCGAGGTCGACTGGAAGGCGTATCTCTCCGGGGTCCGGGCCGTGCTGCCGGCGGACGTCTCAATCGATACGGTGACCGTCGATTCTGCATCGCCGTTGCTCCCCTTTGACCAGGCGACCGCCCCGCTCCAGGCGGTGCGGGTGGCCACCCTAACGCTGTCGCTGACCAGCCCGGATCTTCCGTCGGTGCCGCAGTGGCTCGAGTCGATGAAGGGTTTGCCAGGCTACACGGATGCCACGCCCGGGTCGATCACGCGGTCCGAAATCGGCGCCTACAAGGTTGACCTCACTCTCCATATCAACGACGGCGCGTATTCCAACCGGTTCGCAGGCACAGGGGGAAAGTAAGCATGGACAGGAACAGACTCTGGGTTCTCGGCGTGGTCCTTCTGATCGGCGCCACCGTCGTTCTGGGCTGGGCGCTTGGGATCTCTCCGAAGCTCACCCAGGCGAGTGTCGCGGACGCTGATCGAGCCGCCATCGAAACGCAGAATTCGGCGTACGAAGCGCAGGTCGCCACGCTGAAGAAGCAGTTCGAAGGCATCGGCGGCCTTAAGAGTGATCTCGCTGCGCTGCGCCTGGCCGTTCCACGCGAGGCCGACATCCCTGCGTTCGTCACTCAGCTGGATGCGATCGGCCAACAGCACCAGGTGACGCTCACCGATATCAAGGTGAACGACGCGCAGCCGTACGTACCGGTGCTAGCGGCCGTCCCGGCTGCGCCCGCGGCTCCCGCGGCGGCGGCCGGCGAAGCCCCTGCGGCGGGGAGCACTCCTCCCCCTGCCGCAGCAGCACCGGTAGTTCCGACAGTGGCGGAAGCCGCGGCGGCTCTCGCGCCGAAGCCAAGCGCCCTCGTCACGGCCGCGAACTTCGTGTCCGTCCCCGTCTCGCTGACCGTCGATGGGAACTACGGAAACGTGCTCGACTTCATCGAGGGGTTGCAGAAGGGCACCCGGCTGGTCCTGGTAACGACGTTCAGCACGTTGCCCGCTGTGGCGCCGGCGCCCGCCGACGCTGGGGGCAGGGGAGCCGGCGCGGTATCCAGCGCATCCGACGTGGTTACGGCGACAATCTCTGCACTCGTCTACGTTTTGCTTGATCCGAGCGCCGCCCCGGTGCCGCCCGCAGGCTAAAGCCGGAGCCGACTTCTCCGGCCATTTGGGCCGTGCCTTCCTCGGCACGGGGATTCGCGTTGCTAAGGTTACTGCTGACGGTCACGGCCAACCACAAGGAGTGCAGCATGAGCAACACAACGCCCCCTGAGGGCAACCGCAACCCCGACGCGGAAGCACCGAACAACTCCGGCGAGCGCGTCGACCGCGCTGGGAACGCAGACAACGGGGAGAGCACCGAGCGCACGGATGCCGCCGACTTCACCGGCACCGGATCTCACTCGGCCGCACCCGCAGCATCCGCCCACCCGGCCGAGCCGGTCGGCGAGCCGATCTCCTACGACGCGCCCGATTCCGCCGCCACCCAAGACTACGCCCCCGCGCCGGTCTCCGCCGACTCGGTCAAACGCGAAACCTATGTGCCGGCCGCCACGCTCGGCGGCACCGGTGCCGCCACGCTCGCCAGCGACGACTCGCCCACCCGCGAGCAGCCGGCGCCGTACACCCAGCAGGCCGAGCCGACCCAGGCCTACGCCCCGACGAACACGACGGTGCAGCCGCCGGTGTACATCCAGGCGCCCACTCCGCCCAAGTACAAGGGCAACCGTGGCGCCGGCATCCTGATCGCGCTCCTCGGCACGGCAATCTTCGCCGCCATCTACGCGCTCGTTGCCCTGGCGCTCTCCGGCATCGGCAGCGGCTCACTCTCGGACACCACGTCGAAGTTCACCGACTTCATCGTGCTGCCGATCTTCTACGTCCCGGCGATCGTCTTCTTCATCGCCTTCGCCCTGCTGATCGCGATCGTCAACCGTGGCGGCTGGTGGGCCTACGTGCTCTTCGGCTTCCTGGTGGCCGTCGCCGTCTACTTCTCCTACATCGGCGCGGCCCTGCTCAGTGTGCAGGCGTGGAACTTCACGCCCGACGAGGCGTACCGCTTCATCAGCCAGCAGTGGCTGAACCCGGGCGCGATCGCCGCCGCCGTCGTGGCCCGCGAGGTGCCGATCTGGGCCGGCGCCTGGATCGCCCGCCGCGGCCGCTCCGTCACCGCGCGCAACGCCACCGCCAAGGCCGAGTACGACCGCATCCTCGCCGACGGACCACAGGGCATCCGCTCCAACTAACGCATCCGCCCCAACTAACCCAGGCACGACGCAGGTCGGGCTGCACGGAGTCGCGGAGAGGGGGTTGCGATGCGTGACTACCAGAAGTACGCCGCGATCGTCGCGGTCTTCGCGGCGGTGCTCTACGGCGCGCTGATCGTGGCGGCGTTCGGCATGATCAGCCTCGCCACCAACCTCGACGTCATCAGCGAAACGGATGCCGGCCCGCTGGTCGGGCCGAGCATGGCCGCCGCCGCGGTGCTCCTGGTTTTCGTGCTCATGGTCACGCTCGGGCTACGTGATCGCCCCAATCGGCAGCGGGTCGCCGTCGGCTACTCGCTCGGGACCGGGGCGTCGGCTTTCGCCGTGTTCATCGTCGTCGGAGCGGTCCTCTATCCGGTGACCAGTGGCCAGGCGTTCGACGCGCTCACCTTCGCGGAGACCACACTGGCCCGACCGTTTGCCGCGGTGACCGGGGTGCTCGCCTTCGTCGTGACCCTGCTCTACTCGGTGATCCTGGCCTCGCGGGTGGGGGAGCACGGACGCCCGCTCTGGCCCTGGGAACGTCGCGGCGAACCCTGATCCACGGGCGCCGATGATTTCCGGCGGAACGCCCATTGCGGACGTCGAGCGGCTATCCTTAACGTCCATGGACGGATCCATCGAGGCACGAGTCAGCCATGAGGTTGACAACTGGCTGCGTTGGCTCCCGCGCTGGCGCCCCGGCACGCACCGCGGCCGTTCCCGCCTCTGCCGCACCTGCTTCGGCTCGCCGGTCATCGTCGCCGCCGGACTGGCCACGGATGTCCCGCACGCAGTGCAGCACGCCCTCGCCATGCGCGTGAAGCTCGTCATCGATGCCGCCGTCGACGAATACACGGAGCTCAACCTGCCCCTGCTCAGCCGGGAGATCCGTCTCAACGAGGAACGGAAGGCGGCCGCGAGCTACCACCCCACCGAGGGCCTCGACCCCGAGTACAAGGGCCTCGACCTCGACCCGCCCACCGCAACGGACGCGCCCTACCTCTTCACCTTCGCCGAGCTCGCCCGCCCCGATCAGGCCGCGGCCGCCGCATCCGTGCCGCCGCCGCTCACGACGGAGGAGAAGGCGGCCATCCGCACCGAGCTGAAACTGGCCGACGAACACGCGGCCCTGATCGGCAGCCGGGTCTGCGCCGAGCTGTTCCGACACCGGGACCGGATGCGCCAGGCCGTCACCGAATTCGTCGAACCGTGGGTGCTGGCCCTCCTCGCCGACCTCGACACGGCGCTCGATTCGCCGATCTGGCCGCGCAGCATCTGAATCCCGGTGGTCGAGCTTGTCGAGACCAGCCCGTCGGTGGTCGAGACCTGCCCCTCGGTGGTCGAGCTCGTCGAGACCTGCCCCCCCCGTCGGTGGTCGAGCTCGTCGAGACCTGCCCCCCGTCGGTGGTCGAGCTTGTCGAGACCAGGCCGGATCTCGACAGGCTCGATCACCGGGCAACCTCGATCACCGGGCAACCTCGATCACCGTGACCCCGCAATCCATTTGACCGGGCTGCCACTGCCGAGTTAGTATTTCGTGGTGTGCGCTTTGTCGTGCGCTTGAGTCATGCCACCGCGATACCGTCGTGCTGCACCTTAGGCGCGCAGATACGGCACGCATACAGGGTTTGCTCTCCGAGCAGCCCCCACGGCATACCCACCTCAACAAACGGAACTTGTTCCGTGCGTGCCGGCGGGTCCAGATGAACTCGATTCGGCCGGAAACGTTCCCGATTCGAATGCTAACCATCACAGAGCTGTCACCGTGCAGCAAAATCAAGGAGTAATTAGTGCCCACCATTCAGCAGTTGGTCAGAAAGGGCCGCAGCCCCAAGGTCACCAAGACCAAGGCTCCCGCCCTGAAGTCCAACCCCCAGCAGCGCGGCGTGTGCACCCGTGTCTACACGACCACCCCGAAGAAGCCGAACTCGGCTCTCCGCAAGGTCGCCCGCGTCAAGCTGTCGAACGGCACAGAGGTCACCGCCTACATCCCCGGCGAGGGTCACAACCTGCAGGAGCACTCGATGGTGCTCGTCCGCGGCGGTCGCGTCAAGGACCTCCCCGGTGTTCGATACAAGATCGTTCGCGGCGCGCTGGACACCCAGGCCGTCAAGAACCGCAAGCAGGCTCGTAGCCGCTACGGCGCCAAGATGGAGAAGAAGTAATGCCTCGTAAAGGCCCAGCGCCCAAGCGTCCCGTTATCGCTGACCCGGTATACGGCGCCCCCATCGTCTCTCAGCTCGTCAACAAAATCCTCCTCGACGGCAAAAAGGGCCTCGCCGAGCGCATCGTTTACGATGCACTCGAGGGCGTCGTCGCCAAGAATGGTGCGGATGCCGTCGTCACGCTGAAGAAGGCGCTCGACAACGTGCGCCCCACCCTCGAGGTGCGTTCGCGTCGCGTCGGTGGTTCCACCTACCAGGTTCCGGTCGAAGTCAAGCCGCACCGCGCCAACACCCTGGCCCTCCGCTGGTTGACCAGCTACGCCAAGGCTCGTCGCGAGAAAACCATGACGGAGCGCCTCACCAATGAAATCCTCGACGCGTCCAACGGCCTCGGCGCCGCTGTGAAGCGCCGCGAAGACACGCACAAGATGGCCGAGGCGAACAAGGCCTTCGCTCACTACCGCTGGTAGTCGTCCGCCGCTGGTCGAGCTTGTCGAGACCATGGTCTCGACAAGCTCGACCAGCGAACGCCTGTTCAACCTCATCTTTTACAAAAACTTCCGGAGGACCCCCGTGGCACTTGACGTGCTCACCGACCTGAGTAAGGTCCGCAACATCGGCATCATGGCTCACATTGATGCTGGCAAGACCACCGTCACTGAGCGCATCCTGTACTACACGGGTGTCAATCACAAGATCGGCGAGACGCACGACGGCGCCTCGACCATGGACTGGATGGCGCAGGAGCAGGAACGTGGCATCACCATCACGTCTGCCGCGACGACCTGTTTCTGGGCTGAGAACCAGATCAACATCATCGACACCCCCGGCCACGTTGACTTCACCGTCGAGGTGGAGCGTTCGCTCCGCGTCCTCGACGGCGCCGTCGCCGTGTTCGACGGCAAGGAGGGCGTCGAGCCCCAGTCCGAGACCGTCTGGCGCCAGGCCGACAAGTACGACGTGCCCCGCATCTGCTTCGTCAACAAGATGGACAAGCTCGGCGCCGACTTCTTCTACACCGTCGACACCATCGTGAAGCGCCTCGGCGCGAAGCCGCTCGTCATCCAGTTGCCGATCGGCGCCGAGAACACCTTCGAAGGTGTTGTCGACCTCGTCGAGATGCGTGCGCTGACCTGGCGCGGCGACTCCAAGGGTGACGTCGAGATGGGCTCCAAGTACGCCATCGAAGAGATCCCGGCCGACCTCGTCGACCAGGCCGCCTCGTACCGCAAGCTCCTGCTCGAGACCGTCGCCGAAACCGACGACGACCTCATGGAGAAGTACTTCTCCGGCGAAGAGCTCACCGTCTCCGAGATCAAGCACGCAATCCGCAAGCTCACCGTCAACAGCGAGATCTACCCGGTCCTCTGTGGCTCGGCGTTCAAGAACCGCGGCGTCCAGCCGATGCTCGACGCCGTCATCGACTACCTCCCCACCCCGCTCGACGTGCCCGCCATCGAGGCGCACGACCCGCGTGACGAGGAGAAGGTCATCATGCGCCACCCGGATGCGACCGAGCCGTTCACGGCCCTCGCGTTCAAGGTTGCCGTGCACCCGTTCTTCGGTCGCCTGACCTACGTTCGCGTGTACTCCGGTCACCTCGACTCCGGCGCCCAGGTCATCAACTCGACCAAGGGCAAGAAGGAGCGCATCGGCAAGATCTTCCAGATGCACGCCAACAAAGAGAACCCGGTGGCCTTCGTGACCGCCGGTCACATCTACGCGGTCATCGGCCTCAAGGACACGACCACCGGCGACACCCTGTGCGACCCGAACAACCAGGTCGTGCTCGAGTCGATGACGTTCCCTGACCCGGTCATCGAGGTTGCGATCGAGCCCAAGACCAAGCAGGACCAGGAAAAGCTGGGTCTCGCGATCCAGAAGCTGGCCGAAGAAGACCCGACCTTCCGCACCGAGCAGAACCAGGAAACTGGTCAGACGGTCATCAAGGGAATGGGCGAACTGCACCTGGACATCCTGGTCGACCGGATGCGGCGTGAATTCAACGTCGAAGCCAACGTCGGCAAGCCCCAGGTCGCATACCGCGAGACCATCCGCAGGGCGGTCGAGCGTCACGACTACACGCACAAGAAGCAGACCGGTGGATCCGGGCAGTTCGCGAAGATTCAGATCGCGATCGAGCCGCTCGAGATCACCGCCGAGAAGAGCTACGAGTTCGTGAACAAGGTCACGGGTGGCCGCATCCCCAGGGAGTACATCCCCTCGGTGGACGCAGGAATCCAGGACGCGCTGCACGTCGGCGTCCTGGCCGGCTACCCGATGGTCGGCGTCAAGGCAAGCCTGCTTGACGGCGCCGCGCACGACGTCGACTCTTCGGAGATGGCGTTCAAGATTGCCGGATCGATGGGCTTCAAGGAAGCCGTTCGTAAGGCAGACCCGGTTCTGCTCGAGCCGTTGATGAGTGTCGAAGTACGCACCCCTGAGGAATACATGGGTGACGTAATCGGCGACCTCAACTCGCGCCGCGGTCAGATCCAAACCATGGAGGACGCAAGCGGTGTGAAGGTAATTCGCGCCCATGTTCCACTTTCGGAGATGTTCGGCTACATCGGCGACCTGAGGTCCAAGACCTCCGGCCGCGCCGTGTACTCGATGACGTTCGAGAGCTATGCGGAGGTCCCGAAGGCTGTAGCCGAAGAGATCATCCAGAAGAACAAGGGCGAATAGCCTGGGGCCTTCGGGCCCAAATCGCTTAGGCCTCCCGGCCCGAGTAGCATAAGTACACAAATCCAGCAGGTTCACCGGCCGCAAACCAGCGGTCGGTGAAGCCGAGAGTCCTGAGGAGGACCCACAGTGGCCAAGGCCAAGTTCGAGCGGACCAAGCCGCACGTAAACATCGGAACGATCGGTCACGTTGACCACGGAAAGACCACGCTGACTGCAGCGATCTCCAAGGTCCTGGCCGACACGTTCCCGTCCAAGACGAACGTTCAGCGCGACTTCGCGTCGATCGACTCGGCTCCGGAAGAACGCCAGCGCGGCATCACGATCAATATCTCGCACGTCGAGTACGAGACCGAGAAGCGTCACTATGCGCACGTTGACGCACCCGGCCACGCTGACTACATCAAGAACATGATCACCGGTGCTGCCCAGATGGACGGCGCGATCCTCGTGGTTGCCGCCACCGACGGCCCGATGGCCCAGACCCGTGAGCACGTTCTGCTCGCGAAGCAGGTCGGCGTGCCGTCCCTGCTCGTCGCGCTGAACAAGTCCGACATGGTCGACGACGAAGAGATCCTTGAGCTCGTCGAGCTCGAGGTTCGCGAACTCCTCACCGCGCAGGGCTTCGACGGCGACAACGCTCCCGTCATCCGCGTTTCCGCACTCAAGGCCCTGGAAGGCGACCCGAAGTGGGTCGGCAACATCCTCGAGCTGATGACGGCCGTCGACGAGTACTTCCCGGAGCCCGTCCGCGACAAGGACAAGCCCTTCCTGATGCCGATCGAGGACGTCTTCACGATCACCGGTCGTGGAACCGTCGTCACCGGCCGCGCCGAGCGTGGAACCCTCAAGATCAACTCCGAGGTCGAGGTTGTCGGCATCCGCCCGACCATCAAGACCACGGTCACTGGTATCGAGATGTTCCACAAGCAGCTCGACGAGGCATGGGCCGGCGAGAACTGTGGTCTGCTTCTTCGTGGCACCAAGCGCGAGGACGTCGAGCGTGGCCAGGTCGTCGTCAAGCCGGGTTCGGTCACGCCGCACACCGACTTCGAGGGCACCGCGTACATCCTGTCAAAGGAAGAGGGCGGCCGTCACAACCCGTTCTACGCGAACTACCGTCCGCAGTTCTACTTCCGCACCACGGACGTCACCGGCGTCATCACGCTGCCCGAGGGCACCGAGATGGTCATGCCCGGCGACACCACCGACATGAACGTCGCGCTGATCCAGCCGATCGCCATGGAAGAGGGCCTCGGCTTCGCCATTCGTGAAGGTGGCCGCACCGTCGGCGCCGGAACGGTCACGAAGATCATCAAGTAGTTCCCTTCGCGGCGCGGTCACCTCGGTGATCGAGCTTGCAGTTCGGTGATCGAGCTTGTCGAGATCAGGGGGTCGGTCCTTCGGGGCCGGCCCCTTTTTCGTCCCTACCGCCGGTGATCGAGCTCGCAGTTCGGTGATCGAGCTCGGAGTTCGGTGATCGAGCTCGTCGAGATCAGCGGGTCGGTCCTTCGCAGCCGGCCCCCCTTGCGCACCCGGAATCTCCTTGTGCTGGGCGGAGTCCTGCTCTACTTTTGACTCGGCAGCAACGACGCGGCCCGGACAGGAAGAACACCATGGGACTCGAAGACATCACCAAAAAGGCACAGGACTTCCTGGGCGACAACAAGGTCAAGGAAGCCCTGAACAGCGAGCAGGCCGAGGGCGTCAGCGACAAGCTGCTCGGCGGCGTCGCGGACCTCGCCAACAAGGTCACCGGCGGCAAGTTCGATGAACAGATCGAGGGTGCCCGTGCCGCCGCCGACGAGAAGATCGGCGACGAGTAGCCCCTGGCACAGATCGCGAACGGCCGCTCAGTCGAGCGCGCCAACTTCGCCGCTGCGCGCCAGGCACACCGGGAGCGAAGCGGCGCAACTGGCGCGCTCGGGCCGGACAGCATCCACTCACAGGTGACGGATGCTGGCCGTTGTCCACAGATCACGGCTGCCGTGCCGGGGGCGAGCACGTCGCCCGCACAGTGGGCGCATGACACCCGCGCATTCCGACAATCCGGCCGACCGACTGGTCTCAGTGGCCGACTACACGCGGACCTTCGGCGCGGATCTCAGACTGCGTCGTAGTGCGAAGCGTGGTGAGTTCCATCGCGTCTCCCGCGGGCAGTATTTTCCTCGGGGCCAATGGGACACGCTCCGGAACGAGGAGCGGTACGCCGTTGTGGTGTGCGCGGCGGCGGCCGCACGACAGAGAGACCTCGTGCTCTCGCATCAGTCGGCGGCCGTGCTTCATGGCCTCCCGTTTCTTTTCGGGCCTCCAAGCGAGGTCCATTTCATCGTTCCTCGGGCGGCCGGGGGCAGATCAAAGCCCGGCATTCGCAAGCACGCGGTCCACATCGATCCCCGGGACGTCACCGTGCTCAACGGGCTCCAGGTCACGACAGTGGCGCGCACGGTTGTGGACGTGGCCGCCGCGCTCGACCTCCAATCGGCCGTCGTCGTGGCCGACCGGGCGCTATACGCCGACCGCCGGGGGCAGCGCGCGGTCCTCGCCACGAAGACGGAACTCTACGAGGCCTGGGCGCGAATGCTTCCATTTCGCGGCTCAGCGCGCGCGAAGGCCGTGATCGATTTCGCGAGCCACCTGGCCGGGTCGCCGAACGAATCGGCAAGCCGAGTCAACATCGCCCTGAACGGCTTCCCTGAGCCGGTGCTCCAGCATCCGTTCGCCGTCGACGGCGCCGAGGTCTTCGTCGACTTCTATTTCCCCGACGAGGACAAGGTGGGGGAAGCCGATGGCAAGGTCAAATACTTCGACCCGGTGATGCGCGATGGGCGCACGCCTGAGCAGGTGCTCTGGGCTGAGAAGCTGAGGGAAGACGGAGTGCGGCGGCAGGTTCACGGATTCGCGCGCTGGCCGTTCGCCGTCTCTGTAAGTAGGGTGCGGCTGCGCACGCGCTTGCTCGAGTTCGGGTTGCCGATCACCCGGCCCACACTGCGCGCGTGGTGACCAGGGCATCGGCCAGTCCGGATCGGCCGAACGCCCCAGGTGCGCCGCTGCGCGCCAGGCATGCCGGGCGCGCAACGGCGGAAGTGGCGCGCTCGGTGCGAGGGGGGAGGCGCGTTCGGCGAGAGGGGGAGGGGCGACACGCCGCCCGCGACACGCCCGGGTTGCAGAAAGGGCAGAGCCTGTGGCAGACTCTTCTAGTTCAACACTTTCGACTGCCGCGCTGCACGCGGTGTCGGGATCACTGCCAGGCAGTGCATAGCTGGTGTCAGGCGGGAAGATACGCCGGGATACGCAGCTAGGCCGCGGGTAGCAGAACAGAGCTCAAACCAACAACCGGGACGGTATGGGAAATCCATGCCTTCCTCCATGCCCCGGCATGGAGCGGGAGATGGCACGGTTCGAAGTGGTGCGGCCCACCGGCTGCGGCGCGATGAATCGAAATTGACAGATGAACAGTGGTGCGACAGCAGCAGTGCTACTACGGCGTCCAATGCAGCCTTCGGGATGTACGAAGCCTTGACAAGAAAGAGAGTTCGACATGGCGGGACAGAAAATCCGCATTCGACTGAAGTCGTATGACCACGAGGTCATCGACATCTCGGCGCGCAAGATCGTCGACACCGTGACCCGTGCGGGCGCGACCGTCGTCGGCCCCGTGCCGCTTCCGACCGAGAAGAACGTGGTGTGTGTCATCCGTTCCCCTCACAAGTACAAGGACAGCCGGGAGCACTTTGAAATGCGCACCCACAAGCGTCTGATCGACATCATTGACCCGACCCCGAAGGCAGTCGACTCGCTCATGCGTCTCGACCTTCCGGCCGACGTCAACATCGAGATCAAGCTCTAGGGCCCGCGATGTCTTACGCAGATACCAAGACCACCAAGGGTCTCCTCGGCAAGAAGCTCGGCATGACGCAGGTCTGGGACGAGAACAACAAGCTCGTTCCCGTCACCGTCATCGAGATCTCGCCCAACGTTGTCACCCAGATCCGCAGCACGGAGATCGACGGCTACGCCGGCGTTCAGATCGCTGCCGGGGCCATCGACCCGCGCAAGGTCAACAAGCCTTCCGCCGGACACTTCGAGAAGGCGGGCGTCACGCCTCGCCGTCACCTCACCGAGCTCCGCACCGCGGATGCCGCTGACTACACCCT
The DNA here is from genome assembly GCF_004403515.1 of Cryobacterium fucosi. GTDB lineage: Bacteria > Actinomycetota > Actinomycetes > Actinomycetales > Microbacteriaceae > Cryobacterium > Cryobacterium fucosi. The sequence goes on along the minus strand of NZ_SOHH01000039.1, from coordinate 51,752 downwards.
GGGCCAGGAACTCACCGTTGACGGTGTCTTCGCTGCCGGCACCAAGGTCGACGTCATGGGCACCAGCAAGGGCAAGGGTTTCGCCGGTGTCATGAAGCGTCACAACTTCAAGGGTGTCTCCTCCTCGCACGGTTCACACCGCAACCACCGCAAGCCCGGTTCCATCGGTGCTTCCTCGACCCCGAGCCGTGTCTTCAAGGGCATGCGCATGGCCGGTCGCATGGGTGGCGAGCGCGTCACCGTGCTGAACCTCAAGGTTCACGCCGTTGATGCCGAAAAGGGCCTCCTGCTGGTCAAGGGTGCCGTTCCCGGCGCCAAGGGCCGCCTCGTATTCGTCCGCAATGCAGTGAAGGGAGCCTAGTCGCATGACTACCTCACTCGATCTCATCGACGCCAAGGGCAAGAAGGCCGGCACCGTTGAGCTGCCCGCCGAAATCTTTGACGTTCAGACCAACATCCCGCTGATTCACCAGGTCGTCGTCGCGCAGCTCGCTGCCGCACGCCAGGGCACTCACAAGACCAAGCGTCGTGGTGAAGTTTCCGGTGCCGGCCGCAAGCCGTTCAAGCAGAAGGGAACCGGTCGCGCTCGTCAGGGCTCGATCCGTGCGCCCCAGATGACCGGTGGTGGCATCGTCCACGGACCGACCCCGCGCAACTACGAGCAGCGCACCCCGAAGAAGATGATCGCGGCAGCACTGCGCGGATCGCTGTCGGACCGCGCCCGTGGTGACCGCCTGCACGTCGTGACTGCACTGTTCAGCGCCGAGACGCCCAGCACCAAGGGCGCCATCGGACTGCTCAGCCAGATCGCCAGCAGCAAGCACGTCCTCGTTGTTCTGGAACGCACGGACGAAATGACGCTCCGCAGCATCCGCAACCTGCCGACGGTGCACGTTCTGCCGTGGGACCAGCTGAATGCCTATGACGTGCTCGTCAGTGACGACATCGTCTTCACCAAGGGCGCGTTCGACGCGTTCGTGGAGAGCAAGACCAAGAAGGAAGAGGTGTCCGCATAATGGCTACCCCGACAAACAAGGACCCCCGCGACATCATCATCGCTCCGGTCGTCTCTGAAAAGAGCTACGGCCTGATCGACGAGGGTAAGTACACCTTCATCGTGGACCCGCGCTCCAACAAGACCGAGATCAAGCTCGCGATCGAAAAGATCTTCAAGGTGGAGGTCGCTTCGATCAACACCATGAACCGGATCGGCAAGACGCGTCGCACGAAGTTCGGTCAGGGCAAGCGCAAGGACACCAAGCGTGCCATCGTCACGCTCAAGTCCGGTTCCATTGACATCTTCACGGCCGTCGGCTAAGCGGCGCGGACTAGAGGAATAAGAAATGGCTATTCGTAAGTTCAAGCCCACGACTCCCGGTCGTCGCGGTTCATCTGTTGCAGACTTCGCAGAGATCACCCGTTCGACCCCGGAGAAGTCCCTGCTTCGCCCCCTGTCCAAGACCGGTGGCCGTAACAACCAGGGTCGGATCACCACTCGCCACATCGGTGGTGGACACAAGCGCCAGTACCGTCTGATCGACTTCCGTCGTAACGACAAGGATGGCGTCAACGCCAAGGTCGCTCACATCGAGTACGACCCCAACCGCACGGCGCGCATCGCGCTCCTGCACTTCCTTGATGGAACCAAGCGCTACATCATCGCCCCGAACAAGCTGAACCAGGGCGACATCGTAGAGTCGGGCGCCGGTGCTGACATCAAGCCCGGCAACAACCTGCCGCTGAAGAACATCCCCACCGGTACCATCATTCACGCGGTCGAGCTGCGTCCGGGCGGTGGCGCCAAGATGGCCCGCTCCGCCGGATCGTCTGTTCGCCTCGTCGCGAAGGATGGAATCTACGCCCAGCTGCGCCTGCCGTCCGGAGAAATTCGCAACGTCGACGCCCGCTGCCGCGCCACGATCGGCGAGGTCGGCAACGCCGAGCAGTCGAACATCAACTGGGGCAAGGCCGGCCGTATGCGCTGGAAAGGCGTTCGCCCGACCGTTCGTGGTGTTGCCATGAACCCGGTCGACCACCCGCACGGTGGTGGCGAGGGTAAGACGTCCGGTGGACGTCACCCCGTCAGCCCCTGGGGCCAGAAGGAAGGGCGCACCCGCCACCCGAACAAGGAAAGCGACAAGCTCATCGTTCGTCGCCGTACCGTCGGCAAGAAGCGTAAGTAGGAGTAGACGATGCCACGCAGTCTCAAGAAGGGCCCGTTCGTTGACGACCACCTGCTTCGCAAGGTTGTCAAGGCGAACGAAGCCAGCAGCAAGAACGTAATCAAGACCTGGTCGCGCCGTTCGATGATCATCCCCGGCATGCTTGGGCACACCATCGCGGTTCACGACGGGCGCAAGCACATCCCGGTGTTCGTCACCGAGAGCATGGTCGGGCACAAGCTCGGCGAGTTCGCGCCCACCCGCACCTTCCGTGGACACGTGAAGGACGACAAGAAGGGCCGTCGCCGCTAGCGCGGGGACGTGAAGGAGGAGAAGAAATGGTGGAGTCGATCGCACGCGTGCGTCACATCCGCGTTACCCCCCAGAAGGCTCGTCGCGTTGTCAACCTGATCCGCGGCAAGCAGGCACATGAGGCCCTGGGAATCCTGAAGTTCGCACCCCAGGGTGCGAGCGATCCGGTGTACAAGCTGGTTGCCTCGGCAATCGCGAACGCCCGGGTCAAGGCAGATGCAGCCAACACCTTCCTAGACGAGCAGGACCTGTTCGTCAGCCAGGCGTTCGTTGATGAGGGTACGACCCTCAAGCGTTTCCAGGCCCGAGCACAGGGTCGCGCATTCCAGATCAAGAAGCGCACGAGCCACATCACCGTTGTGCTCGCCACTCCTGAGGAGGGTACGAAGTAATGGGTCAGAAAGTAAACCCCTACGGCTTCCGTCTGGGAATCACGACCGACCACGTGTCGCGATGGTTCTCTGACTCGACGAAGCCCGGCCAGCGTTACAGCGACTTCGTTGCTGAAGACGTCAAGATCCGCCGACTGTTGAGCACCAGCCTCGACCGTGCCGGCGTGTCCCGCATCGAGATCGAGCGCACACGTGACCGTGTTCGCGTCGACATTCACACCGCCCGTCCGGGCATTGTGATCGGTCGCCGCGGCGCGGAGGCCGAGCGCATCCGCTCCGACCTCGAGAAGCTCACCGCCAAGCAGATCCAGCTGAACATCCTCGAGGTCAAAAACCCCGAGGTCGACGCTCAGCTCGTCGCACAGGGCATCGCAGAGCAGCTCTCCGCTCGTGTGGCATTCCGCCGCGCGATGCGCAAGGGCCTGCAGGGCGCCCAGCGCGCCGGCGCCAAGGGTGTTCGCATCCAGGTTTCCGGTCGCCTTGGTGGCGCCGAAATGAGCCGTTCGGAGTTCTACCGTGAGGGACGCGTGCCACTGCACACCCTGCGCGCGAACATCGACTACGGCTTCTACGAAGCCAAGACCACCTTCGGCCGCATCGGCGTGAAGGTCTGGATCTACAAGGGCGACATCACCAACAAGGAACTCGCTCGCGAGCAGGCCAACGCTAAGTCGACCCGCCCCGAACGACGTGACGACCGACCCCGCCGTGCGCCCCGCGCAGAGGCAGCGGCACCGGTTGCAGCAGGAGTTGAGGCATAACCATGTTGATTCCACGCAGAGTCAAGCACCGCAAGCAGCACCACCCGGGCCGCACAGGCCACGCAACCGGTGGCACTGAACTGTCGTTCGGCGAGTACGGCATCCAGGCACTCACGCCCGCTTACGTGACCAACCGTCAGATCGAGTCCGCTCGTATCGCCATGACGCGTCACATCAAGCGTGGCGGGAAGGTCTGGATCAACATCTACCCAGACCGCCCGCTCACCAAGAAGCCGGCCGAAACCCGCATGGGTTCCGGTAAGGGTTCCGTCGAGTGGTGGGTCGCCAACGTCAAGCCGGGTCGCGTCCTCTTTGAGCTGAGCGGTGTCACCGACATCGTCGCGAAGGAAGCGCTGACCCGCGCAATTCACAAACTGCCCTTGAAGGCACGCATCATCAAGCGCGAGGAGGGCGACGCATAATGGCGATCGGATCCAAGGAGCTCGCCTCGGTCGAGCTCGACACTTTTGAAAATGAGCGACTGTTCGACGAGCTGAAGAAGGCGAAGGAAGAACTGTTCAACCTTCGCTTCCAGTCGGCCACCGGCCAGCTCGAAAGCCACGGCCGCCTCCGCGCGGTCAAGCGCGACATCGCTCGCATCTACACGGTTCTCCGTGAGCGCGAGTTGGGCATTCGCCCGACTCCCGTGCCCGTCGAAGCCCCCGCCAAGGCGGACAAGGCTGAGAAGAAGCCGAAGAAGGCCGCAAAGGCTGCAGAATCCGAAACGGATGCTGTCGCTGAGGTCGTCGAAACGAAGGAGGCCTAGTCATGGCGAAGACTGACGAAAAGGTCGTCACTGCCGAGGCTGAGGTCTCGACAAGCTCGACCACCGCGACCACCGCGACCACCGCGATTGTTCGCGGCTACCGCAAGACGCTGCGTGGTTACGTGACCAGCGACAAGATGGACAAGACCATCGTCGTCGAGGTCGAAGACCGCGTGAAGCACCCCCTGTACGGCAAGGTCATCCGCCGTACGTCCAAGCTGAAGGCTCACGACGAGGCGAACATCGCCGGCATCGGCGACCTGGTCCTGATCAGTGAGACCCGTCCGCTCAGCGCGTCCAAGCGCTGGCGCCTGGTCGAGATCCTCGAGAAGGCCAAGTAAGCCTCGCGCTTGCTTGATAGAAGGAGTTAAAAAGTGCTTCAGCAAGAATCACGACTCAAGGTTGCCGACAACACGGGCGCCAAGGAACTGTTGACCATTCGCGTGCTCGGCGGCTCCGGCCGTCGCTACGCCGGACTGGGCGATACGATTGTCGCCACGGTCAAGGATGCGATCCCCGGCGGAAACGTCAAGAAGGGCGACGTCGTCAAGGCCGTCGTCGTTCGCGTCAAAAAGCAGACCCGTCGTTCAGACGGTTCGTACATCAAGTTCGATGAGAACGCCGCAGTGATTTTGAAGAACGACGGTGACCCCCGCGGCACCCGAATCTTCGGACCGGTCGGTCGCGAACTTCGCGACAAGAAGTTCATGAAGATCATCTCGTTGGCACCGGAGGTTATCTAAATCATGGCCAGACTCAAAAAGGGTGACCTCGTTCAGGTCATCACCGGCCGCACCCAGGCCCGCGGCGGCGACCGTGGCAAGCAGGGCAAGGTCATCGCCGTGCTCGTGGAGAAGAACCGGGTCCTCGTCGAGGGCATCAACTTCGTCACGAAGCACGTTCGCGTTGGCCAGACCCAGCGCGGCACCAAGACCGGCGGCATCGAGACCATGGAGGCGCCGATTCACGTGTCCAACGTGGCCATCGTCGACCCGGAGACCAAGAAGCCGACTCGCGTCGGCGTCCGCCTCGAAGACGTGACGAAGGACGGGGTCACCAAGACCGTCCGCATCCGTTACGCCAAGAAGTCAGGGAAGGACCTCTGATGACCGACACTGCAGTAGCAGCGGCCGAAGCAGCCGTCCCGGCAGTCCTGCCGCGCCTGAAGCAGAAGTACCGCGATGAGATCACCGCCCAGCTCACCAAGGACCTCGGCTTCACCAACGTCCACCAGGTTCCGAACCTGGTCAAGATCGTTGTCAACATGGGTGTCGGCGAGGCAGCTCGCGACGGCAAGATCATGGATGGCGCTGTCGCCGACCTCACCAAGATCACCGGCCAGAAGCCGCAGGTCACCAAGGCACGCAAGTCGATCGCGCAGTTCAAACTGCGTGAAGGACAGCCCATCGGCACGCACGTCACACTTCGTGGCGACCGCATGTGGGAGTTCCTCGACCGGCTGCTCAGCCTCGCGCTTCCCCGCATCCGTGACTTCCGCGGCCTGTCGGACAAGCAGTTCGACGGCAGCGGCAACTACACCTTCGGTCTCACCGAGCAGGTCATGTTCCACGAGATCGACCAGGACCGGATCGACCGTATCCGCGGTATGGATATCACGGTCGTGACGACGGCCAGGAACAACGAAGAAGGACGTGCGCTGCTCAAGGCGCTGGGCTTCCCGTTCAAGACGGCCGAAAACACCAAGTAGGGTAGCTTCGGCTCCTTGTAGTACACCCCGGGGGCTGGACAACCGTCCAGCCCCACAACGACCAAGGTCGTCACCCGTGTAACGGATGAACGAAACCAGGCGAGAAAGGCACCAAAAATGACAATGACAGATCCGGTCGCAGACATGCTGACCAGACTGCGCAACGCTAACTCGGCGTTCCACGACACCGTGTCCATGCCGCACAGCAAGCTCAAGGCGAACATCGCAGACATCCTCAAGGCCCAGGGTTACATCTCGGCTTGGGACGTCAAGGATGCAGAGGTCGGCAAGACCCTCACGCTCAACCTCAAGTTCGGTCCGAACCGCGAGCGTTCCATCGTGGGCATCAAGCGGGTTTCCAAGCCCGGCCTGCGCGTGTACGCGAAGTCGACCGAAATCCCCACCGTTCTCGGTGGCCTCGGCGTTGCCATCCTGTCCACCTCCAGCGGTCTGCTCACCGACCGCCAGGCCGAGAAGAAGGGCGTAGGCGGAGAAGTTCTCGCCTACGTGTGGTAGCCGACGATGTCACGTATCGGAAGACTCCCCATCCCGATCCCCGCGGATGTCACGGTAGCCACTGAGGGCCGCCTCGTCAGCGTCAAGGGTCCGAAGGGCGAGCTCGCGCTCACCGTCGCCAACCCGATCGAGGTCAAGATCGAGGACGGCCACGTTGTCGTCACTCGCCCGGACGACGAGCGCGCTTCGCGTTCGCTGCACGGACTGACCCGCACGCTGATCGCCAACCAGATCATCGGGGTGACCACGGGCTACACCAAGTCCCTCGAGATCGTCGGTACCGGTTACCGCGTCGCCCAGAAGGGCAGCTCGGTCGAGTTCGCCCTCGGCTTCTCGCACCCGGTCCTCGTCGACCCGCCCGCCGGAATCACCCTGACCGTGGAGAGCGTCAACCGCCTCACGGTCGGTGGCATCGACAAGCAGGCCGTCGGCGAGGTCGCCGCCAATATCCGTAAGATTCGCAAGCCAGAGCCCTACAAGGGCAAGGGTGTGCGTTACGCCGGCGAGATTGTTCGCCGCAAGGCCGGAAAGAGTGGTAAATAACCATGGGTCTCGGAACTAGAGGTAAGAGCAAGGCTGCTGCCCGCGGACGCAGGCACACACGTCTTCGCAAGAAGATCGAAGGGACCGCGCTTCGGCCGCGTCTCGTCGTGACCCGTTCGGCTCGCCACGTGTTCGTGCAGGTTGTCGACGACAGCAAGGGCTTCACCCTTGCTTCGGCGTCCACGCTCGAAGACGGTCTGCGCACCTTCGATGGTGACAAGACCGCCAAGGCCCGCAAGGTCGGCGAACTCGTCGCCGAGCGCGCGAAGGCCGCCGGTATCGAAGCCGTCGTATTTGACCGTGGAGGCAGTAAGTACGCGGGACGCGTCGCTGCCATCGCCGAGGGAGCTCGAGAGGGTGGATTGAACCTGTGAGCACTGAAACTGCAAGCACAGCAACAAAGGAGAACGTGGTGGCCGCTGAGGCACCCGTCGAAACTGCTGCGTCAACGACGCCCCCGCAGAACGAGCCTCGTGAGGCTCGTCGTGGTGGCCGTGAGCGCAACCCCAACAAGGACCGCGGCAGCCGCGATGCCGACAAGAGCCAGTTCCTGGAGCGCGTCGTCACCATCAACCGCGTGTCCAAGGTCGTCAAGGGTGGTCGTCGCTTCAGCTTCACCGCCCTCGTCGTCGTCGGAGACGGCAACGGACTGGTCGGAGTCGGCTACGGCAAGGCACGCGAAGTGCCCACCGCCATCTCCAAGGGCGTCGAGGAAGCGAAGAAGAACTTCTTCCGCGTGCCCCGCGTTGGCCTGACCATCCCGCACCCCGTCCAGGGTGAGGCCGCTGCAGGCGTCGTCCTGCTCCGTCCGGCCGCAGCAGGTACCGGCGTTATCGCCGGTGGCCCGGTGCGCGCCGTACTCGAATGCGCCGGCATCCACGACGTGCTGAGCAAGTCGCTCGGCTCGTCGAACACCATCAACATCGTCCACGCCACCGTCGAGGCCCTGCACCAGCTCGAAGAGCCGCGTGCGGTTGCGGCTCGCCGTGGCCTCGCGTACGAAGACGTTGCTCCGGCACGCTTCCTGCGTGCCGACGCCGCAGCGGCAGCAGCCGCGGCGGCAGCAAAGGCAGGTGCCTGATGGCTCGCCTCAAAGTGACACAGATCAAGTCCAAAATTAGTGAGAAGCAGAACCAGCGCGACACGCTTCGCAGCCTGGGTCTCAAGCGCATTGGCGCTGTCGTGATCCGCGAGGACAACTCGCAGAACCGCGGCTATGTCAACACCGTTGCTCACCTCGTGAAGGTCGAGGAGATTGACTAATGGCTGACGAGAAGGAAGCTGTCAAGAAGACAGCAGCCAAGCCCGCCACTGAAAAGAAGGCGGTAGCCCCCAAAAAGGCTGCTGCCGCCAAGGTCGCCGTCAAGGCCGCTCCTGCTGAGAAGCGCGAGCAGGTCCTGAAGGTGCACCACCTTCGTCCCGCCGCCGGCGCCAAGAAGTCGCGCCAGCGCGTCGGACGTGGTGAAGGATCCAAGGGTAAGACCGCGGGTCGTGGCACCAAGGGCACGAAGGCACGCTACAACGTGCGCGTCGGGTTCGAGGGTGGGCAGATGCCTCTGCACATGCGCACCCCGAAGCTGCGCGGGTTCAAGAACCCGTTCCGGGTCGAGTACCAGGTTGTCAACCTGGAGAAGCTCGCCGAGCTCTACCCGAACGGCGGCGATGTAACCATCGCCGACCTGGTCGCCAAGGGCGCGGTTCGCGACAACGAGAAGGTCAAGGTTCTCGGCAACGGTGACATTGCCGTTAAGCTGAACATTGCGGTGGACAAGGTCTCCGGCTCAGCAGAGCAGAAGATCGTCGCTGCAGGTGGCTCAATCAAGTAAGTCCGTAGACGCTGAACGAGCTTGTCGAGGCCACCAATCGAAATCTTTCGATGCTGGTCTCGACAAGCTCGTTTTTCACGTTATCAACTGGAGGCATTGTGTTCAGCGCCATTGCGCGGATATTCCGCACGCCCGACCTTCGCAAGAAGATCGGGTTCAGCCTGGGGATCGTTGCCCTGTTCCGCCTGGGCTCATTCATCCCGGCGCCCTTCGTGGACTTCGGCAACGTGCAGGCGTGTCTTGCCGCGAATCAGGGAACCAGCGGCCTCTACGAGCTCGTCAACCTGTTCAGCGGCGGCGCACTGCTGCAGTTGTCGGTCTTCGCGTTGGGCATCATGCCGTACATCACGGCCTCGATCATCGTGCAGCTGCTGCGCGTGGTCATCCCACACTTTGAAACCCTCTACAAGGAGGGTGCGTCCGGTCAGAGCACCCTGACCCAGTACACGCGCTACCTCACCATCGCCCTCGGCATCCTCCAGTCGACGACGCTGATCACGGTGGCCCGCAGCGGTGCCCTCTTCGGCACGTCCGCCAGCTCCGAATGCTCGCAGCTGATCACCAACGACGCCTGGTACGCCATCATGCTCATGGTCATCACCATGACCGCCGGCACCGGCGTGATCATGTGGATGGGCGAACTCGTCACCGAGCGTGGCATCGGCAACGGCATGTCCCTGCTGATCTTCACGTCGATCGCAGCGCTGTTCCCGAACTCGCTCGGGTCGATCGGCCAGCAGAAGGGCATCGACGTGCTGCTGATCGTGATCGCGGTCGGACTGCTCGTGGTGGCCGCCGTGGTCTTCGTCGAGCAGTCGCAGCGGCGCATCCCCGTGCAATACGCCAAACGGATGGTCGGACGTCGCACCTACGGCGGGAACAACACCTACATCCCGATCAAGGTGAACATGGCCGGCGTCGTTCCCGTCATCTTCGCGTCGTCGCTGCTCTACCTGCCCGCCCTGATCGCCCAGTTCAACCAGCCCTCGGCCGGACAAACACCGGCGGCCTGGGTGACATGGGTGTCGAACAACCTGACCGGCGGCGACCAGCCGCTGTACATGGCGATGTACTTCCTGCTGATCGTCGGCTTCACCTACTTCTACGTCGCGATCACCTTCAATCCCGAAGAGGTCGCCGACAACATGAAGAAGTACGGCGGCTTCATCCCCGGCATCCGAGCGGGTCGCCCGACGGCCGAGTACCTCGACTTCGTGCTCACCCGCGTGACCCTCCCCGGTGCGCTCTACCTGGGTCTGATCGCGCTCCTGCCCCTGGTTGCCTTCTCGACCATCGGCGCCGACCAGAACTTCCCGTTCGGTGGCGCCAGCATCCTGATCGTCGTCGGCGTCGGTCTCGAAACGGTCAAGCAGATCGACTCGCAACTTCAGCAGCGCCACTACGAGGGGCTCCTCCGATGACGCGTCTGCTCGTGATCGGCCCGCCCGGGGCAGGCAAGGGCACCCAGGCCGAACGGATGGCCGCCGCCTTCGGAATTCCCGCCGTGTCCACCGGGGACATGTTCCGTGCCAACGTGAAGGGCAAGACCGCGCTCGGCATCCAGGTGCAGGAGTTCATCGACGCAGGCAAGTACGTGCCCGACTCCGTCACCAACGCGATCGTCGGCGACCGCTTGCACCAGGCCGACGCCGCGGCGGGTTTCCTGCTGGACGGGTACCCGCGCACGCTTGACCAGGTGCAGGAGCTGGACCGGCTGCTCGAGGCTGACGGGACCCAGCTCGACGCGGTGGTGCAGATCGTCGCCGACACCGACGAGGTCGTCGCCCGCCTACTCAAGCGCGCCGCCGAGCAGGGCCGGGCGGATGACACGGCCGAGGTCATCCGGCACCGCCTGGACGTCTACGCGGAGCAGACCGCCCCGCTGATCGACATCTACGGCAGCCGCGGCATCGTGGTAACGGTCGACGGCCTCGGTGCCGTCGACGAGGTCACCGCGCGCATCCTCGACGCCCTGGCAGAGCGCGACATCCACACCGTCTGAGCCGCAGACCCGAGCGCAGGCCGGCCGCAATTCACGCATCACAATCAGCAATGCAGGGATCGACACCATGAGCCTTCGACGTTCCATCTACAAGTCGCCGGCGCAGATGCGACTCATGCTCGCACCGGGCCTGGCGACGGCCGCGTCGCTCGATGCGGCCCGCGCCGCGATCCGCGCCGGGGCGACCACGCTGGAGATCGACGTCGCCGCGGAGGACGCCATCCTGGCGCTGGGGGGACAGCCGAACTTCAAACTCGAGCAGGGCTACCACCACACGGTGTGCGCGTCCGTGAACGACGACGTCGTGCACGGCATCCCCGGGAGACGCATCCTCGCCGCCGGTGACCTCGTGTCGATCGACAGCGGCGCCATCCTCGACGGTTGGAACGGCGACGCGGCCTTCAGCTTCGTCATTCCCGACCCGACCCGACCCGAGCTCGTGGCGGAGCGCCAGAAGCTGTCGGCCGTGACCGAGCAGTCCCTCTGGCACGGCATCGCCCGGCTTGCGGTCGCGCGCCACCTGAACGAGGTCGGCGAAGCCATCGAGGACTATGTCGAAGCCCAGGGCCAGTACGGGATCCTGACCGACTACGTCGGCCACGGCATCGGCCGGTCCATGCACGAGGCCCCTCCGGTGTTCAACTACCGGGTGCGGCAGAAGGGGCCGGACGTCAAGCCGGGCCTGGTCGTCGCGATCGAGCCCATGGTCGTGCTGGGTTCGATTGAGACGTACGTGCGTGACGACGACTGGACGGTCGCGACCAGCGACGGCCTGGCCGCCGCGCACTGGGAGCACAGCGTCGCCGTGCACAAGGACGGAATTTGGGTGCTCACCGCGGAAGACGGCGGCGCCGCCGGCCTGGCGCCCCTGGGCATCATCCCGATGCCCATCCAGTAGACCGGGCACCTCCCGCGAAGCCCCGCAGGTCCCACTCTCGAGAATGGGTGCAGGGCCGGCACCCGTTTGGTGGCAGCGCCGCGCCGGAAGCGAGAGGATTGAGGTGGGTACAACCCGCCGAGAGAAAAGAGCACGTCAATGAAGATCCTCGTCGTCTGCGGTGCCGGAGCCTCCAGCGCCTTCGTGGCCCACCGCGTCCGCCACACGGCGACCGAGCGCGGCCTCGACGTGTCAGTGCACGCGGGAAGCGAATCCGACCTCCCCGGCTCGCTCGGGCCGATCGATGTGCTGCTCGTCGGCCCGCACCTGGCGCCCCGCTACGAGAAGATCCGGTCGCAGGCGATCAAGGCTGGCGTCGGCATCGCCCTCCTGCCGGACACGGTTTTCGCCTCTCAGAACGGCGACGAAGCCCTCGACGCGGCGATCTACGCCTTCAGGTCCCGTAGCTGGGTGGACGCCGCGGTCTGAGCCGCGGCCGGTCCTTCGGGCGGTTACTGATCCATCAGATGGACGAGCTCGTCGATGAAGGAAGCGAAGTCCACCGATCGTTTCACCAGCCGCTGCACGGCGGCCCGGTCTGAGAAGACCTCGACGAACTGGTCGAAGACGGCCTGGAAACTGCGGCGCCCTTCCTTGCTGAACGCCACCAGGGCCACCACGTTCACTCGGTTCTCACCCCAGTCCATCGGGGAGTCGTTGACGACGACGGCGATGGACGTGCGGTTGGCCGTCATCGACATCGAATGCGGCACGGCGAGATTATCGGTGAACGCCGTCGACGACATCAGCTCGCGCTCGATGGCGCCGTCGATGTAGTCCTGGCCGATGGTGCCCTGCATGAGCATCCGCTCGCCGAGGGCCCTGATCATGGCACTCTCGTCGGCGGCGTAGAAATTGTGCGAGAACAACGACTCGTCGAAGAACTGCAGCAGATCGTCCTTGAGGTGGGCGCGGCGACGCATCCGGCGGATGCGGCTGGCGGCCTTTCGGACCCGTTCGATGTCGCCCTCGGTGAGGAACGGCTGGATCACGATGACGCCCTCGGAGGGCACCGCCGGGTCGATGGTGGTGAGCACGAGGTCCGCATCGATCCCGACCCATTCGACATCACTGCGGGTGATCACCGAGACCACTTCGAGCTCGTCGCCCAGCACCCGTTCGATGCGCTCCCGCAGCAGCACGTGCATGTCGTAGTAGTTCGGGCAGACCAGGGCGCAGCTCACCAGGTCCTCGCGGCGGGACTGCTGCTGAAGGTGCGCCCCGACGTGCATGGCGATGTACGCGATCTCGTCGTCGTTGATGACGATGTTCTCCTGGCGCTGGAGGGAGCTGGCGATGTACACCGCCAGCTCGTAGATCATCGGGTAGCTCGTCTTGATCGACCGGGTGAGCGGGTTGTGTGAGTACGAGCGGTCCTGCGCGCGGTTGATCAGGTTGCGAACGTGCAGGGTCAGGCGAACGATGAAGTTCTCCTCGACCAGGTCGACCAGGAACTCCTCGCCGGCCTGGCCCACGATCCGGCGCACCGATTCGAGGTCTTCCGTGCGCACGAAGCTTTCGATCAGCACCGCGGCCGGCTGGTCCTGGCCGGGCGTGATCACCCTGGTCTTCAGGAGCAGGGCCAGGTAGTCGAGGTCCCCGCTGCCCAGTTCCACCTGGAAATGTCGCGTGACCAGGGCGGAGAGGGCCAGGGTCATGTCGTCGGGCGGGCCGCTGGGGGCGCTGGCGAACACGGGGGCGGTGCGCCTGGTCACCCGGTCGATCGCGATGGCAACGTGCAACAGCACGTCGTTGGTGCCGTACTCGTTGACGAAGTAGCCCTGGGAGTCGAGCATCGCGATCAGGTCGGTCTTGAACGCCCCCAGGCTCTCGGACGCGAATTCCTTCTGGATCGCCTCGAGTTCGAGCAGTCCGCGGGAGCTCTCCTCCCGGAACATCCGGCTGAGAAGGCGGCGGCGATCGGTCTCGGAGCCCTTGAGGGTGACCACGCTGCCGTGGCGGCTGAGGGTGAGCCCGGTGTCCGGAAGCAACTGCCTGACCTTGGCCAGGTCGGCATCGACGGTGGAGTCGCTGACGAAGAGCTCCTCGGACAGGTCGTAGACGTCGAGCCCGGCCTCCGCCTCGGTGAGCCGCCGCACGAGGGCGTACAGCCGGTTCCGCGGGGTCTCCGGTTCGGAGTACGTGCGGCGCGCTGCCCGGTGGGCGGCGTAGGCCTCCAGGTCGAGCCGGTAGCCGGCGGCGCCCGATTCGACGACCTCCAGCGGATGCGCGGCCGCCTTCAGCGTCGTGATGTAGCTGCGAACGGTGCGAGGGGTGACGCCCAGGAGGTCGGCAAGCTCGCCGGCGGTGACCCAGGCCGGCGTCTGGGACAGGTAGTCCAGCATCCGTGTCTGTTTATCGCTCATTGCACACAGCTCCATCAATCCGCTTGTAGTCAACCACGCCTGACCCGATCGGACCGCTCAGACCCGTTTCCGGGGGTGCGGAAAGGGATGTGGTGGCCCGATTCGGACGATCTGGCAAGACTGGGTTCAGCGCTACTGGAAGGTGAATCGATGAGGATTTTGGTTGTCTGCGGTGCCGGTGCGTCCAGCACGTTCGTGGCCCTCCGGATACGCCAGACCGCTGCCGCCCGCGGCCTCGACCTGGACGTGTCGGCGGGCAGCGAGTCGGACCTGCCGGACGCCCTCGACGGCGTCGACGTGCTCCTGGTCGGGCCGCACCTTGCTCCCCGCTTCGACGAGTTCACGGCCCAGGCCGAACGGGCGGGCGCCGGCTGCTCGCTGCTCCCGGCCACGATCTTCGCCGCACGGGACGGAAACGAGGCGCTGGATGCGGCGCTCCACGCTCTGACCGGCTGACCACCCCCTGACTCCACCGAGACCGAGGGAGAACGAAATTGCACGAGAAAGGAAACACGCCGATGGCTGAACGCACCGTTCTGATCGGATCGACCCACGGGCTGCACGCCCGCCCGGCGAGGCTGTTCACGCAGGCGGCCTCCGATTCCGGCCTCGAGGTCACGCTGGCCGCCAACGGCGGCACGGTCGTGGACGCGGCAAGCATCCTCGGAGTCATCTCGCTCGGCATCAACTTCGGTGACGCGGTCACCCTGACCGCCGAGGGAGCCGATGCCGACCTCGTGCTCGCCTCCCTCGCCGCCCTGCTCACCACGGACCACGACGCCCAGGCGTGATCCGAATGCACACAATCCCCGCACAATCACAACCGAAACGAAAGGCAGAAAAATGACGACGACGTCAACCGGGACAGAGAACAAGAGCGGGGGAGCCCGCGTGCACGTTCAGCGTTTCGGCACCTTCCTCAGCGGAATGATCATGCCCAACATCGCGGCGTTCATCGCGTGGGGCCTCATCACCGCGTTCTTCATTCCCACCGGCTGGACCCCGAACGAAACCGTCGCCAAGATGGTCGGCCCGATGATCGTGTACCTGCTCCCGCTGCTCATCGCCAACACCGGTGGCCGGATGGTCTACGGCATCCGCGGCGGCGTCATCGCCACGATCGCCACCATGGGTGTCATCGTCGGCAGCGAGATCCCGATGTTCATCGGCGCCATGCTCGTGGGCCCGCTGTCCGCGTACCTGCTCAAGAAGCTCGATAGCCTGTGGGCCGGCAAGATCAAGCCCGGCTTCGAGATGCTCGTCGACAACTTCTCCGCCGGCATCCTCGGCGGCATCCTTGCGCTCGGAGCATTCTTCGGAATCGCGCCCGTCGTGACCGCCTTCAGCTCCGTGCTGGAGACCGGCGTCAACTGGCTCGTCTCGAACAACCTGCTGCCGCTGGCGAGCATCCTGGTCGAGCCCGGCAAGGTGCTGTTCCTCAACAACGCCATCAACCACGGCGTGTTCACGCCGATCGGCGTTCAGCAGGTCTCGGAATCCGGCAAGTCGCTGCTCTTCCTGATCGAGGCGAACCCCGGCCCCGGCCTCGGCATCCTGCTCGCCTATTCGTTCTTCGGTCTCGGCCTTGCCCGGGCGAGCGCGCCCGGCGCGATCATCATTCACTTCCTCGGCGGCATCCACGAGATCTACTTCCCGTATGTGCTGATGAAGCCGATCCTCATCCTCGCGGCCATCGGCGGCGGCATGACCGGCGTGGCGACCAACGTGGCCTTCCAGACCGGCCTGCGCGCTCCTGCCTCACCCGGCAGCATCTTCGCGGTTCTCATCCAGACCGCGTCGGACAGCTACGTCGGCGTGATCCTCTCCGTGATCCTCTCCGCAACGGTGTCGTTCCTGATCGCCGCGGTCATCCTGCGGTCCAGCCGCAAGCGCGACATCGCCAACGGCCTCGACGGCGACCTCACCGGGGCCGTCGCGAAGACCGAGGCCATGAAAGGCAAGTCCAGCAGCGTCCTCGGCGGCCTCGCCGGAGCGGGAGCCGGAGCGGGAACCGCCGCGGCCGACAACCGCCCCCTCAAGAACATCGTCTTCGCCTGCGACGCCGGCATGGGCTCGAGTGCCATGGGTGCATCCGTGCTCCGCAACAAGATCAAGAAGGCCGGGCTCGAGGGCATCACCGTGGTCAACCAGGCCATCGCGAACCTCGACGGCACGGCCGACCTGGTCATCACGCACCAGGACCTGACCGCCCGCGCGAAGGCCAAGTCGCCGGACTCGATCTTCGTCTCGGTGGACAACTTCATGAACAGCCCGAAATACGACGAGGTCGTCACCCTGCTGCAGAGCAGAGCGGCGGAGGAAGCAACACGATGACTCAGAACATCCTGGAACGCGGGAACGTGGTGGCCGCCGGCACGGCCACCACGAAGCAGGAGGCGATCCGCGAGGCTGGCACCCTGCTCGTGGCGGCCGGCGCCGTGACGAGCGCCTACGTCGACTCGATGTTCGACCGGGAGGCGAGCGTGTCGACCTACATGGGCAACTTCCTCGCCATCCCGCACGGCACGAACGAGGCCAAGGAATCGATCATCCGGTCATCCCTGTCGCTGGTGCGCTATCCCGACCCGATCGATTGGGACGGGCAGCCCGTGCGGTTCGCCGTCGGCATCGCCGGCCTCAACAATGAGCACCTCGGGATCCTCTCGAAAATCGCCGTCGTCTTCTCCGACGAGGACGAGGTGCAGAAACTGATCGATGCGGCAACGGCCGAGGACATCTTCACGCTCCTCGAGGAGGTCAACGCAGAATGAAAGCCATCCACTTCGGCGCAGGCAGCATCGGCCGCGGATTCGTCGGTCTCCTTCTCCACGATGCCGGATACGAGGTTGTCTTCGCCGATGTGGATGCTTCCCTGATCGAGGCCTTGCAGGCCGCCACGAGCTACACCGTCCACGAGGCAGGGGAGACGTCGACCGACCGCGTGGTCGACGACTTCCGCGCCATCAACAGCCGCGCCGAGGAAGAGAGGCTGATCGAAGAAATCGCGACGGCCGACATCGTCACGACCGCTGTCGGGCCGACGGTGCTCCCGTTCGTGGCGCCGGTGATCCTCGCCGGCCTGAAACGGAGGGCGGCGGGGCTCGCGCCGCTCGCCGTGATGGCCTGCGAGAACGCGATCAACGCCACCGACGTGCTCGCCGGGCACGTCTGGAAGGACGTGTCCGCCGAGGAACGGGAGTCCCTCGCCCGGAAGGCCGCCTTCGCCAACACCGCGGTCGACCGAATCGTGCCCGGCCAGGCGGCCGGCTCGGGCATCGACGTCACCGTCGAGGCCTTCTACGAGTGGGTGATCGAGCGCGGCGCCTTCGGCGACTCCGCGCCGGTCATCCCCGGTGCGACCTTCGTCGACAACCTTGCGCCCTACATCGAGCGCAAGCTGTTCACCGTGAACACCGGACACGCCACGGTGGCCTACCTCGGCTCGTTGGCGGGAGTTTCCCGGATCTCCGACGCCCTCGCGGTGCCGGAGGTCCGGGAGGGGGCCCGCCGCGTGCTCGAGGAGACCTCCGCTCTGCTCGTGGCCAAGCATGGCCTCGACGAGGCGGCGCAGCGTGCCTACCGGGAGAAGATCCTGGTGCGCTTCGCCAACCCCGCACTGCCGGACACGGCCCGGCGGGTGGGGCGCCAGCCGATGCGCAAGCTCAGCCGCTACGAACGGTTCATCGGGCCGGCGGCGGAGATCGCCGAGCACGGCACGCGCCCGACGGCTCTGCTCGTGGCGATCGGCGCCGCCCTGCGGTTCGACGTGCCCGACGACGAACAGAGCGTCGAACTGCAACGGATGCTGCGCTCCGAGACCCCGGAGGCGTTCGCCGGGCAGGTCTGCGGTCTCGACCCCGCGCATCCGCTCTTCGCCGACGTGGTGCAGGTCGTCAGCGCGGCCCAGGACCGGCTGTAAGACACAGGCTGTAGTGCACAATCCCGGCGACGGCGTCGGAACTCCGAGGATTATAGGCGTGAATTGGCAAATCGCAACTTCATACCATAGAGTAAATCCTTGGTGTCTGATGCCGTCGCTTTCGGCGTGTCAAGGCGCCACAATCCACGCACGACCAGCAATCAATACCCTAGCGATAGTGAGTTATGGCAAAAAAAGACGGTGTCATCGAAATCGAGGGCGCAGTAGTCGAAGCTCTTCCCAACGCGATGTTTCGTGTTGAGCTGACCAACGGCCACAAGGTTCTTGCCCACATTTCGGGCAAGATGCGTCAGCACTACATCCGCATCCTTCCTGAGGACCGCGTGATCGTGGAGCTGAGCCCGTACGACCTGACTCGCGGCCGGATCGTCTACCGCTACAAGTAAGCATTGCTGTAAGTAACGGCCCGAGGCGTTCCTGGGGTACGAAGACAGCGAATACAAGGACACACAATGAAGGTCAAGCCCAGCGTCAAGAAGATCTGCGACAAGTGCAAGGTCATCCGCCGTAATGGCAACGTGATGGTCATCTGCGAGAACCCGCGTCACAAGCAGCGTCAGGGCTGATCTCGGCAAGCTCGATCACCGCAGTGGTGCTCGATCACCGCAGTGGTGCTCGATCACCGCAGTGGTGCTCGAGCCCCGTCTCGGATGTCGAGCCTGTCGAGACACAACTCAACAGTAAATAGCAATGCCGGGAACCCTCCGGGGCGACACCATCGGTTGGAGGCCGATGAACAGGCACTGCTACAGACCTCCACTCATATACAGGAGAAGCCACAATGGCACGTCTAGCCGGCGTTGATATTCCTCGCGATAAGCGCGTGGAAGTTGCACTGACTTACATCTTTGGTGTTGGCCGTACGAGGGCACTCAAGACCCTCGCCGACACTGAAATCGATGGAAACATCCGAGTCAAGGATTTGAGTGACGACCAGCTCGTCGCCCTCCGTGACTACATCGAAGGAACCTTCAAGGTTGAGGGTGACCTCCGCCGTGAGGTTGCCGCTGACATCCGCCGCAAGGTCGAGATCGGCAGCTACGAGGGCATCCGCCACCGCAAGGGCCTGCCCGTTCGCGGCCAGCGCACCAAGACCAACGCTCGCACCCGCAAGGGCCCGAAGCGCACCGTAGCCGGCAAGAAGAAGGCGCGCTAGGCCTCGGCCCGGCCCGTCTCGCCCTCAGGATTCAGGAGAAATTCATGGCAGCACCAAAGTCGGCCGTTCGGAAGCCGCGCAAGAAAGAAAAGAAGAACATCGCTGTGGGCCAGGCCCACATCAAGAGCACGTTCAACAACACCATCGTCTCGATCACTGACACCACCGGTGCGGTCATCAGCTGGGCGTCCTCAGGTGGAGTTGGCTTCAAGGGTTCGCGCAAGTCGACCCCGTTCGCCGCACAGCTGGCAGCCGAGTCGGCCGCCCGCCAGGCGCAGGAGCACGGCATGAAGAAGGTAGACGTCTTCGTCAAGGGCCCCGGCTCCGGACGCGAGACGGCGATCCGTTCGCTTCAGGCCGCCGGCCTCGAGGTGGGCTCGATCAACGACGTCACGCCTCAGGCTCACAACGGATGCCGTCCGCCCAAGCGTCGCCGCGTCTAACTTCCTCGCGGTGATCGAGCTTGTCGAGATCTCGACAGGCTCGATCTCCGCTCGACAGGCTCGATCTCCGCTCGACAGGCTCGATCTCCGCTCGACAGGCTCGATCTCCGTCACGTTCGGCAGCGACAGACTCGGTAGTCGAGCCTGTCGAGACACACCCTCAACACCTCGCCACGCAAGTGTCATATAGCGGACACTTAGCCGAAAGGAATCAATAGTGCTTATCGCACAGCGCCCCACGCTCACCGAAGAGAACATTTCGGAGTTCCGATCCAGGTTCGTCATCGAACCTCTTGAGCCTGGTTTCGGTTACACCCTCGGCAACTCGATGCGCCGCACCCTGCTGTCCTCGATCCCCGGAGCCGCTGTCACCAGCATCCGGATCGACGGTGTGCTGCACGAGTTCAGCACCGTTCCCGGTGTCAAGGAAGATGTCACCGAGATCATCCTGAACATCAAGGGTCTCGTCATCTCCAGCGAGCACGACGAGCCGATCACCGCGTACCTGCGCAAGCAGGGTGCCGGCCAGGTCACCGCCGCTGACATCTCGGCTCCGGCCGGGGTCGAGGTTCACAACCCCGAGCTCGTCATCGCCACGTTGAACGACAAGGCGAAGTTCGAACTCGAACTGACCATCGAGCGTGGCCGTGGCTATGTGTCGGCCACCCAGAACCGCAACGAGTACTCGGAAGCCGGCCAGATCCCGGTCGACTCGATCTACTCGCCCGTGCTCAAGGTGACCTACCGCGTCGAGGCAACTCGTGCCGGTGAGCGCACCGACTTCGACCGCCTCGTCGTTGACGTGGAGACCAAGTCGGCGATTTCGCCTCGCGACGCCATCGCATCCGCCGGTCGCACGCTGACCGAGCTGTTCGGTCTGGCCCGCGAACTGAACACCGCCGCTGAGGGCATCGAAATCGGCCCCGCGCCGGTCGACGCCGTGCTGTCGACCGAACTGTCGATTCCGATCGAAGACCTCGATCTGTCGGTTCGTTCGTACAACTGCCTCAAGCGTGAAGGCATCAACAACGTCAGCGAACTGGTCGCCCTCTCGGAGACCCAGCTGATGAACATCCGCAACTTCGGCCAGAAGTCGGTGGATGAGGTCAAGGACAAGCTCGTAGAGCTCGGCCTGTCACTCAAGGACTCGGTGCCCGGATTCGACGGCGCCCACTTCTACAGCGGCTACGACGAAGAAACCATCTAAAGCAGTCACTCAGACTGACTTTCGACTTTTGATACTGGAGATTACCAATGCCTACGCCCACTAAGGGAGCCCGCCTCGGCGGCGGACCGGCCCACGAGCGCCTGATGCTCGCCAACCTGGCCGCGTCCCTGTTCACCCACAAGTCGATCAAGACGACCGAGACCCGTGCCAAGCGCCTGCGTCCGGTCGCCGAGCGACTGATCACGTTCGCGAAGAAGGGCGACCTGCACGCCCGTCGTCGCGTTCTCGCCACCATCGGCGACAAGACCGTCGTGCACGAGCTCTTCACCGAGATCGCGCCGCAGGTTGCCCTTCGCGAGGGCGGCTACACCCGCATCACGAAGCTCGGCTTCCGCAAGGGTGACAACGCCTCGATGGTCCAGATGGAGCTCGTCCTCGAGCCGCTGACCCCGAAGGTCAAGAAGTCCTCCTCCGCCAAGGCCGCGAAGCCTGTCGCTGAAGACGCAGCACCGGTCGAGGTCGTTGAAGCCGACGCAGCACCGGTCGAGGTCGTTGAAGCCGACGCCGCTGCCCCGGCCGACGCCGAGGAAGCCAAGTAAGCACGAGTCCCACGCTTACCCGAAAGGGGTCCGACTTCGGTCGGGCCCCTTTTTCCATGCCGGACGCCCCATGCGCGGGCGGGCTACTCGTCGAGGCGGTAGACGTCGAGCGGGCCGCGTGGGGGGTGGGTGCCAAGGAGCTGGATCGCCGACGAGATGGTGTCGGCGTAGATCTGGCCGCCGGTCGGGCCCGGGTGGATGTTGTCCTCGGCCAGCACGTCGGAGCGCGGCGCGATAGCGTCGTGCCAGTTGGCCAGCTCCACCAGCGGATACCGGGCGGAGAAGTCGGCCAGGGCCGCGTTGACGCCGGAAGTCCAGTCGCGCTCGGCGAAGGCGTTGACCATGATCAACTGCCGATGCGGGCCGACGACGCTCCGGATGGCGGCGAGCTCGTCCTCGTCGATCGGGCCGTTCGTGCCGAGGCCGACGACGACGACCGACCGCAGGGTCCCGGCCTGGTCCAGGGCGGCCAGAATCCCGGGGGCCGAGCGCATTCCCCGGTTCACCGCGGCATCGATCGAGATCCCCGGGAAGCTGCTCTGCAACTCGGGGGCGGACGCCAGCATCACCGAGTCGCCGATCGCGGTGATCATGCTGCCGCCAGGCAGCGGCCGGTGACTGGACGCGTCCGCACGCCTGGCTGCCACCGCGGCGGCGGCGGCCTCCACGGCCCGCTGCCCGCGATCGATCTCCTGCTGGGCGCTGGTCTCGCCAGGCGCGGTGACCAGCGCCGAGGTCGTTCCGCCGACGACGAGTAGCACGGCGACCGCGCCCAGGGAGAGGAGCACCCGGCGGGATATCGAGCCGGCCGCTGCGGCTTCCAGTCGACGGATGCCGGCCGGCACGCCGTACGCCCGCACCGGTCGTTCCAGCCAGCGGTACGACGTCGCGGCGGCAATCAGGGTCAGCGCCCCGGCAAGGATGCCCGCGGCGAGGCCGACCGGCGCCCCGGCCAGCCCGTCCGCCCCGCCCGCCGCGGGCCACGCCACCCGCACGAGCACGAGCACGGGCCAGTGCCAGAGATAGATTCCGTATGACCGCTCGCCGAGGTATCGCAGCGGCGCCACGTCCAGGGACGGGCCGAACCGGTCGCCGCGGACGGCGGCCCAGATGACGATCGCGCTGAGCAGGCCGACCGCGACCAGTCCGCCACGGTAGGTGACCGCCCCGGTGGCGGGCAGCGCCCACGCCGCTGCGAGGAGCCCGGCGAAGGCGGCCAGTCCCAGCCACGGCCGGGAACGGCCGAGCACCGCCCGGAGCCGGGGGAGCTCCGTCTCCCGCCCGCCGGCGGCCAGCAGGAGCGCCAGTGCGGCGCCCGCGAACAGGCCGAAGCTGTGCGTGTCCGAGCCGTAGTACACCCGGGTCGGGTCGCTCCCCGGGTGGTACAGGACGCCCATCCACAGCCCTGCGGCCACAGCGAGGCCGCCGACAAGGGCCACCCGAAGCCGGGGGCTGCGAATCAGCAGCACGGCGAGGAGCGCAACCGGCCAGACCAGGTAGAACTGCTCCTCCACCGCGAGCGACCACAGGTTGCGGAACAGCTCGGGCTGGGCGGTATCGAAGTAGCTCGTCGATCCCGCGATCGACACCCAGTTGTAGCCGAAGGTCGCCGCGCCGAGCACCTGCCAGCCGAGCCCGACCAGCACGTCTCCGCCGATGAGCCACGCGGCGGTGCACGCCACCAGGACCAGAGGGATCAGCGGCGGCACGAGGCGCAATGCCCGGCGCTGCCAGAACCGCCCGAGGGCGAACCTGCCCGTGCGCCGGTGTTCGGCGAGCAGGAGGCGGGTGATCAGAAACCCGCTGATCACGAAGAAGACGTCGACGCCGACAAAGCCGCCGGGCAACGCGGCCGGGAAGAAGTGGTACACAACGACCAGGGTGACCGCGATGCCGCGCAGCCCGTCGAGCCCGGCCAGGCGCTTCGGTGCGGGAGCCACGGACTCCGGGCGAGCGACTGTGGGGCTGCGGCGACGGGGATTCATAGCAAGAACGGACACTGTCCGGGTTCAACGATAACCCGGCGCGGCCCATACACTTACCTCCGTGATTCTTCCCCCGGCAGCCGACGAGACCCTCCCGCCGGAAACCACCCGGATCAGGCTCGATATCGCCTACGACGGCACCGGAATGTCCGGGTGGGCCACCCAGCCCGGCCTGCGCACCGTGCAGGGCCAGATCGAGGCCGGCCTCGCCGGCATCCTGCACAGCCACCCGCCGACCCCGGTCCTCACCGTCGCCGGGAGAACGGATGCCGGTGTGCACGCGGCCGGGCAGGTGGCGCACTTCGACCTGAACGCCGAGCAGGCGGACAGCCTCGTGCGCGTCACCCGCGGCAAGGGGCGCCCGCCGACGCCGCTGGCGGTCATGGTGCAGCGGCGACTGAGCGGCATCCTCGTCACCCAGCCCGAGATCGTTCTCAAGTCCTCCACGATCGCCCCGCCCGGATTCGACGCGCGCTTCTCGCCCTTGTGGCGTCGCTACGAGTACCGGATCGCGGATTCCGTGGTCGGCCACGACCCGCTGCAACGGTTCCGCACGACCTGGCACGGCTTCCGGCTCGATCTGGACAGGATGGCGGAGGCCGCGGCGACGCTGATCGGCCTCCACGATTTCGCCACCTATTGCAAGCCGCGGCCGGGCGCCACCACGATCCGCACCCTGCAGGAGTTCCACTGGAGGCGGGACCCGGATGGCGTGCTCGTCGCATCCGTGCAGGCCGACGCCTTCTGCCACAGCATGGTGCGGGCGTTGGTCGGCGCCTGCGTCGCCGTGGGTGAGGGTCGCCTGGCCGGCGGCCGCCTGGTCGACCTCCGGATCGAGCGAGCCAGGACCAGCGAGTTCAAGGTGATGCCGCCCCAGGGTCTGACGCTGATGGAGGTCGCCTACCCCGCCGACGAACTGCTCGCGGCACGGGCGCGGGAAACCCGGGCGCGCCGCGAACTCATCGACGACACGGAATAGACGCTCGCCGTCACCGCCGGGGAATTGCGCTCGGGGGCTGAGGACACTAACATAGACCTTTGGTGTCTGTGCGTTGCAGCCAGGCACACGAACGTGAGCCCTCCATCGATCGTGTTCCCAGATTTGGAACACACCCGGAGCGGGATTCACGAACACCTCCGTTCGAACAAGAAAGCAGCTCACTAGTGACGCGCACTTACACTCCCAAGGCAAGCGAAGTCCAGCACGACTGGGTCGTCATCGACGCCACAGACATCGTTCTCGGTCGTCTTGCCAGCCACGCCGCCGTTCTCCTCCGTGGAAAGCACAAGGCAACGTTCTCTCCCCACATGGACATGGGCGATTTCGTCATCATCATCAACGCCGAGAAGATCGCCCTCACCGGCAAGAAGCTCGACCTGAAGATGGCGTACCGCCACTCCGGTTACCCGGGCGGCCTCACGGCCACCAACTACTCGGAGATGCTCGAGAAGCACCCGACCCGTGCGGTTGAGAAGGCCATCCGTGGCATGCTGCCGAAGAACACGCTCGGCCGTGCCCAGCTGGCCAAGCTGAAGGTCTATGCCGGTCCTGCGCACCCGCACGCTGCCCAGCAGCCGAAGCCGTACACCCTCTCCCAGGTCGCTCAGTAGCGCCGGCCACCAGACTTCTCGACTCTAAGAAAAAGGATTCACTACATCGTGGCGAAGATCGCAGACCAGATTGACCAGGCTCCGGAGAGCTACTCGACCGAGACTCCGGCCGAAACCGTAACCAAGGCGCCCCGCGCCATCCTCAACGTTCCCGGCGCAGCCGTCGGACGTCGCAAGCAGGCCATCGCCCGCGTGCGCATCGTTCCCGGCTCGGGCACCATCACGGTGAACGGCCGCGAATTCGGGGACTACTTCCCGAACAAGCTGCACCAGCAGCTGATCAACGACCCGTTCAAGGTGCTCGACCTTCTCGGCAGCTACGACGTCATCGCCCGCATCACCGGTGGCGGCCCGTCCGGCCAGGCCGGCGCCCTGCGTCTCGGCATCGCACGTTCGCTCAACCAGATCGACGAAGAGAACAACCGCGCCATCCTGAAGAAGGCCGGCTTCCTCAACCGTGACGCTCGCGTCAAGGAGCGCAAGAAGGCCGGTCTCAAGAAGGCCCGTAAGGCGCCTCAGTTCTCCAAGCGCTAAGTCGATAGTCGGTACCCCAGATGCCTCGACTGTTCGGTACCGACGGTGTTCGGGGCCTGGCCAACCGTGATCTCACGGCTGGCCTGGCCCTGTCACTCGCGCAGGCCAGTGCGGCGGTCCTCACCCAGGGACGTCGCGCCAGACTGCGCCTCGCGGAAGGCCGCCGCCCCGTGGCGGTCCTGGCCCGCGACCCCCGTATTTCCGGCGAGTTCATCTCCGCCGCCGTCGCCGCCGGACTGGCCAGCTCCGGCGTGGACGTTCTCGACGCCGGCGTCATCCCGACGCCCGCCGCCGCATTCCTGATCGCCGACATCGGCGCTGACTTCGGCGTGATGATCTCCGCCTCGCACAACCCCGCCCCCGACAACGGAATCAAGATATTCGCATTCGGGGGAACCAAGCTTCCCGACGACGTCGAGGACCGCATCGAGGAACACCTCGAGGGACCCAACCTCACGCCGATCGGCGGCGACGTCGGACGCATCCGTCGGTTCGCGGACGCCGAGGACCGCTACGTCGTGCACCTGCTCAGCACGCTGCCGAACCGCCTCGACGGCCTGCACGTCGTGCTCGACTGCGCCCACGGCGCCGCGGCCGGCGTCTCGCCGCAGGTGTTCACGGATGCCGGCGCGCGCCTGACCGTGATCGGCGCGGATCCCGACGGCCTCAACATCAACGACGGTGTCGGCTCGACCCATCTCGACAACCTCGCCGCAGCCGTACTCGCCGCCGGCGCCGACATCGGAATCGCCCATGACGGCGACGCCGACCGGTGCCTCGCGGTCGACCGCGACGGCAACATCGTCGACGGCGACCAGATCATGGCGATCCTCGCGGTCTCGATGGCCGAGCGGGGGGTGCTCAACGACCGCACCCTCGTCGCCACGGTGATGAGCAACCTCGGCCTGCGCAAGGCCATGGCGGCCAACGACATCCGCATGATCGAGACCAAGGTCGGCGACCGGTACGTGCTCGAGGCGCTCAACGAGCATGGCCTGTCCCTGGGCGGCGAACAGTCCGGCCACGTGATCATGACGAAGTTCGCCACGACCGGCGACGGCATCCTGACCGGACTGCACCTCGTCGCCGAGATGGCCCGCACCGGGAAGACACTGGCCGAGCTGGCGAGCGTGATGACGGTCTTCCCGCAGATCCTGGTGAACGTGCGCGGCGTCGACCACCACGCGCTGGGGCGCGACGATACGATCGCCTCCGCCGTGCTCGCTGCCGAGGCCGAACTCGGCGAGACCGGGCGTGTGCTTCTCCGCCCGTCCGGCACCGAACCGATGGTGCGCGTCATGGTCGAGGCCGCCGACCAGGCGACCGCTGACCGGTTGGCGCACGCACTGGCCGGCGTCGTGCGGGAGCGCCTCGCCGTCTGAGCGACCGTACGGTGGTCGAGCCGGTCGAGCCGGTCGAGACCCCGTGGTTTCGGCAGGCTCAACCCCCGAGTGCATGCCCGAACCCGCGCCGACGTCGACCTTTCCGGTCGAGACCGACCTGCAGACCGGTCGGGTTCGACCGGAAAGGTAGATCTCGGCGGGGTTGCCCGGGGTTGCCCGGGGCGTCCCGGGATACCGAGTCAGACCTTGCGCAGGAGCACCTTCGAGACGGCGTGGTTGGGGTCCTTGCGCAGCACGAGAGTGGCCCGCGACCGGGTCGGGCGGATGTTGTGGGTCAGGTTGGGCTCGTTGATCTCGGTCCAGATCGACCGGGCGCGGCTGCGCGCCTCAGCCTCGGTCAGGGTGGAGAAGCGGTGGAAGTACGACTTCGGGTTCGTGAAGGCGCCCCGCTGAAGCTTCAGGAAGCGCTCCTCGTACCATCGGGCGATGTCCTGTGTGCGGGCGTCGACGAACACGGTGAAGTCGAACAGGTCGCTGACCGAGAGCCCGTGGCCCGGCCCGGGCGGCTGGAGCACGTTGAGCCCTTCGACGATCAGGATGTCCGGCTGGCGAACCACGATCTGGGCGTCCGCGACGATGTCGTAGCTGAGGTGCGAGTAGAACGGGGCCCGCACCTCGGCGGCACCGCTCTTGACCGCGGAGACGAACCGGAGCAGGGCGCGCCGGTCGTACGATTCGGGGAAACCCTTGCGGTCCATCAGGCCTCGGCGGCCAAGCTCGGCGTTG
Organism: Cryobacterium fucosi; assembly: GCF_004403515.1. Taxonomy (GTDB): domain Bacteria; phylum Actinomycetota; class Actinomycetes; order Actinomycetales; family Microbacteriaceae; genus Cryobacterium; species Cryobacterium fucosi. The sequence goes on along the minus strand of NZ_SOHH01000039.1, from coordinate 23,896 downwards.
GGGAACAGGAAACCGTCGGTGGTCACGAGTTCCACCCGGGGGGTGTCCTCCCACCGGGCGAGCAGCTCCCGCAGCAGGCGTGCGATGGTGGACTTGCCGACAGCGACGGATCCGGCAACGCCGATCACGAACGGCGTGCGCTGCGCCCGCTCGCCGAGGAAGTCGCTGGTCGCCCGGTGCAGTTGCCTGGCCCCCGCGGCGTAGAGGTTGAGCAGTCTGCTCAGGGGCAGGTAGACATCCGTCACCTCGCTGAGGTCGAGCGGTTCGCCGAGGCCACGCAACTGCACGATCTCCGTCTCCCGGAGGGGAAGCAGGGTCGTGGGGGCGAGGGCTGCCCAGTCGGCCCGGTCGAGTTCGACGAACGGAGTACCGTGGCCGTTTTTCCAGGGGCTCGTAACCGGATCGGACATTTCCCCAAGCTTAGTCCGACTAAAATCGGGTCCATGTGCGGAATTGTGGGATATGTCGGAGAAGATAAAAGCGTCGAGGTCCTGATGGGAGGGCTGCGCCGGCTGGAATACCGAGGGTACGACTCGGCGGGAATCGCCGTCATCGACGGCGACGGCGTGCTGAACACCGCCAAGCGCGCCGGCAAGCTCGCCGTGCTCGCCGGGGAGCTCGAAGCCCACCCGATCAACAACGGCCGCACCGGAATCGGCCACACCCGCTGGGCCACCCACGGCGCCCCGACCGACGTGAACGCACACCCGCACCTGGGCGACAACGGCAAGCTCGCGCTCATCCACAACGGCATCATCGAGAACTTCGCTGTGCTCAAGGACGAGCTCGTGGCCGAGGGCTTCGGCTTCGAGAGCGAGACCGACACCGAGGTCGCAGCCGTGCTGCTCGGCCGCGAATACCAGCGGGTCGGCGACCTCAGCACCGCGTTCCGCTCGGTCGTTTCCCGCCTCGACGGAGCCTTCACCCTCCTCGCCGTGCACCAGGACCAGCCTGGTGTCGTCGTGGGCGCCCGCCGCAACTCCCCACTCGTGATCGGCCTCGGCGACGGGGAGAACTTCCTCGGCTCCGACGTTGCCGCCTTCGTCGAGTACACGCGCCGGGCCGTGGCCGTCGGGCAGGACCAGATCGTGACGATCACCCCCGACCTGGTCACCGTCACCGATTTCGACGGCACCCCGGTCGAAGCCGAGGAGTTCGACATCGCCTGGGACGCGTCGGCGGCCGAAAAGGGCGGTTGGTCCAGCTTCATGGCCAAGGAGGTTTCCGAGCAGCCGGATGCCGTGGCCAACACCCTCCGCGGGCGTATCCACGAGGGCCAGGCCGTCGTGCCCGAGCTGACCGGCTTCGGAGATGACGTGCTCGCCGGCATCCGTCGGATCATCATCGTCGCCTGCGGCACCGCGGCCAACGCCGGCTACGTCGCCAAGTACGCGATCGAGAAGTGGACCAGGGTCCCCGTCGACGTGGAGCTCAGCCATGAGTTCCGTTACCGCGACCCGGTGCTCAACCCGGAGACCCTGATCATCTCGATCAGCCAGTCCGGCGAGACCATGGACACCCTGATGGCGGTCAAGTACGCCCGCGAGGGCGGCGCCAGGGCCATCTCCATCTGCAACACCCAGGGTGCCACGATCCCGCGCGAATCCGACGCCGTGATCTACACGCACGCCGGCCCGGAGGTCGCCGTCGCGTCGACCAAGGGCTTCACCGCCCAGATCGCCGCGCTCTACCTCTTCGGACTCCACCTGGCCCGCGTGCGCGGCAGCCTCACCGCCGCCGAATCCGCGGAACAGGTCATCGAGCTGCAGGCCATCCCCGAGAAGATCGCCACCACCCTGCTCCAGGAAGCCACCGTGCACGAGCTGGCCGGCTGGATGTCGGACACCCGGGCGGTGCTGTTCCTCGGCCGCCACGTCGGCTTCCCGATCGCGCTCGAGGGCGCGCTCAAGCTCAAGGAGCTCGCCTACATCCACGCGGAGGGTTTCGCCGCCGGAGAGCTCAAGCACGGCCCGATCGCCCTGATCGAGCCCGGCCAGCCGGTGTTCGTGATCGTGCCCAGCCCCCGTGGGTCGGCACACCTGCACCCCAAGGTCGTTTCCAACATCCAGGAAATCCGCGCCCGCGGTGCCCGGATCATCGCGATCGCAGAAGAGGGCGACGTGGCGGTGCTGCCCTACGCGGACACCGTCATCCGGATCCCGCTGGCCGCACCGCTGTTCGAGCCCTTCCTGGCCGTGGTCCCGTTGCAGATCTTCGCGATGGAGCTGGCCACCGTCAAGGGCCTCGACGTCGACCAGCCGCGCAACCTGGCGAAGTCCGTCACGGTCGAATAGCGGTCGTCGGGATCGGGATGGGCGAGGTCGCCGCATGATTCGAGGCATCGGGGTCGACATCGTCGACCTCGCGCGCTTCGAACGCCAGGTGCTGCGCACGCCCGGGCTCGTGCCGCGACTGTTCACCCCTGCCGAACGTGAGCTGCCGCTGCATTCGCTGGCCGCCCGGTTCGCCGCCAAGGAGGCGCTGATCAAGGCGCTCGGCGACAGCGCGGGGGCAACCTGGCAGGAGATGGAGGTCGTCGCCGACGAGCACGGCAACCCCGGCTTCCGACTCTCCGGCGGCGTCGCCGAGGTGCTGCGGGCGAGGAAGATCAGCACCGTTCACCTGACGATGACACACGACGCGGGCGTGGCCTGCGCCTTCGTGGTCGCGGAGGGCGACTCATGACCGGTTTCCGGGAAGCGGTCGTCGACCTCGGCGCCATCGCGGCCAACGTCGCCCACCTGCGCACCGTGGTCGGCACCCCGCACCTGATGGCCGTGGTCAAGGCGAACGCCTACGGCCACGGCGCCCTGCCGGTGGCCCGAACGGCACTCGCCGCCGGCGCGGACTGGCTCGGGGTCGCCGACGTCGAGGAGGCGCTCCAGCTGCGTGACGGCGGCATCGACGCACCCATCCTGGCCTGGCTGCACGACCCAGACGTCGACTTCGCGCCGGCGATCGGCAGGGGCATCGACCTCGGCCTGTCGTCCGCGCGTCAACTCAGGCAGGCGGCGGATGCCGCGGCGGCCCTGGGCCGCACGGCCTCGGTACAGCTCAAACTCGAGACCGGGCTCAACCGCAACGGCGTGCACGAACCGGACTGGCCCGACGTCTTCGCGCTGGCCGCCGGGTTCGAGCGGGCCGGCCTGCTCAGCGTGCGAGGCCTCTTCAGCCACCTCTCCAACGCGTCCCCCGCCGACGACGCGGATGCGGTCGGACGCTTCGAGCGGGGCGTGCGGCTGGCCGCCGAGGCGGGACTGACCCCGAGCCTCATCCACCTTGCCTCGACGGCCGCCGCACTCCGGCTGCCCGCGGCGCGTTTCTCGCTGGTGCGGATCGGAATCGGCCTGTACGGGCTGTCGCCGTTCGACGACCAGAGCTCGCACGACCTGGGCCTCGTCCCCGCGATGACCCTGCGCGGACGGGTCGCGGCCGTGCGCCGAGTCGCCGCGGGCGCAGGGGTCTCCTACGACCACCTCTGGCGGGCGCCCGAAGACGGCAACCTCGCCCTCGTTCCTCTCGGCTATGCCGACGGGGTGCCACGGCAGGCGTCGGGTGCCGCGAGCGTGCGGATCCGCGGCGGCACGCATCCGATCGTCGGCCGGATCGCGATGGACCAGTTCGTCGTGAGCGTCGGCCAGGCAGACGTCGCCGTCGGCGACCAGGTCGTGCTGTTCGGCGATCCCGCGACCGGCGCCCCCAGCGCCACCGACTGGGCGGACGCCGCCGGCACCATCAACTACGAGATCGTGACCCGGGTCGGGCACCGGGTGCCGCGCAGCTACCCGCAGCCGGGACCGGGCTCTCCGGCCGGCCCTGACGCCGCAGCGGCCCCCGACGCGACGCCCGCGTCGGCCGCACCCGACCCGGAGGGTTGACCGGCATCATGCGCACCGTGATCCCCGACGCTGCCGAAATGCACGATTTCGGCGCCGCCCTGGCCGGGCGGTTGCGGGCCGGCGACCTGGTGGTGCTCACCGGGCCGCTCGGCGCGGGCAAGACCACCTTCACCCGCGGCCTGGGCGTTGGCCTGCGGGTTCGCGGCTCCGTGACCAGCCCCACCTTCGTGCTCGCCCGCACCCATCCCAGCACGGTCGGCGGCCCGCCCCTCGTGCACGTCGACGCCTACCGCCTGTCGAGTGCCGTCGAACTCGACGACCTCGACATCGACTTCCCGCACTCGATCGTCGTCGTCGAGTGGGGCCGCGGCATGCTCGACGGCCTCACCGAATCGTGGCTGGACATCGAGATCGAGCGCCCGCTGGGCGCATCGCAGGCCGCGCCGTCCGGCCTCTCCGACGACGGGTTCGACCTCGACGAGCCCCGCACGGTCACGATCACGGCGCACGGTCCGCGTTGGGCGGGAGACGCCGGATTCGATCCCGAGGCCGCCGACGACGAGGCCGGGGACCCGCGGCGCAGCGAATAGGCTGGTGAGGTGCTTCTCGCCATCGATACCTCCGCCGGCACGAGCGTCGCCGTCGTCGACCTCGAGCGTGGCGTCCTCGCCGAACTCGGCACCGACGACACCATGCGCCACGCCGAGGTGGTCGGCCGGCTGATCGCCGACTGCCTCGCCGCAGCCGGAATCGGTGTCGGCGACCTCTCCGCGGTCGTCGGGGGGATGGGCCCCGGCCCGTTCACGGGGCTTCGGGTCGGGATCGCCGCCGCGCGCGTCTTCGCCCTCGGCGCCGGCACACCGTTCGTGCCGATCGTCAGCCACGACGCCATCGCCTACGGCCGCTACCGCGCCGGCCACGTCGGCGCTCTCGTCGTGGTCACCGACGCGCGTCGCCGCGAGGTGAACTGGTCCGCGTACAGCGGGGCGGATGCCGTCGGCCTGCCGATCCGCATCGACGCGCCCGGGGTGGCGAAACCGGCCGTGTTGCAGGAGCCCGACTGGACGCACGTCGGATCGCCCCGTTTCGACGCGGCGACGGTGTCCGCGGGCGACCTGGGACTCGTCGCCGAGCTCAGCCGGGCCCACCACCGTGCCTTCGCCGTCGACGAGGCGCTCTACCTGCGGTCGCCCGACGTCACCATGTCCTCGGGCCGGAAACGGGTGAGCTGAGATGACCTGGCAACTGCGGCGGGCCACCCGCGCCGACGTCGACGCCATCATGGCGCTCGAAACCCGCATCTTCGAGAACGACGCCTGGTCGACGGAGGCAATGGCCCGGGACGTCACCGACCCGGACTGTTACTACCTCGTGGCCTTCCCGCCGGACACACCCACCCAGATCGACGCCTACGCCGGGCTGCAGGCGCCCCGCGGGGCGCTGGAGGGCGACATCCAGACGATCGCGGTCACCGAGGAAGCCCGGGGACACGGCCTCGGACGCACCCTCGTTCAGACCCTGCTCACCGAGGCCCGCAAGCGCGGCGCTCGCGAGGTGTTCCTCGAGGTGCGCGCCGACAATCCGGGGGCACAGCATGTCTACCGCCGGCTCGGCTTCGAGGAACTCGGTGTGCGCCGCGGCTACTACCAGCCCGACAACGTCGACGCCCTGGTGATGCGCGTGCGGCTGCCAGACCCGGAGATGGCCCCGACGACGACGGCACCCGTACGCCTGGAGGCGACCGAATGAACCGCACGAACCCGCTGGTCCTCGGGATCGAGACCTCCTGCGACGAGACCGGGATCGGAATCGTGCGCGGCACCACGCTGCTCTCCAACACGATCGCGTCGTCGATGGACGAACACGCCCGCTACGGGGGAGTCGTGCCGGAGGTGGCCGCCCGAGCCCATCTCGAGGAGCTCGTGCCGGCGATCCGCGCCGCGACCGCCGAGGCGGGCATCAGCCTGGCCGAGATCGACGCGGTCGCCGTGACCTGCGGCCCGGGCCTCTCCGGTGCGCTCATGGTCGGCGTCGGCGCGGCGAAGGCCCTGGCGATCTCGCTCGGCACACCGATCTACGCGGTCAACCACCTGGTCGGGCACGTCGGGGCCGACCTGCTGCGCACCGATGAGGACCAGACCGATGCCCCGCTCGAGTACCCGACAATCGCGCTCCTCGTCTCCGGCGGGCACACGTCCCTGCTACTGGTGCGAGACCTCGTCTCCGATGTCGAACTCCTCGGCGAGACCATTGACGACGCGGCAGGGGAGGCGTTCGACAAGGTGGCCCGCATCCTGGGCTTGCCCTACCCCGGCGGTCCGCAGATCGACCGGGCCGCGCTGGAGGGTGACCCCGCGGCGATCCGTTTTCCCCGCGGTCTCAGCCAGGCCAAGGACATGGCCAGGCACCGCTACGACTTCTCCTTCTCCGGGCTGAAGACCTCGGTGGCCCGGTGGGTCGAGCAGCGGCAGGATGCGGGCGACCCCGTGCCGGTCGCCGACGTGGCGGCCAGCTTCCGCGAGTCCGTCGTCGACATCCTGTTGACCAAGGCCGTCGCTGCCTGCGTCGACTTCGAGGTCCCGCGGCTGCTGCTGGGCGGCGGCGTGATCGCCAACGCCCGGCTGCGCCAGGTGGCCGCGGAGCGCACGGATGCCGCCGGCATCGCCCTCCGCATCCCGCCGCTGTCGCTCTGCACCGACAACGGCGCCATGATCGCCGCCCTCGGCGCACAACTGATCATGGCCGGGCACGAGCCCTCGTCGCTCGAGTTCGGGGCTGACTCGACGCTGCCGGTCTCCGAGATCCAGGTCTGAAACCCGGCCTCATCCGAGGTTCCCCGGGGAAAGGGATACTCTGGGCGAGTGGGACCCGCTTCGTCTTGCACGTTGACACCTCGCGGCCCGCGCTGTCACTATGGCACCGCCCCACCACCCACCTGCTGAAGGAGCGCACGACATGACCGACCCGAATCTGCCGCCGGTGACCCCGCCCCCGACCGGCCAGCCGCCGACCGGCCAGCCGCCGATCTACCAGCCGCCGGCCGCGCCGGCCTACGGAGCCCCGGCCGCGCCGGCCTACGGGCAGAACGGCGCCTACGCTCAGGCACCCGCCGACAAGTACAACGTGCTGGCGATCGTCTCGCTCGTGTCGGCCTTCTTCATCTCCCTCGTCGCGATCATCACCGGGCACATCGCCCTGAGCCAGATCAAGAGGACCGGCGAGAAGGGTCGCGGTCTCGCAATCGGGGGCCTCGTGCTCGGCTACCTCGGCGTGCTGGCCGCGATCATCGTCATCATCGTGTGGTTCGTGGTCATCGTCGCCGCGGTCAACGACGGGTCCATCTCCGGCTATTGATCTTCCCGCGGCGAGGCCGCGGTTCGGACTGAATTATGTGGAAAGGACAGTTGCTCATGAGCAATTCGAATACACCAGACCTCTCCGGGGTGCCCCACGTGCCCGATGTGCCGCATGTGCCGGATGTGCCGCAGGTGCCGGATGTGCCGCAGGTGCCCGATGTGCCGCAGGTGCCCGACTTCCCGAACACGTCAGCCGTGCCGCCGGTCCCGCCCGCCTACGCTTCGGCCACGCCGCCGCCCGGCCCCGGTGCCGGTCCCGCCGCCCCGCCGCCCTACGCCGGCCCGCCGCCGCCGACCTACGGTGCGCCGTATGCTGCCTATCCGGGCCGGCCTGCCACCAAACAGCCGATTTTCAGCATCCTGGCACTCGTCGCCGGTGTCATCGGAATCCTCGGCTCCCCGGTGGTGTTCATCCCGATCGCCGGCGGCATTTTCGGGCTCTTCATCCCGGCTGCGGCCGTCGTGCTCGGTTTCCTCGGTCGCACCAAGGAGCCGCGCGCGAAGGGGTTCTGGCTTACCGGAATCATCACCGGGGCAATCGGTGTCGCCCTGGCGCTGCTGAGCATCGTGATCTGGGCCGTCGTCTTCGCCAACATCCCCGACACCGGATACTCCTACTGAACCGGTCCATGGAGGCGGAACGCCCGGACGGGGAGCAGCCCGCCCCGCACGCCGGACGCGGTGACTTCCGGCTGGACCTCGCGCGACCGCGGGCCCCGGTCGACGGCGAACTGGACTACGCGTCGACCGTGACGGCGCCCACCGAGTGGGTGCCGTACGTCTACACCGACACCGAGTTGCAGTCGCGCGAGGGCGGTCGGGGCTTGTCGGCGGCGGCGCTCGTCATGGGGCTGGCCGGGCTGCTCGTCGCCCTGTTCGGAGTCTGGGGGGCGCCGTTCTCGCTGGCGGCCATCGTGCTGGCGATCCTGGCGCGCCGGTCCGAACCCCTCGGCGGTGCGCTCTGGGTCTGGGGGCTCGTCTCCGGTCTCGCCGGCCTGGCGATCGTGATCGGCTGGTGCGTGATCATCAGCCAGGCCCTCGCCCGGATCGCGTACTGACTCCAGGCAACCGATCCGCGGCCGGCGGCGGATTCGCCTCAGGCCAGTGTGCGCACACGCTCCACGAGCAGGGCGACCCGCTGGCCGGCAACCCGGGTGAGCACGAGCGTGGCCGATTCCGACCCCTTCAGCCGCAGCCGGGTGCGCAGCGTGGCCGGGTCTATGTCCACACCGCGTTTCTTGATCTCCAGCGTGCCGATCCGGCGTTCCTGCAGCGCCAGGCGGAGCTTCTTCTCGTCGAACGGAAGCACCTCCCGCACCCGGAAGGCCGTGGCGAACGGGGTCGGACGCAGGGTCTCGGAGGTGAGGTAGGCGATTCCCTCGCTCAGCATGAGGGCGCCCTGTGATCGGGCCAGGTCACCGATCAGGCGGGCGCGGATGACCGCACCGTCTGGCTCGTAGAGGTAATCGCCGAGCACCCCCACCGCCACGTCCTCGCTGTCGGCGGGCGCGCTCAGCTCGTGGGTCCCCTCCCGGTCCAGGAGCAGGGCCGACCGGCGGATGCCGTCGCGGGCCAGGGCGCCGAACCACAGGCCCATCTCCACCAATGTGCCATCGACGGACACCCACTGCGCCTCCGCGCGGGCCGGGATGAGTTCGCGGTCGTGCCCCGGGCCCAGCTTGACGCCGATCGGCATCCGTTCGCTCAGCCCGAACACGAAGTCGAGGTTCGGGGAATAGTCCTCCGGGCGGGTCAGACGGGAGGTGTTGGTGTGGCCCGCGGTGCGCCGGGCCGGGTCCAGCCAGGCAGCGTCGAAGCCGGACAGGTCGAACGTCCCGGCGTCGCCCTGTGCCACCTCCGCGTTGTCGAACGGGGCGAGGTTGAAGCTGGCGACGGTCGCGGTCACCTCGTCGGTGTCCACCGCCGTCACGGCGAGGTCCATTGCCGCCATCGCCATGGCGTCGCCGCCGATCCCGCACCCGAGGTCGACGACCCGACCGAGTGAGGCCCCTACGAACCGGCCGGCGTGCAGTGCGGCGACACGCAGCCTGGTGGCCTGCTCCAGGCCGGCCTCGGTGAACAGCATCCGCCCGGCGAACTCGCCGAACTTGGGCACGGCCCGTGCTCGCAGCCGCGACTGGTTCAGCACGGCGGTGACCAGGCCGGGGGCGTGGCCGACCTTGCGCAGGTCGCTCACCATCCGCACGACGTCGCCCGCCGGTTCATAGGGCGGCAGGGAGTCCAGCAGACGCAAGCCGTCCGGCGACAACAGCTCGACGAGCTCTGAGCGATCCATCCCGCAAACCTACCAACCATGCGCGCATCTGGCACTCACGTTGCGTGAGTGCCAGATGCGCCCTAAACTCGACTTAGCACTCTCGCTGTGAGTCTGCCAACCAAGTCTTAGCTAAGAAAGAGGTCAACCGTGTCGGTCTCCATCAAGCCGCTCGAGGATCGCATCGTCATCAAGCAGGTCGACGCAGAGCAGACCACCGCATCAGGTCTGGTCATTCCTGACACCGCCAAGGAAAAGCCCCAGGAGGGCGAAGTCGTCGCCGTCGGCCCCGGCCGCATCGACGACAACGGCAACCGCATCCCGCTCGATGTCGCCGTCGGCGACAAGGTGATCTACTCCAAGTACGGCGGAACCGAGGTCAAGTTCGGTGGCGAGGATCTCCTCGTGCTGTCGGCCCGCGACGTGCTCGCGGTCGTCGTCCGCTAGTCAGACGCACCACGCAGCAAATCCCGGATGGCCATGGCCACCCGGGATTTGTCGTTTCCGGGGGCCGTCCCCGAGGATAGGCAGACCATGGACACCGAAACCGAGACGGACGCCGCGGCACGCCGCCCGCAGCGGAGCGCGCACAGCACCGGGCTCATCTACGCGGTCCTCGCCTACGGGCTCTGGGGGATGCTGCCGCTCTACTTCCTGCTGCTCACCCCCACCGGGGCGTTCGAGGTCGTCGCGTGGCGGGTGCTGTTCTCCCTGGTCTTCTGCACGCTGCTGATCACGGTCACGAGAAGGTGGGGTCGGTTCCTCGCGGTACTGCGCCGCCCGCGGATCGTCTGGACCATGGGCCTGGCCGGCATCCTCATTTTCGTCAACTGGCAGACCTACGTCTTCGGCACGCTGTCGGGCCACGTGGTCGAGGCCGCGCTCGGCTACTTCATCAACCCGATCGTGACCGTGTTCCTCGGTGTCCTGGTGCTGCACGAGAGGCTCCGGGCGCTCCAGTGGGTGGCCATGGGCATCAGCCTCGCCGCCGTGGTCGTGCTCACCGTCGGCTACGGCTCGCTGCCGTGGATCTCTCTCGTGCTCGCGTTCTCGTTCGGCTTCTACGGGCTGATCAAGAAACGGGTCGGGCACAGCGTCGACGCCCTGGCCGGACTCACCCTGGAAACCATCTGGCTGGCTCCCATCGCGATCGTGCAGCTGATCGTCGTCGGTACCGTCTCCGGGCTCACCTTCGGCGCCATCTCGCCGTGGCACACGGTCGGTCTCCTGACCACCGGGGTCGTCACGGCCGTGCCGCTGCTCTTCTTCGCGGCCGCGGCCCGGCGCCTCCCGCTCACCTACCTGGGGCTCATTCAGTTCATCGCGCCCATCCTGCAGTTCCTGGTCGGCGTGTTCATCCTGCGTGAGCCGATGCCGCCCGAACGCTGGGTCGGTTTCGGCCTGGTCTGGGTGGCGCTGGTCATCCTGACCGCGGACATGGTCGTCAGCGGGCGTGCCCCTCGGCGAGCGTCCCTCGAACCGGCCTGACCCGCGTTACGCTCGGGGCACCGCGAAAGGACTCCGGATGCCCCGCCGCACCACTGCCGCCGCGCTCGCGCTCGCGGGTCTTCTCCTCGCCACCGTCGCGGGCTGCTCGCCGACCACCGCTTCCGCCCCGCCGAAAGCCGCACCCGTCGGCGCACCGCGGGTGGCGGCATCCGGTGACGACACGCTGCTCCTGGGCTCGCTGTTCCCGATGACGGGGGAGGCCTCCGCATCCGGGGCGGCCCAGGTCGCCGGTGCCGAGCTGGCGGCCCGGGAGATCTCGGAGCAGGGTCTCGCACTCGGCCACCCGGTCGTCATCGTGCACCGGGACTCCGTCCGCGACGTGAGCGCCGCCGTCGCCGACCTCCTCGCCCGCGGCGTGGACGCCGTGCTCTGGGACGCGACCAGTCCGGTGCCGGAGGACGTCGCATCCGCGCTCGCCTCGGCCCGGGTCGCGCTGGTGCCACTCGCCGAATTCGCGAACGGGGGCACCCCGCTCGACGCCGGCGACGAGTTCGCGGCACGCCTGCGCACCATGGACCCCGGGATGGAGGGCACGGCCGGCGGCGGCGAGGCCTACGACGGAGTGATCCTCACGGCACTGGCCGCGGTGGAGTCCCACGACGACGGCGGCCGGTCGATCGCACCCGCCCTCGTCCGGGTGAGTTCGGGCCCGGTGGCCTGCGGCTCCTGGGGAGAATGTGCGGCCGCGCTGGCCGGGACGCAACAGATCGCCTATGAGGGCGTCACCGGCCGCCGATCGTAACGATTTGGGTCGCGTTACACGGATGTAACCCGGTTGTCTTGTTTCGCGCGATTCCTGTCAATAATGTGACAGAACGGCAGTCAATCGATCGCCGGGACCTTTCACTTCCTATTCCCAAGGAGCAACATGAGCGTATTCGCGAAGGCCTCGGCCTCCCGCTCAGTCCGGGCAGTCATCACTGGTGTCGCAATGGTCGGCGTCAGCGCACTTCTGCTCACCGGATGCAGCAGCAATTCTGCTACCCCGACTGCATCGGACACGCCCGCTGCGAGTGGAGACGCCAAGGCCGTCAAGGCCGGCGACCGCAATCTCACCCTCAAAATCGGCACGATCCTTCCCCAGAGTGGCGCCCTGGCGTTCCTCGGCCCGCCTGAAGAGGCCGGTGTCGCACTCGCCGTCAAGGACATCAACGACGCGAAGCTCGGGATCACCGTCGACCCCGTCTACCGCGACTCGGGCGACACCACGACCGACACCGCTACCGTGTCGGTGACCGACCTCCTGTCCCAGGATGTCTCGGCCATCGTCGGTGCCGCCTCCTCCGGCGTCTCGAAGACCGTGATCGACCAGATCACCGGCGCCGGTGTCGTGCATTTCTCGCCGGCCAACACCTCGCCGGACTTCACGACGTACGACGACAAGGGCCTGTACTGGCGTACTGCGCCGTCCGACCTGCTCCAGGGCGAGGTGCTCGGCAACCAGATCGCCGAGGACGGCAACAGCACCCTCGGGCTGATCGTGCTCAACGACGCGTATGGCACGGGCCTGGCCGAATCGACCGCCGCCGCTTTCGAGAGTGCCGGTGGCAAGGTCGTCGCCAAGTCGCTGTTCAACGAGGGCGACTCGAACTTCGCCGCCCAGATCTCCGAAGTGACCGCCGCCAAGCCGGATGCGATCGCCCTGATCACGTTCGACCAGGCCAAGGTCATCACGCCCGCCCTCGTCGGCTCCGGCTTCCCGGGCGGCAAGCTCTACTTCGTCGACGGGAACCTGTCCGACTACAGCAAGGACTTCGCCGCGGATCTCATCACCGGTTCGAAGGGCACGCTGCCCGGACTCGACGTCGGAACGCTGGGTGACTTCACCACGCGCCTGAAGGAGATCGACCCGACCCTGACCGACTTCAGCTACGCGGCCGAGTCCTACGACGCCGTCGTGCTGATCGCGCTCGCCGCCTACGCTGCGAACGACGTCAAGGGCCAGTCCATCGCCGACTACCTCCGCCAGGTCTCGGGCGGCACCGGCGACGGCACCAAGGTCACCGACTTCAAGACGGCCGCCAAGGCCCTCGCGAAGGGTGAGCAGATCAACTACGACGGCTTCTCCGGCCCTGTCACGTTCGATGAGAACGGCGACCCGACCGAGGCGACCATCGGCGTTTACGAGTACAAGGCAGACAACACGTACAAGCGCATCAACTAGCCGCCACAACGCACGACGGAGGGGCCCCGACTTCGGTCGGGGCCCCTCCGTCGTTCCCGTCCCCTGCAGCGCCCAGAGCGGTCCGGGACGGGGTGCAATTCAGGAGAATCGGGCCGGACCGGCCGCGGAGGCCCCGGAACTGTGCGGCGGAGGGCGGCGAAAGTCCGGAGTCTCCTGAATTGGGCACGCGGGGGTCGGGGGCACGGGGGTCCTGGCACACAGAGAAGCGACGCCCGAGGATGTCCTCTGGCGCCGCTCCTGTGCCCGGCAGGGGGGCGTGGTGTGGCTAGTCGTCCTGCCCGAGGGTGCCCAGGTACAGGCCGATCACCTTGGGGTCGTTCAGCAGTTCACGGCCGGTTCCCGTGTACGCGTCCCGGCCCTGGTCGAGCACGTAACCGCGGTCGCAGATCTGCAGGCAGCGGCGCGCATTCTGCTCGACCATGATCGTGGTCACCCCCGCCTTGTTGATCTCCTTGACCCGCAGGAACGCCTCGTCCTGGCGCACAGGCGACAGGCCGGCGCTCGGCTCGTCGAGCAGCAGCACGTGCGGGCCCATCATCAGCGCCCGGGACATGGCGACCATCTGGCGCTCGCCGCCCGACAGGGATCCGGCCCGCTGCTGCAGGCGCTTCCTCAGTTCCGGGAAGATCTCGGTCACGAACTCGAGCCGCTCCGCGAGACCCTTCGGCTTCTGGAACATGCCCATTTCCAGGTTCTCCTGGATGGTGAGCGTGGGAAAGACGTTGTTGGTCTGCGGGACGAAGCCGACGCCCTTGGAGACCAGCTTGTTCGCCTTGAGATTGGTGATGTTCTCCCCGCGGAGCAGGATCTCGCCCTCGCGCACCTTGACCTGGCCGAAGATCGACTTGAGCAGCGTCGACTTGCCGGCGCCGTTCGGGCCGATGATGCCGATCAGCTCGCCGTCGTAGGCGGTCAGCGAGCAGGCGTTGAGGATGTTCACACCCGGCAGGTAGCCGGCCGTGACGGTCTTCACGTCGACGACGGGCACGCCCGTCTGCGCGGACGCGGGGGCGGTGGTCGGGCTAGAATTCGTCATCGAGCAGCTCCTTGATCGCTACGACGTGTTCCTTCTCGGCGGAGGGGTCCGCGCCGAGGTCTTCGTCGTGGTGCTGGCCCAGGTAGGCGTCGATCACGGCGGGGTTGCGCATGACCTCGTGCGGATCGCCTTCGGCGACCACCCGGCCCTCGGCCATCACGATGACCCAGTCGGCGATGTGGCGCACCATGTGCATATCGTGTTCGACGAAGAGCACGCTCATGCCCTGGGTCTTCAGGTTGAGGATGTGGTCGAGCAGTGACTGGGTCAGGGCCGGGTTCACGCCGGCCATCGGCTCGTCGAGCATGACCAGGGTCGGCTCGCTCATCAGGGCGCGGGCCATCTCGAGGAGCTTGCGCTGGCCGCCGGACAGGCTGGCGGCGTAGTCGTCCTTCTTGGTGTCCAGCTTGAACCGGGTGAGGATGTCGATGGCCCTCGCCTTGTTCTCCTCCTCCTGCTTGCGCCAGAAGAACGGCAGCATCGCCCGGAACAGGTTCTCCCCGGACTGGCCCTTCGCTCCGAGGAGCATGTTGTCCATCACCGTGAGCAGGCCGAGCGCCTTCGTGAGCTGGAACGTGCGCACCTGGCCCATCCGGGCCACCTTGAACGCCGGCATCCCGGACAGGGACCGGCCCTCGAAGGTCCACGAACCGCTGTCGGGCTTGTCGAAGCCGGTCAACAGGTTGAACAGGGTGGTCTTGCCCGCGCCGTTCGGCCCGATCAGGGCCGTGATGGCGCCGCGGGGGATCTCCACGTGGTCGACGTCGACGGCCTTGAGCCCGCCGAAGGTGCGGCTCACGCCGTCCGCGATCAGGATCGGGTCGCGCTTCCGGCAACCGGGTTCGGCCGCGCCGATGTGCAGGTCGATCGACTTGACCGGCTTGCTGCTGGGAACGGGATTACTTGACAAAGGCCAACTCCTTCTTGTTTCCGAAGATGCCCTGCGGTCTGAAGATGACTATGAGCATGATCGCGACACCCACGAGGATGAAGCGCAATTGTCCGGCCTGGACGCTGGTCATGAACGGCAGCCAGCCGGCCTCGACGGCCCGGGCGATGAAGCCGGAGAAGAACGAGAGCAGCACCCAGAAGATCATCGAGCCGATGACCGGCCCGAGGATCGTGGCCGCGCCGCCGAGCAGCAGGATCGCATAGATGAAGAACGTAAGCGACGTCTGGTAGTTCGACGGGACCACCGCGCGCGGCAGCACGAAGATCATCCCGGCGATGGTGCCGAACACTCCGCCGAGGACCAGCGACTGCATCTTGTAGGAGTAGACGTTCTTGCCCAGGGCGCGCACGGCATCCTCGTCTTCACGGATGCCCTTGATCACCCGACCCCAGGGGCTGCGCATGATCTGCCAGGTGAACAGGCAGGCCAGCACCACGATCGTCCAGGCCACGATGCGCAGCCACCAGTCGTAGGCGTTGTACTCGAACGGCCCGAAGCCGTAGCTTCCTTCCGGGATCGGGTTCAGCGCCGCGAAGCCGCCCTTGTAGCCGCTCAGGCCGTTCGCCGAACCGGTCAGCGGCTCGAACGTGTTGGTCGTGAACAGCAGCCGAACGATCTCGGCGGCGGCGATCGTGACGATGGCCAGGTAGTCCGCACGCAGGCGCAGGGTCGGGATGCCCAGGACCAGCGCGAAGATCACGGATGCCCCGATCCCCACCAGCACGGCACCCCAGACCGGGAAGCCGAAGCTGAGGATGGAGATGGCGTACCCGTAGGCGCCGAGGGCCATGAAGCCGGCCTGGCCGAAGTTGAGCAGGCCGGTGTATCCGAAGTGGACCGCCAGCCCGAGCGCCGCGAGGGCGTAGGCGGCGGTGGTCGGGCTGATCAGCTCGACGGCCGCGTTGCTAAAGATTGCTCCCCAGTCGATCATCGGATGCCCTTCTAGCCAATTCTTTCTTTGCGACCCAGGATGCCTTGCGGCCGAAGCAGCAGCACCAGGATCAGCACAACGAGTGCACCGACGTATTTCAGGTCGGAAGGAAGCCACAGCGTCGACAGTTCGACGAAGAGACCGACGATCATCGAGCCGACCAGGGCGCCGAAGGCCGTGCCCAGGCCGCCCAGGGTCACGGCCGCGAAGACGAGCAGCAGGATCTGGAAGCCCATGTCCCAGCTGACGCCGGGGCGGAAGTAGGCCCAGAGGATGCCGCTGAGGCCGGCCAGGGCGCCGCCGACGACCCAGACGATCCGGATGACGCCGTCGACGTCGATCCCGCTCGCGGAGGCGAGGCTGGGGTTGTCCGACACGGCGCGGGTGGCCTTGCCGATGCGGGTGCGCAGCAGGAAGTAGGAGACGGCGAGCAGCACCACGATGCTGATGCCCATGCTTCCCAGGTCGATCAGGGACAGCCGGATCGGGCCGAATTGCAGGTCGGCCAGGCCGGAGCCGGGCAGTTGGCTGGTGCCGCCGCCGACGAAGAACTGGAAGACGTAGCGTAGGGCGAGCGACAGGCCGATGCTGACGATCATCAGCGGGATCAGGCCGACGCCCTTGCGGCGCAGCGGTTTCCAGATCACCGCATCGAGGGACCAGCCGAGCCCGGCGCTGAGCACGAGCGCGATGATGATGGCGAGCCAGACCGGCAGGCCCAGCGTGACCGAGAAGGCCAGGGTCATCAGGGCGCCGAAGGTGATCATCTCGGCGTGGGCGAAGTTGCTCAGCCCAGTGGTCCCGAAGATCAGCGACAGGCCGATCGCCGCCAGGGCCAGCAGGAGCCCGAAGTTGATGCCGTTCACGAACCGGTTCAGGAACTGGTCGAAGAAGCTGACCGTGACCCGGGTGCCTTCGCCGAGGAAGAAGTTCACCGATTTCACCTTGGTGAGCCCGAACTCGGCCTTGATGACGCTGCCGCCCTTGGCGACGATGACGCCCTTGGGAAGGGTCTTCTCGTCGAGGCTGACGGTGTACGCGGTCTTCTCCGGAACGCCGATCTTCCACTTTCCGTCGACACCGGTCTTGACCTCGGCCTCGTAGCCGGAGCCCTTGACCGTGATCAGGACTCCGTCCAGGGGCTTCTGGTTGAACTGGACGTTTCCGGCCAGGACGTAGTCGTATTGGTCGGTGCCCACTTCGTCCGCGTGTGCCGGGCTTGCCGACAGCGTGGAGAACGTGGACATCGTCAGGGCTGCGAAGAGCAGACCGAGGAAGATCACCAACATCCTGGGTGAGTATCTGCGAACAGCTTCAGTGGAATTCACTGCACCTCCATGGCGGCATGCTGGGTCTGTCACCGAGCCTGCCCCGGGTCTCACCTGCCAACATCATTGTCGACAGTACGTGCCGATTATGTCTCATATGTTTCGGCAATGTTCCTCCCCACGACGATTTCGTCCGTTGGAATGGGCCAGTCGCGCTGTTTAATCCCGCCGGAATGCGCGGGGGGGCGATCTCGCTTAACATTGATGAACCGGTCGCATCCCGTTGGATTCCCGGACTTCTTCCATTTTTCAGCTCACGCAAAAGGGGTTTCATGGATCAGCCAGATCCGTTCGGTTTCACCGGGCTCACCTACGACGACGTGCTGCTCCTGCCGGGGCACACCGACGTCATTCCCAGTGAAGCCGAGACAATGTCTCGGCTGACGCGTCGGATCAGCGTGGCCACGCCGCTGCTTTCCAGCGCGATGGACACCGTCACCGAGACCCGGATGGCCATCGCGATGGCCCGCGAAGGCGGACTCGGGGTGCTGCACCGCAACCTCTCGATTTCCGATCAGGCGGAGCAGGTCGACCTGGTCAAACGTAGCGAATCCGGCATGATTACCAATCCGGTAACAACTTCGCCCGACGCCACCGTGGCGGAGGTCGACGCGCTCTGCGGCCAGTACCGGATCAGCGGCCTCCCGGTGATCGACTCGGACGGCGTGCTCGTCGGAATCATCACCAACCGCGACATGCGCTTCGTCTCCGGCACCAAGAAGCACACCACCCGTGTGCGCGAGGTCATGACGACCGCGCCCCTGATCACCGGCAAGGTCGGGATGGCGCCGATGGACGCCGTCGCCATCTTCGCCAGGCACAAGATCGAGAAACTGCCGTTGGTCGACGACGCGGGCCGGCTCACCGGCCTGATCACCGTCAAGGACTTCGACAAGAGCGAGGAATACCCCTTCGCGACCAAGGACGACGCCGGGCGCCTGCGCGTCGGCGCGGCGATCGGCTTCTTCGGCGACGCCTGGCAGCGCGCCACCGCGCTGCTCGAGGCCGGCGTTGACGTGCTCGTGGTGGACACCGCCAACGGCGACAGTGCCGGGGTGCTGGACATCATCCGTCGGCTGAAGACCGACCCGGCCTTCGCCGACGTCGACGTGATCGGCGGCAACGTGGCGACCCGCTCCGGCGCCCAGGCGCTCATCGAGGCCGGCGCGGACGCGATCAAGGTGGGCGTCGGTCCCGGCTCGATCTGCACCACCCGCATCGTCGCCGGTGTGGGCGTGCCGCAGATCACCGCCGTCTACCAGGCGTCGCTCGCGGCCAGGGAGGCCGGCATCCCCGTGATCGCCGACGGCGGCCTGCAGTACTCGGGGGACATCGCCAAGGCTCTGGTGGCCGGGGCGGACACCGTCATGCTCGGCTCCCTCCTCGCCGGCTGCGACGAGAGCCCCGGGGAACTCGTCTTCGTCAACGGCAAGCAGTTCAAGACCTACCGCGGCATGGGGTCGCTTGGCGCACTGCAGAGCCGCGGCACGAAGACGTCGTACTCGAAGGACCGCTACTTCCAGTCGGATGTCCCGTCCGACGACAAGCTCATTCCCGAGGGCATCGAGGGCCAGGTTCCCTATCGCGGCCCGGTGTCTGCCGTGGCATACCAGCTGATCGGCGGACTGCGCCAGTCGATGTTCTACGTGGGGGCGCGCACGATCGACGAACTCAAGCAGAAGGGCAAGTTCGTGCGGATCACCGCCGCTGGGCTCAAGGAGTCGCACCCGCACGACGTGCAGATCGTGGTCGAGGCGCCCAACTACCGGCGCTGATCGCTGACCGGCCCGGGTGCTGATCGATCTTGTGCGGTGATCGAGCGCGTGCGGTGATCGAGCTTGTGCGGTGATCGAGCGCGTGCGGTGATCGAGCTTGTGCGGTGACCGAGCTTGTGCGGTGATCGAGCTTGTCGAGATCCGGGGTCTCGACAGGCTCGACCACCGGGGTCTGCTCGAGGTTCGGGGTCTCGACAGGCTCGACCACCGGGGTCTGCTCGAGGTTCGGGGTCTCGACAGGCTCGACCACCGGGGCCGGCTCGACCACGGGGGTCTGCTCGAGGTTCGGGGTCTCGACAGGCTCGACCGCCGCACGCGATCGACCGCCGCACGCGATCGACCGCCGCACGCGCTCGACCACCGCACAGGCTCGACCATCGGGGCCTGCGGGCGTCAGACCGCGGCGGCGAGACGCGAGATCGCCTCCGAGAGAACCTCGGCCGAGCAGGCGAAGTTGAGGCGGGCAAAGCCCTTCCCGGGAGCGCCGAACATCGGGCCGGGGCTGAGCGCCACCTTCGCGCGCTCCAGGGCGACGACCGCCGGGTCGTCCCCCCAGCCGAGGCTGCGGAGGTCGAGCCAGGCCAGGAAGCCCGCGTTGGGCGGGCTGTACCCCACGCCGGGCAGCTGCGCGTCGAGCAGGGCGCCGAGCAGGCGGCGATTGGAGTCCAGCGCGGCGAGCACCCCGTCGAGCCACGGTTGCCCGTGCCGGAAGGCTGCGACACCGGCGATCAGGCCGAACTGGCTCGTGCGCCAGGACACCTCCTGCGGCAGGCCGGTGACGACCCGGCGCATCCGCTCTGATGCCGTGACGATGAGCGCGCACTTGAGCCCGGCGAGGTTCCAGGTCTTGCTCGCTGAGGTGAGGCACACGCCGTGCTCCGCGGCCTCCGGCGACACGGTCAGGTAGGGCGTGAAGGCGGCCCCGGGCTGGGTGAGCGGCGCGTGGACCTCGTCGCTGACCACCGTCACGCCGTGGCGGGCGGCCAGCTCGGCCAGCGCGGTGAGGTCCTCGATGCCGTGTGGATGCCCGATCGGGTTGTGCGGGTTGCAGAGAAGGATGAAGCGGGTCCCGCCGAGGAAGGCCCGCTCGAGCGCGTCGAGGTCGAGCGTCCAGCCCGTGTGGCCGTGAAGGAGCGGCACCGGATCGACCCGGCCGCCGGCCTCGGCGACCAGGTCGAAGAACGGCGGGTAGACCGGGGGAGTGATCACGACCCGGTCGCCGGGGAGGATCAGGCCGCGGAGCGTCTCGACGATGGCGACGCTGACATCCGTGGTGCTCGACACCTGGTCAGGATCGACCCGCCAGCCCCACCGGGTTCGGGCGAACCCGGCGAACGCGTCGCCGAGGCCGTTGACCGGAGCGGCGTAGCCGGTGTCGCTGCGGCGCACGGCGTCGTACAGGGCGTCCGCGACCGGCTCGGCCAGCGGGTAGTCCATCTCGGCGATGAACAGCGGCAGGACGTCGCCCGGGTAGGTGCGCCATTTCATGCTCGTGCGTTCGCGCAGCAGGGTCAGAGGTTCGGCGGTGACGTCCATCACCTCAGGATGCACCTTCCGGTCGGCGCCGTCGAGGGTGCCGGCCTCGGTGACCGCCCTCGCTCCCGGTGCCGGGTGGGCGGTGTCGGCGGGCGGCACCTAAGCTGGAACCATGGAAATCGAGATCGGCCGTTCCAAGCGCGCTCGCCGCGTGTATGCCTTCGACGACATTGCGATTGTGCCCAGCCGGCGCACCCGCGACCCGGAGGATGTCTCGGTCGGCTGGACCATCGACGCGTACCAGTTCTCCATCCCCTTCCTCGCCGCGCCGATGGACTCCGTGGTGTCGCCGACGACGGCCATCATGATGGGCCAGCTCGGCGGGGTCGGCGTGCTCGACCTCGAGGGGCTGTGGACCCGCTACGACGACCCCGAACCGCTCCTCGCCGAGATCCGCGAACTGCCCGCCGGCCTCGCGACCGCACGGATGCAGGAGATGTACGCCGAGCCGATCAAGCCGAGCCTCGTCACCGAGCGCCTGGCCCAGATCCGCGCCGCCGGCGTCACCGTTGCCGGTGCCCTGTCGCCCCAGCGCACCCAGGAACTGTATGAGACGGTCGTCGCCGCGGGCGTCGACCTGTTCGTCATCCGCGGCACCACGGTGTCCGCCGAGCACGTCTCCCAGAACCAGGAGCCGCTCAACCTCAAGAAGTTCATCTACGAGCTCGACGTGCCCGTCATCGTCGGCGGCGCCGCCACGTACACCGCGGCCCTCCACCTGATGCGCACCGGCGCGGCCGGCGTGCTCGTCGGTTTCGGCGGCGGCGCCGCCTCCACGACCCGGGCCTCGCTCGGCATCCACGCCCCCATGGCCACGGCCGTGGCCGACGTCGCCGGCGCGCGCCGGGACTACATGGACGAGTCCGGCGGCCGTTACGTGCACGTCATCGCCGACGGCGGCCTGAACACCTCCGGCGACATCGTCAAGGCCATCGCCTGCGGCGCCGATGCGGTCATGCTCGGCACGGCGCTGGCCAGGGCGACGGATGCCCCCGGCGGCGGCTTCCACTGGGGTCCCGAGGTCCACCACTCGAAGCTGCCCCGCGGCAAGCGCGTCGAGGTGGGCGCCCTGGCCCCGCTCGAGACCATTCTCTACGGACCGACCCCGATCGCCGACGGCACCGCGAACCTCGTCGGCGCGCTGCGCCGTTCGATGGCGACCACCGGGTATTCGGACCTCAAGGAATTCCAGCGCGTCGAAGTGGTTGTCGCGCCGTACCGAACGAACTAGCGTCAAGGTAAGCACCACACCATCAGGATGGAGTGAGCACATGGCCACAGGTAACTCGGTGTCACGGTCCACGAAACTGGGCCCTGACGAACGCGCGGCCGCGCTCGCGAGGTTGAAGGGCAAAGAGCTCGACATCCTTGTGGTCGGCGGGGGGATCGTCGGGGCGGGTTGCGCCCTGGATGCGGTCACCCGCGGCCTGAGCGTCGGCATCCTCGAGGCGCGGGACTGGGCCTCCGGCACGTCGAGCCGGTCGTCCAAGCTGGTGCACGGCGGCATCCGTTACCTGGAACAGCTCGACTTCCGGCTGGTGCGCGAGGCGCTCACCGAGCGGGGGCTCCTGCTGCAGCGCATCGCGCCGCACCTGGTGAAGCCGGTGCGGTTCCTCTACCCGCTCAAGAAACGCGTCACCGAGCGGTTCTACGTGGGCGCCGGGATGCTGCTTTACGATATCTTCTCGTACACCGGCGGGCGCCCGCCCGGCGTGCCGCACCACCGCCACCTGTCGAAGCGCCAGGTGAAGGGGCTCCTGCCCAGCCTGAACACCGATTCCATCGTCGGTGGCATCACCTACTACGACGCCCAGGTCGACGACGCCCTCTACGTGGCGTCCCTCGTGCGCACGGCCTCGTTCTACGGCGCCCACGCGGCCAGCCGGGTGCGGGTCGAGGGCTTCATCAAGGTCGGCGAACGGGTGGTCGGCGTGCAAGCCCACGACCTGCAGACCGGTGAGCGCTTCGAGGTGCGCGCCAAGCAGGTCGTCAATGCCACCGGGGTGTGGACCGACGACACCCAGCGGATGGTCGGCGAACGCGGCACGTTCAAGGTGCGCGCGTCGAAGGGGATTCACCTCGTCGTGCCGCGCGACCGGTTCCAGTCGGCGATGGGCCTGCTGCTCCGCACGGAGAAGAGCGTGCTCTTCGTGATCCCGTGGGGCCGGCACTGGCTGATCGGCACCACAGACACCGACTGGCACCTGGACAAGGCGCACCCGGCGGCCACCGCCGCCGACATCGACTACCTGCTCGAACATGTGAACGCGGTCGTCCGGGTTCCACTCACCCGGGAAGACGTCGAGGGCGTCTACGCCGGCCTCCGGCCCCTGCTCGCAGGCGAGTCCGAGAGCACCTCGAAGCTCTCGCGGGAGCACCTGGTCGGCCAT
Source organism: Cryobacterium fucosi (assembly GCF_004403515.1). GTDB lineage: Bacteria > Actinomycetota > Actinomycetes > Actinomycetales > Microbacteriaceae > Cryobacterium > Cryobacterium fucosi. Next base: position 784 of record NZ_SOHH01000039.1, on the reverse strand, counting down.
TCGGTGCCTGGGCTGGTTGTGATCGCGGGCGGAAAGTGGACCACCTACCGCGTCATGGCGAAGGATGCCATCGACGCGGTCGTCGACGCGCTCGACGGGCGGATTCCGGCGTCGACCACCGATGACATCCCGCTGCTCGGTGCTGAGGGGTATCGCGCCGCGTGGAACAAGCGTGGCAGGATCGCCAAGGCGTTCGGGCTGCACACCGTGCGGATCGAGCACCTGCTCAATCGGTACGGCACCCTGACCGATGAACTGCTCGACCTGATCAAGGAGACACCGGAGCTCGGCGATCCGCTGCCCGGCGCCGACGACTACATCAAGGCCGAGGTCGTATATGCCGCGAGCCACATGGGAGCCCTGCACCTCGAAGATGTGTTGGCCAGGCGCACCCGGATCTCGATCGAGGCGTGGGACCGTGGCGTCTCGGCAGCGCCGGTCGCGGCCCGACTGATGGCCGAGGTGCTCGGCTGGGACACCGATCGGGAGGAACGCGAGGTGGCCTACTACCTCAAGCGGGTCGCCGCCGAACGGGCGTCACAGCTGGAGCCCGACGACGAGTCCGCCGACCGCGCACGGCTCGAGGCGCCGGACATCGCCGCAACGAAGTAGCGGGCGTTCCCTTCCGCCCCGTCCTTCCCCGGCACGCGGCAGCCGGTATCCGTCATCCGCCGCGCGGAGCGGCTAGCCCGCGCCCGTTTCCGCAGGCCGCGACGGCGGTCGCGGGCGCGGGCTGCGGTTCCGGGCGCGGCATCGGCGCGTTGACCGCGGGTGCGGCGGGCAT
>NZ_SOHH01000071.1 GCF_004403515.1 Cryobacterium fucosi | reverse complement strand
GCGCTCCGGCCGCTGGCGCCCATGAGCTCGGCCGGCCGGCGGTGCGCCGCCTGCTCGGCGGCGCGGGCATCCGTTGCCGCCGTGGCCTCGGCCGTCTGATCGGTGCCCTCGTCGCCAGCCTCGGCGTCCCGCAGCAGCCCGGCATAGATCTCGTTGAAGCGTGCGGTGAGGCGTTCGGCCAGCCGCCGGGAGTTCGCGAACACGATGGAGGAGGAGTGCGCGAGCACCTCGTCGACGATCGCCTCCTCCACGTGCGGCCAGATCGACCCCGTCTGCGGTGCGGATGCCGCGGTCTGGCCCTCCCTCGGCTCGACCGGGCCGACCTGGCTCATGTCGTCCACGGGGACCACGACGCGCAGGTCGAACCGTTTCCCGGCGGCCGGGGAGACGATCTCCACCGCCGCGGAGCCGCCGAGGAATCGGGCGACCTCGGAGGCGGGGCGCACGGTGGCGGACAGCCCGATCCGCTGGGCCGGGGCGGCCAGCAGATCGTCGAGCCGCTCGAGGGAGACGGCGAGGTGCGCTCCGCGCTTGCTGGCGGCGACGGCGTGCACCTCGTCGATGATGACCGTGTCGATGCCGCGCAGCGATTCCCGCGCAGCCGAGGTGAGCATCAGGAAAAGGGACTCCGGTGTGGTGATCAGGATGTCGGGCGGCACCTTGACCAGGCGGCGCCGGTCGGCGGCCGGCGTATCTCCGGAGCGCACGCCGACGCTCACCCGCGGCGGTTCGAGGCCGAGCCGAAGCGCGGCCTGGGTGATGCCGACGAGCGGGGCACGGAGGTTGCGTTCGACGTCGACGCCGAGGGCCTTGAGCGGGGAGATGTACAGCACGGTCGTTGTGGGCGCCGGCACCGTTGCTGCAGGTGCGGCGCCGGTCGGGCCGGCTTCTCCTGCCCGGGAGGCCAGCCGGTCGATGGCCCAGAGGAAGGCCGCGAGTGTCTTGCCTGAGCCGGTCGGCGCCACGACGAGCGCGTGCGAGCCGCGGGAGATGGCGTCCCACGCGCCGAGCTGGGCCGGGGTGGGCGCCGCGAATGCCTCGCCGAACCACGCCCTGGTGGCCGGTGAGAATCGTTGCAGCACCTCGGTCATGGCACCATCATCCACGATCCGACTGACATCAACCACGAGCCGATCGACGAGAATCATCAACTTTGGTTGACAGACGATGGAATCATCAACTAGAGTTGATGCATGTTCGATTCGGCAGACATCCCCACCCCTGACCAGCCGGTGGAGGCCTTCGCCGCGGTCATCGCCCTGCGGCGACTCGCGAGCACCCTTGAGCGGTCCACCGTCGACCACGCCCTGACGCAGGGCTGGACCTGGAACCAGATCGGCCAGGCGCTTGGAATGACCGCCCAGGCCGCACACAAACGACTATCCCCCACTCGACGAACCGCACGCGACCAGAAGGGAACCACCTGATGGACTTCCGAAACAAGATCCGGGACATCCGCTTCATGAAGGCGCTGCTCACAGCGGCTGAAGCGGAGACACGCGAACTGGGCGAGGATCTGCAACGCGGCCGGACGCCGAAAGGTCCGTTTCAGACCTCGGGCAGCGCACAGCTCGTGTTCCAGCGGGCACTCGCGCTCTCCAAACTGGATCGTCCTCGCATGCTCAGGAGCGCCCATGTCGTTCACGCGGTCGCGGAGCTGGAGCAGGGGACCAGCAGTCGCGTCCTGGGCCGGCTCGGCATCGACCGGACCCGGCTCCAGGCCGCCGCCCGCGAGGCCGCGCGCACGCCAGGTCGGTGACCCTGGACCAAACGAATCAAGGAGTGCCGACCGGGGTCGACGGACTCGACCACCGCGGGCGAGGTCGGTGATCGAGCTTGTCGAGATCCGGGGTCTCGACAGGCTCGACCACCGACGGTAAGGCTCGACCACCGGCGGTAAGGCTCGACCACCGGCGGTAAGGCTCGACCACCGGCGGTAAGGCTCGACCACCGGCGGTAAGGCTCGACCACCGGCGGTAAGGCTCGACCACCGTGGGTGAGGCTCGACTGCCGCGGTCCCGAGCGGCCTAGGAGGACCCGCTGAGCTGCACCCGGAGGGAATCGACCTGGGTGGCGATGACATCGCTGGCCGACCAGCGCGCGGCGAGCCGGGCGAGGGTGGCGTCGAGTTCGGTTTGGGTGAGCCCGTCGACCAGTTCCAGCCGGACCGTCAGTTCGGGGCCGGCCAGGCGGGACTGCGGGTCCCCCGCACTGAGCTCGACGCCCAGGACCGTCAGCTCGGTGGCGATCGAGGCGGCGAAGGCATCCGCCACCTGCCTGCTGGCATAGCTGGGCGTCCACGGTTGCGACTGGGCGATGGCCCAGAGGGCGGGGCGCCGGATGACGAATTCGGTGTCGGTGGTCGGATCGAGCACGACCAGGTCCGTGTCTTCCTGGGCCGCCGCCAGCGCCACCCGCACCCCGTCGGACGGCACCGGACGGGCCTCGGGGTTCCAGGACCGCATCGCGGCCGCCGAGGAGAACACGGGCAGCACGCCGCGGCCGTCCGGGCCGGCCACGGTGATGATCGAGAGCTCCTGGGTCTTGTCGATGACGAGCCCGGTCGGGCCGACGCCGGCGTCGCCGAGCGCGGTCATGAGCGGGATGAGCAGCCGGGCCGTGCGGATGGCGTCGACGACGCTCTCCTCCCCTGCCTCGCGGGTCCGGAAAAGCGCGAGGGCGGCGAGTAGCGGCTCGGGCGCCGCCCCGTCGTCGGCCGCGTGGGTGTTCTCCTCGAATTCCCGGCCGGCCCACGGCTGCCCGGCGGAATCGGCGGGACCGGCCGGTTCGCCCGTGGAGCCGAGGTTATGCGCCGGCGACATCCAGTGCCTCGCCCAGGGTGAAGGCGCCCGCGTAAAGGGCCTTGCCCACGATCGTGCCTTCGAGGCCGAGCGGGACAAGCTCGCGCAGCGCGGCGATGTCGGCGAGGCTGGAGATTCCTCCCGACGCCACGACCGGGCGGTCGGTGCGTTCCATCACCTGGCGGAGCAACTCGATGTTGGGGCCCTGCAGGGTGCCGTCCTTGGTGACGTCGGTGACGACGTACCGGGCGCAGCCGGCATCGTCCAGACGGGCGAGGACCTGCCAGAGGTCGCCGCCGTCCTTGGTCCAGCCGCGTGCCGCGAGGGTCGTTCCACGCACGTCGAGACCGACCGCGACCGCGTCGCCGTGCTCGTTGATCACCCGGGCCGCCCATTCGGGGTCTTCAAGCGCCGCGGTGCCGAGGTTGATCCGGCTGACGCCGGCGCCCAGCGCGGCCGCGAGGGACGCGTCGTCGCGGATGCCGCCGGAGAGTTCGATCCGCACGCCGGGCAGCGAGCGGATCACGTTTCGGATCACCTCGGTGTTGTTGCCGCGGCCGAACGCCGCGTCGAGGTCGACCAGGTGGATCCACTCGGCGCCCTGCCGAGCCCAGTCGAGGGCGGCGTCGACCGGGTCGCCGTAATTGGTCTCGGTGCCGGCCTCGCCCTGGGTCAGGCGCACGGCCTTGCCCCCGGCCACGTCGACGGCGGGCAGGAGAACGAGACGCGGGGTGGGGGAATGCTCAGTCATGGGAGTCCTCAGATCGGGTGGGCGCGCGGCGCCCAGGGTCAGGCAACGGGACCGGCTAGTCGCGGAGCGAACCGAGCCAGTTGGAGAGCAGACGGATGCCTGCCTCCCCGGACTTCTCCGGGTGGAATTGGGTGGCCGACAACGGTCCGTTCTCGACTGCGGCGAGGAACGGGACGCCGTGTTCGGCCCAGGTCAGCCGGGGCTTCGGGAACGGCGGCATGACCTCGAGGGTCCATTCCTGCGCGGCGTAGGAGTGCACGAAGTAGAACCGTTCCTCTTCGATGCCCCGGAACAGCACCGAATCCTCGGCGGCCGTGACGGTGTTCCAGCCCATGTGCGGGAGGATGGGTGCCTCGAGGCGGGTGACGGTGCCGGGCCATTCGCCCAGACCCTCGGTGTCGACCCCGCGCTCGACGCCGTGTTCGAAGAGCACCTGCATTCCGACGCAGATGCCGAGGACGGGACGTCCGCCGGCGATCCTGCGGTCGACGATCTCGTCTCCGCGCACGGCCTTCAGCGCGGACATGACCGCACTGAACGCCCCCACCCCCGGAACGACGAGGCCGTCGGCCTCGAGAGCCACCTTCCGGTCGCCGGTCAGGGTGACCTCGGCCCCGGCCAGCTCGAGCGCCTTGACGGCCGAGTGCACATTGCCGGTGCCGTAGTCGAACACGACGACACGGCTCACAGCGCGCCCTTGGTCGACGGGATGCCGGAGACGAGCGGGTCGAGCGCCTTCGCCTGACGGAACGCGCGCGCGAACGCCTTGAATTCGGCTTCGGCGATGTGGTGCGGATCGCGGCCGCCCTGCACGGTGATGTGCACGGTGAGGCCGGCATTGAATGAGATCGCCTCGAAGACGTGACGCACCATCGACCCGGTGAAGTGGCCGCCGATCAGGTGGAACTCGAAGCCGGCCGGCTCGCCGAGGTGCACCAGGTACGGGCGGCCCGAGATGTCGACGACGGCCTGGACGAGGGCCTCGTCAAGCGGCACGAGAGCGTCGCCGTAACGGGAGATGCCCGACTTGTCGCCGAGCGCCTCGCGGATCGCCTGGCCGAGCACGATGCCGATGTCTTCCACCGTGTGGTGCACGTCGATCTCGATGTCGCCGCGGGCGCGAACGGTGAGGTCGGTCAGCGAGTGCTTCGCGAACGCTGTCAGCAGATGATCGTAGAAGGGGACGGAGGTCTGGACGTCCGAGACTCCCGTGCCGTCCAGGTTGAGCGTCAGGTCGATGCTCGACTCGCTGGTCTCCCGCTGAAGGTGGGCGACGCGGGGCGAGGATGTCGTGGAAGTCAGGCTCATTCCAACAGTTTATTGGGCTGGACGACGGAGTGCTGGCCGAGCCCGGCCAGCGCCGTGAGGAACACGCTCGTCTCCGCCTCGGTGCCGGCCGTCACGCGCAGGTGCCCCGGTATCCCGACGTCACGCACCAGGATGCCCTCCGCCAGCAGCGCCTCGAAGGTGCCCCTGGGGTCGTCCACCCCGCCGAACAGCACGAAGTTGCTCGCGCTCCGCAGGGGACTGTAGCCGAGCACGGCGAGCTCCGCCACGAGGCGGTCCCGCTGACCGCGGATGTCGTCGACCATGGCGAGCATCTCGGCAGTGTGCGCCAGGGCCGCGATTGCGGCGGCCTGGGTGAGGGCGGACAGGTGGTACGGCAGGCGTACCAGGCGGAGGGCGTCCGTCACCGCAGGGTCGGCGGCAAGGTAGCCGACCCGCGCGCCGGCGAACGCGAACGCCTTGCTCATGGTGCGGGAGACGAGGAGCCGCTCCCGCCCGGGCAGCAGGGTGAGGGCGCTCGGCGCGCCGGACGGGCCGAACTCGGCGTAGGCCTCGTCGACGACGACGACTCCGTCGGTCGCGTCGTACACCGCCGCGATCGTGTCGAGAGACAGCGGCGTGCCGGTGGGGTTGTTCGGGGAGCAGAGGAAGACGAGGTCGGGCGACACCGTGTCGACCCATCCTGTGGCGGTCGCCGGAGTGAGTTCGAAGTCGGCGTCGCGGGTGCCGGCGATCCACCGGGTGCCGGTGCCTGAGGCGAGCAGGGAGTACATCGAATACGTCGGCGCGAAGCCGAGGACCGACCGGCCCGGCCCGCCGAAGGCCTGCAGCACCTGCTGCAACACCTCGTTCGAGCCGTTGGCCGCCCAGATGTTCTCCCGGGTGAGACCGTGTCCGAGGTACCGGGCCAGCGACTCCCGCAACTCGGTGAACTCGCGGTCGGGGTAGCGGTTGATGGTGCGGATGGCCTCGGTCATCGCGGCGACGATGTCACGGGCGACGGCGTCGGGGATCCCGTGCGTGTTCTCATTCACGTTGAGAGCTACGGCCACGTGCAGCTGGGGTGCTCCGTAGGGGGTGAGTCCGCGCAGATTGTCGCGGAGGGGCAGGTCGTTGAGACTGGTCACTCCCCCAATGCTACCGGGGATGCCCGGGTGCCCTGGGGGGAGCAGCTCGGGGAGCCGCTCGGACCCCCGGGCGAGTTCAGAATCTGGCGGGCAGGGCCAGGCGCTGACCCGGCTGCACGCTCTCCGAGGGGAGCTGGTTCAGGCTCACGATCCCGGCGATCACGTCCCGCGGGTCGGAGGTGGGGGCGATGGTCTCGGCCAGCTGCCACAGGGACTGGCCCGACTGGATGGTGACGTAGTCGAAGACGGTGGCCGCGTCGGCGACGCCAGCGCCGACGTGCGTGCCCTCGGCGGCGGCGATTCCGCCGTTGAGGGCCAGGGCGAGTGCGACGGCGGCGAGGGGAATCGCTGCGAGCGTCGTGAACACGACGCGACCGCGTCGGGTGAGGTGCAGTCGGGTGCGGACGGGGGCCATGTCACTGGCCATGTCGGCGACGCCCAGGCCGAGTGCCCCGTTGCTTCCGATGGCGGTCATTCCCATTGCACTGCTCATGTCGTACCTCCTGTGTAAAAACGCATCCGGCTCTCGGCCGGGAGAGCCGGATGCGAACCTATGTTCCGAATGTATATTCGATTCTTCGAATAATCAAGGGAAATTTCCGGTGTTTCTCAAAAATAGTCACGACACACTCGAATGAATGTTTGTGAATCGTGCCTGGGATGGATACAGTTTCGATTGTCTGGATTGAATCAACCAGACACCACCGACATTCGGGTTGAGCGGCGGTTTCGACCGCCGCCCCGACCGGTTTCATTGAGACGAGGAGCGACATCGTGACGCAGGACACCAGCGGTTCCCGCGACAAGGGCGGCACCAGGCGGCGCAAGAGCCTCAGCGAGAAACAACTCGCCATCCTCGATGTGATCCAGCGCTCGGTGAGCCAGCGCGGCTATCCGCCGAGCATGCGGGAGATCGGCGACGCCGTCGGCCTGTCCTCGCTCTCGAGCGTCACCCATCAGCTCAACCAGCTCGAGCTGAGCGGTTACCTCCGACGCGACCCGAACCGGCCCCGCGCACTCGAGGTCCTGATCGAGATTCCGCATTCGCCGGAGGACGTGTCCGCAGGCGGTTCCGAAAGCTACCAGTCGGGCGTGCAGGTCGGCGATGCGGCCATGGTGCCGATGGTCGGCCGGATCGCGGCCGGCGTGCCGATCATGGCGGACCAGCAGATCGACGAGATATTCCCACTCCCCCGCCAGCTGGTCGGCAAGGGCGAGCTGTTCATGCTCAAGGTCGTCGGCGAGTCGATGATCGACGCGGCCATCTGCGATGGCGACTGGGTTGTGGTCCGCCAGCAGAAGACGGCCGAGAACGGCGAGATCGTTGCGGCCATGCTCGACGGTGAGGCGACGGTGAAGGTCCTCCGCCAGCGTGATGGCCACATCTGGCTGTTGCCGCGCAACAGCAACTTCGAACCGATCGTCGGAGACCACGCCGAGATCCTCGGCAAGATCGTGGCGGTGCTGCGCTCGGTCTGATCACCTGCTGCGGGAACGGCCCTGTCGGTTTTCCGGCAGGGCCGTTCTGCGTCCCGTGCCTACGCGGGGGCGTTCGCGCCGATGCGCGCGCGCACGGCACGGGTTGCCGTCACCATGTTGTGCAGCGATTCAACGGTCTCCGCATAGCCGCGGGTCTTCAAACCGCAATCCGGGTTGACCCAGACCTGTCGTTCCGGGATGGATTCGAGGGCCCGGTCGAGCAGCTCCGTGATCTCGGCGACGCTCGGCACTCGCGGCGAGTGGATGTCGTACACGCCCGGGCCGATGCCGTGGTCGAACCCGCCGGCCTCGATGTCCGCGACGACCTCCATCCGGGACCGCACGGCCTCGATGCTGGTGACGTCGGCGTCGAGGTTCCGGATGGCGTCGATCACCACCCCGAACTCCGAGTAGCAGAGGTGGGTGTGGATCTGGGTGGCGTCGGCCACCCCGGCCGTTGCGAGGCGGAAGGAGCCGACCGACCAGTCGAGGTAGTCGGCGTGGTCCTTCTTCTTCAGTGGGAGCAGTTCGCGCAGCGCCGGTTCGTCGACCTGGACGAGGCCGATCCCGGCCGCCTCGAGGTCGGCGATCTCGTCCCGGAGCGCCAGCGCCACCTGCCGGGCGGTGTCCCCCAGCGGCTGGTCGTCGCGCACGAACGACCAGGCGAGGATCGTGACCGGTCCGGTGAGCATTCCCTTGACCGGTTTCGCGGTCAGCCCCTGGGTGTAGGTCGACCAGTCGACCGTGATCGGTCGTGGCCGGGACACGTCGCCCCAGAGGATGGACGGTCGCGTGCACCGGCTGCCATAGGACTGCACCCAGCCGTTCTCGGTCACCTGGAAGCCGTCGAGCTGCTCGGCGAAGTACTGCACCATGTCGTTGCGTTCGGGTTCGCCGTGCACGAGCACGTCGAGGCCGATCTCCTCCTGCAGAGCGACGACCCGGGCGATTTCCGCCTCCATCAGGTCGCGGTAGTCGCCGGCGGACAGCGCACCGGTGAGGTGCCTGGCCCTGGCGCGCCGGATGTCCCCGGTCTGCGGGAATGACCCGATGGTCGTGGTCGGCAACAGCGGCAACCCGAGGGCGGCATCCTGGGCGACAAGTCTCGCCTGGTAGTCGCCACGGCTGAAGTCGTCGGCGGTGAGTGCTGCGGCCCGGGCGCGCACCGCGCCGTCTCGCACCCCGGGGGCGTTGCGCCGGGCCTCGAGCGCGACGGATGCTGCCGCCAGCTCGGCCGCGATGGCTGCCCGGCCCTCTGACAGGCCACGGGCCAGGGTGGCGACCTGTCCGACCTTCTGGTCGGCGAAGGCCAGCCAGCCGGGCAGCTCGTCTCCGAGCGCGCTCTCGTCGTTGACGTCGTGTGGAACGTGGAGGAGCGAGGTGGACGTGGACACGGTCACCCGCGGGGAGAGCTCGGCGAGCCGTTCGGCCTTGTCGAGGGCGCCGGCCAGATCGCCGCGCCAAATGTTGTGGCCGTCGATCACCCCGGCCACGAGGGTCTTCCCGGCCAGACCGGGGGCGTCGAGAGGGAGCGCCCCGCGCACGAGGTCGAGCCCGATCGCGTCGACCGGTGTCCCGGCGAGCACGGGGAGGGCGTCGTCGAGGCTGCCATAGGGCGCCGCGACGAAGATGGCCGGCCGCGTGGCAAGTCGGCCGAGGGTGTCGTAGGCCCAGCCGAGCGCGGCGACGGCCTCGGCCCTGGGCGCGTCAATGCTTTCGCTGACCAGGGCCGGCTCATCCAGCTGCACCCATTCGGCGCCGGCCTCGGCGAGTCGCTGGAGCAGCGCGGCGTAAACCGGGAGCAGATCGTCGAGGCGGTCCAGCGGGGAGAAGCCGGCGGGCGCTTCGTCGCTCGCCTTGCTGAGCAGGAGGAAGGTGACCGGGCCGACGATGACCGGGCGGGTGAGGTATCCGGCCGCCTTCGCTTCGGCGAACTCCCGCACGATGCGGTCGCTGGAGAGGGAGAAGACGGTCTCCGGACCGATTTCGGGGACGAGGTAGTGGTAGTTGGAGTCGAACCACTTCGTCATCTCGAGGGGCAGGTTCTCGCCCTCACCGCGGGCGAGGGTGAAGTACCCGGCCAGGTCGATGCATCCGTCTGCGCCCACCAGGGACGCGTACCGGGCGGGGACGGCCCCAACGGTGCACAGGGCGTCGAGCACCTGATCGTAGAAGGAGAACGAGCCCGGGATCGAGGAGTCGTCGGCGCCGAGACCCAGGGCGACGAGGCGATTCCTGGTGGCCTGGCGCAGTGCCGCCGCGGTGTCCTCGAGCTCGGCGGCGCTGATCGTGCCTGCCCAGAACGACTCGACGGCCTTCTTGAGCTGGCGGCGGGGGCCGATCCGCGGGTAGCCGAGGATGGTCCCGGAGGGGAAGACGGGTGAGGTGGTCATGCGGACTCCTTGACGAGGCGGGCGACGGGGGTGGACGGGTTGAGCAGACCGCAGCCGTCGAGCACGGCGAGCACGGTTTCGTGTTGGTTGAAGGCGTAGAGGTGGAGCCCGGGGGCGCCTCCGGCGATCAGCTCCCTGGCCAGGTCGGTGGCGTGACGGATGCCGATCTCCCGCTGGCCCTGGTCGGTGGGTTCGACCTCGAGCTGGATCGAGAGTTCGGACGGGAGGTCCTCCCCGGAGAGCTCGAGGATGCGCCGAAGCCGGGCCGGGCTGGTGACCGGCATGATCCCGGGGATGATCGGGAATTCGACGCCGGCCTGCCTGGCCCGCTGGATGAAGCTCAGGTAGTGGTCGGCGTGGAAGAACAGTTGAGTGATGGCCAGGTTCGCCCCGGCCGCCTGCTTGGCGAGGAGGGTGTCGATGTCCTGCTCGGCCGAGCGGGACCGAGGGTGGCCGTTCGGGAACGCCGCGACGGCGATCCGCACCTTCTCCCGCTCGGTTTTGACGTTCCGCGCGCCGGGCAGGCCGGGGATCACGGTCTCGCGGTAGGGCACCTTCTCGGCCTGAACCCGGTGGATGAGCTGCACGAGCTCGCCCGCGCTCCGCAGGTCGCCGAGGAGCGCCGCGCCCTCCGGCGTCCCCTGCGGCGGGTCCCCGCGCACCGCAAGGAAACTGCGCACGCCCGCATCGAGGAATTCGCGGATCAGCCGGCTTGCCTCGGCGTTCGAGGAGCCGACACACGTCAGGTGCGCCATCGGGTCGACGGTGGTGGTGCGGAGGATGTGGGTGAGCACGTCGAGCGACGATCGGCGTGACGATCCGTTGGCGCCGTAGGTGACCGAGATGAAGTCCGGGCCGGCCGCGGCGAGGCTGGCGATCGTCGTGTTCAGCGCGGAGGCCGCAGACTCCGTTTTCGGCGGGTAGAGCTCGAAAGAGAACGGGATTCGACCGGGACAGGCCGGGTCCGACGTCTTTTCCATGTGCACCTCATTCGACAGTTGCCCGCACCGGCGGGGGCCGGGCGGCCGCGGACCGCCAGGCAGGCCTGGCGGGTGTTCGCGGGCGGATGCCGGGCTCGGCTGTCGCTCCATGCCGCCAGGGTGAACCTCGGCGGCAACGATTGAATGAGACTCTAGCAACCCCGCTCGGGGGTCGCCGGACTGTGACTTTTTGTTTCGCGCCGTCCCGGTGATCGAGCCCGCCCCGGTGATCGAGCCCGTCCCGGTGATCGGGCCCGACCCGGTGATCGGGCCCGCCGAGATCCCCCGGCCCGGTCTCGACAAGCTCGACCACCGACTCCCTCGGCGATCGAGCCCGACCCGGTGATCGAGCCCGTCGAGATCCCCCGACCCGGTCTCGACAAGCTCGACCACCGGCGCCCCCGGTGATCGAGACAGTCCCGGTGATCGAGCTTGTCGAGATCCGGGTCAGGCGCTGACGGCGGGCCGCACGGCGAACGGGGTGAACTGGGTTTGGATACCCGGGGTGACCAGGGCGGTCACCTGGGTTCCCGTTTCGGCGTACTCCGTCGACAGGACCTGCCCCTGCTCGTGCAGAGCGGCGATCAGATCACCGCGCTCGTAGGGGATGAGCAGGGTGAGTTCGATCGTGGGGCGCGGCAGCCGTTCGGCGATGGCCGCGAGAAGCTCCTCGATGCCCTCCCCCGTGCGGGCGGAGACGAAGATGCCGTCGGGCCACAGGCCGCGCAGCACGAGCCGGTCGTCCTCGCCGACGAGGTCGCCCTTGTTGAAGACGACGATCTCGGGGATCTCCCTGGCGCCGACCTCGCCGATCACCTCGCGCACCGTTGCCAGCTGGCTCGCCGGATCCGGGTGAGAACCGTCGACGACGTGCACGATGACGTCGGCGTCGGCCACTTCCTCGAGGGTGGAACGGAAGGCCTCGACCAGCTGGTGCGGCAGGTTACGCACGAAGCCGACGGTGTCGGTGAGGGTGTACAGGCGCCCGTCGGCCGTTGTCGACTTGCGCACGGTGGCGTCGAGGGTGGCGAAGAGGGAGTTCTCGACGAGCACGCCGGCCCGGGTGATCCGGTTGAGCAGGCTCGACTTGCCTGCGTTGGTGTAGCCGACGATGGCGACGGATGGCACGGAGTTGCGCTTGCGGTTGGCCCGCTTGGCCTCACGGGCAGGCTTCATCTCGAGGATCTGCTTGCGGAGCCGGGACATCCGGGTGTGGATGCGGCGACGGTCCAGCTCGATCTTCGTTTCACCGGGTCCGCGGGAGCCCATGCCGGCACCGGCGCCGCCGACCTGGCCACCGGCCTGGCGGGACATGGAGTCGCCCCAGCCGCGCAGGCGCGGCAGCAGATACTCGAGCTGGGCGAGTTCGACCTGCGCCTTGCCCTCCCGGCTCTTGGCGTGCTGGCTGAAGATGTCGAGGATGACGGCCGTGCGGTCGATGACCTTGACCTTGACGACGTCCTCGAGCGCGCGCCGCTGGCTGGGGGCGAGTTCGGTGTCGGCGATCACGGTGTCTGCGCCCATCGCCTTGACGATCCCGGCGAGTTCCTCGGCCTTGCCCTTGCCGAGGTACGTGCTCGCGTCGGGCTTCGCCCGGCGCTGCATCAGCCCGTCGAGCACGGTCGCGCCCGCTGTTTCGGCGAGGGCGGCGAGCTCGCGCATCGAGTTCTCCGCGTCGGACACTGTGCCCTGGGTGTACAGGCCGATCAGGACGACGTTCTCGAGCCGCAGCTGCCGGTATTCGACCTCGGTGACGTCCTCGAGCTCCGTGGAAAGGCTGGGCACCCGGCGTAGCGCGTTGCGGTCCTCACGGTCCTGCTGCGCACCGTCGTGGCCCTGGTCGGACTCCGGCGTGGAGGAGTCGGCCTGCAGCGCCTGCGCGGAGCCGCTCCGGAAGAGCGAATAGCCGGCGGCTTTGCTGTCTGCGCTGGCCAGGACGCGCGCTACCACATCGTCGTCGTTGTCGTGCTCGGTTGGCTCAATCATTCCTTTAACCTTAGTTCCTCGAAGCACGATAGGTTCCCTACTATGGCCTCAGACCACTACTTCACCCCGGCACCCGACAGCGCCCTGAAACTCAGGCAGATCACTGTTTCGCTGGGCGGCGAGGACCGGCAGGTGACGACCGCCAATTCGGTCTTCAGCCCCGACCACATCGACACCGGAACCCAGGTCCTGATCGGCCACGCGCCGACCCCGCCGCCGGGCGGCGACTTCCTCGACCTCGGCTGCGGCTGGGGTCCGATCAGCCTGTACCTGGCCCTCGCCTCGCCCCGTGCGACCATTTGGGCGGTCGACGTGAACGAGCGCGCGCTCGACCTGGTGCGACTCAACGCGGAGAAGCTCGGGCTGACCAACGTCACGGCGGTGCTGCCGGACCAGGTGCCGGCTCATCTGAGCTTCCGCACGATCTGGTCGAACCCGCCGATCCGGGTCGGCAAGAGCGAGCTGCACAACCTCCTGCACACCTGGCTGCCGCGCCTGGAGCCCGACTCGGATGCCTGGCTCGTCGTGCAGCGCAACCTCGGCTCGGACTCCCTGCAGCGCTGGCTCGACGGCGACCTGCCCGACGAGTTCGGCACCAGTCGGCACGCCATCAGCAAGGGCTTCCGGGTGCTGCGCGTCAAGCGCCACGGCTGACGACGGCGCCCGCCCGGCACGTTCTCAGGCCAGCCGGAAGACCCCGTCGAAGACCAGCTCGGCCGGGCCGGACAGCGACACGTGCTCGCCGTCCTCGGTCGGGAACATCCGCACGCCGAGCACACCGCCCCTGACCTCGACCCGCCACTGGTTGGGCGCCCCCACCCCGGCCCAGTGCCGGGTCGCGAGGGCCGCCGCGGCGGCACCGGTGCCGCAGGACAGGGTCTCGCCGCTGCCGCGCTCGTGCACGCGCATCCGGATGCGGCCGACGCCGTCGACGACGAGGGGGTCGTTCGGCACCACGAATTCGATGTTCGCCCCGGCCGCGGGATCCGGGTCGAGCTGCGGAACGAACGTGAGGTCGGCGTTTTCCAATTCGGCGTCGTCGGCCAGGGCCACGACCACGTGCGGGTTGCCGACGTTGATGCCGAGGCCCGGGCGGGCGACTGCGAGGTTCTTCGCCCGCACGAGCGGTTCGCCGCCGTCGAGCTTCCACCGGCCGAGGTCGACCTGGTAGCCGGATCCGCCGCGCTGCACGTCCCGCACTCCCCCGCGGGTTCCGATGCTGAGGGTCTCCCCGCCGGCGAGCGTAGCCAGGCCCTGCTCGAGCAGGAACCGGGTGTACACGCGGATGCCGTTGCCGCACATCTCCGAGACGGTGCCGTCCGCGTTCGCGTAGTCCATGAACCATTCGGCCTGCTCGTCTTCGGCCAGCGCGGCAGCGCCCGCGTCGAGGCTGCGGGACCGTACGGCACGGATGATGCCGTCGCCGCCGATGCCGAACCGGCGGTCGCAGACGGCGCGGATCTGATCGGGGGTGAGGTCGATCCGGCCGTCGGGGTCGGCGAACAACACGAAGTCGTTGCCCGTGCCATGGCCTTTGGTGAAGTTCAGATCCAGTCCCATGGGTCCAGTTTAGGAGGACGGCGCCGCCGGCGTCCCGCTGTCGATCCGTTCGAGGGCCTGGTGCACCCGGTCGGCGGCGGCGGACTCGATCCAGTGCGTGTGCGGGGACCGCTTGAACCAGCTGACCTGCCGCCGGGCGTAGCGCCGGGTGAACTGCTGGGTCTGCTCGATCGCCTCGGCGCGGCTGAGGGTGCCGCGCAACTGGCCGAGCGCCTGCGCGTAGCCGATGGCCCGGCTGGCGGTCACCCCGGTTTCGATCCCCGCGGGGATCAGCGCCTCGACCTCGTCGGGCAGGCCGGCATCCCACATCGCGGTGACGCGCGCGTCGAGGCGGGACGTGAGCTCCTCCCGGGGCGAGCGCAGGCCGACGGTCACGCTCGGCCGCCAGTAGACCGGTTCGCCGGGAAGCGCGGCGGCGTGCGGGGCTCCGGTCAGTTCGACGACCTCCAGCGCCCGCACGAGCCGGCGACCGTTGCTCGCGCCGATCCGCACGGCGGCGGCCGGGTCGACGGCCTTCAGCCGGGTGTAGAGCGCGCCGGGGCCCAACTCGGCCAGTTCGGCCTCCAACCGCGCCCGGAGCACGGGGTCGGTGCCGGGGAACTGGAAATCGAAGACGACCGCCGACACGTAGAGGCCGGAGCCGCCGACGAGGATGG
Organism: Cryobacterium fucosi; assembly: GCF_004403515.1. Classification (GTDB taxonomy): domain Bacteria; phylum Actinomycetota; class Actinomycetes; order Actinomycetales; family Microbacteriaceae; genus Cryobacterium; species Cryobacterium fucosi. The sequence goes on along the minus strand of NZ_SOHH01000071.1, from coordinate 38,897 downwards.
GCACGGCGCCCCGCCCGATGATCTCGGTGATGGCCGCCCTGGCCTCCACCTGGTACCGGGCGACGGTGGCCTCATCGGTCACCGCCAGCACGTCGAGGAGGTGGTGCGGGATGCCGCGGCGCTCGGCCACCGACAGTTTCGCGGTGCCGATGTCCATTCCCCGGTACAACTGCATGGCATCCGCGTTGACGATCTCCACGGTCCGGCCGCGCGCGACAAGCCGTTCCGCGAGGTCGAGGGAGAGTTCGGACTTGCCGGTACCGGTCGGCCCGACGATCACGACGAGTCCCGGGTCTGCGTCCGCCCCCGTGTCGACGTCGTCCACCCGGTTAGCGCTCCCCGTCGGTGACGTCGTAGATCGGCATCGTCGAGACCGCGCCGCGCTCGGCGGCAGGAATTCCGGCGGACGGCAGGCCGAGCGTCGGCATTCCGAGCGAGACGGCGCCGCCGGTCGCGGCTGCCCCGCCGTGGCTGGGCACACCGCAGGCCTCGGCCTCGGCCCGGTCCCACGCGTCGCCGGCGCGGGTGCGCCGGATCCGGAGCGGGGAGCCGTCGAGGGAGTCGGCGATCAGGTGGAACGGCGCGGCCTGGGTCACGGTCACGGTGACGACATCGCCGGGTCGCGGCAGCTCGGAGCCCGCCGGGACGTCGAAGTGCACCAGCCTGCTGTCGGGGGCGCGGCCGCTCAGGCGATGGGTGTCGGCGTCCTTGCGGCCCTCGCCGTTGGCGACCAGCAGCTCGACCTCGCGGCCGATCACGGCCTGGTTCTCCTCCCAGGAGATGCGTTCCTGGAGCGCGGCGAGGCGTTCGTAACGGTCCTGGACGACCTCCTTGGGCACCTGGTCGGCCATGGTCGCGGCGGGGGTGCCCGGCCGGATCGAGTATTGGAAGGTGAACGCGGTCGCGAACCGGGCCTGTTCGACCACCCGGAGGGTTTCCTGGAAGTCCTCTTCGGTCTCGCCGGGGAACCCGACGATGATGTCGGTGCTGATTGCCGCGTGCGGCATCTGCGCCCGCACCCGGTCGAGGATGCCGAGGAAGCGGGCGGAGCGGTAGGAACGCCGCATCGACTTGAGGATGCGGTCGGAGCCCGATTGCAGGGGCATGTGCAGCTGCGGCATGACCGCCGGGGTGTCGGCCATCGCGTCGATCACGTCGTCGGTGAACGCGGCGGGGTGCGGGCTGGTGAAACGGATGCGCTCCAGCCCCTCGATCCGCCCCGCGGCGCGCAGCAGCTTGCCGAATGCGAGACGGTCGCCGAACTCGACGCCGTAGGAGTTGACGTTCTGGCCGAGCAGGGTGACCTCGATGGCGCCGTCGTCGACGAGGGACTGGATCTCGGCGAGGATCTCGCCGGGGCGGCGGTCCCTCTCCTTGCCGCGCAGCGCCGGGACGATGCAGAAGGTGCAGGTGTTGTTGCAGCCGACGGAGATGGACACCCAGCCGCTGTAGCTGGAATCGCGCTTGGTCGGCAGGGTGGACGGGAAGGTTTCCAGCGCCTCGAGGATCTCGAGCTGCGCCTGGCCGTTGTGACGGGACCGTTCGAGCAGACTCGGCAACGACCCCATGTTGTGCGTGCCGAACACGACGTCGACCCAGGGGGCCTTCGCCAGGATCGTGTCCTTGTCCTTCTGGGCGAGGCAGCCGCCGACGGCGATCTGCATGCCCTCGTGGCGGCGCTTCACCGAGGCCAGCTGGCCCAGGTTGCCGTAGAGCTTGTTGTCGGCGTTCTCCCGCACGGCGCAGGTGTTGAGCACGACGATGTCGGCCTCCTCGCCGGCGGAGGGAACGTAACCGGCCGCCTCGAGCGAACCGCTCAGGCGTTCGGAATCGTGCACGTTCATCTGGCAGCCGAAGGTGCGCACCTCGTAGGTGCGCGCCCGGCCGTCCGCGGCGCGGGCTGCGGTCGACGGCGCGATCAGGGTGCGGGTGCGGGTCATCGGGTCGTCCCCCGTGCTCGCTGCCGGTGGGCTCAGCGTCACGGCGCCGGAGAATGGGGGTGCGGGGGTGCTGCGGGTCATAGTGGCCTCAGTTTACGCGTGGAACCCTGAGCGCGGGAAAGACCGGCCAGGTCAGCGGAACCGCACGCGGGATGTTCCCGCGGAACCGGAACCGGAACCGGAACGGGACGCCAGGGCCGCCTTCACGGCCAGCCGCACCGTGGACGAGGCGTAGCCCTTGCGCATGAGGAACCCGGTGAGTCGACGGTCGATCGTCTGGTCGTCGAGGCGGCCCAGCTGCTGCACCCGCTTGCAGGCCAGTTCGATGGCGCGCTCCTCCTCGTCGTCCGGCAGCTCTTCGAGCTTCTCGAGGATCAGGTCGTGGTCGAGCCCGCGTCGGCGCATCTCCGTCTGGACCCCGGACCGGCCGAGACCCTTGCGTTCGTGGTGGCTGTGCAGGATCTGGTCGGCCAGCCTGCCCTCGTCGATGTAGCCGAGTTCGGCGAACCGATCGATGACCTCGTCGATCTCGTGTTCGGCGATCTCGGTGCCGGCGAGAATCGTGCGTGCCTCGGTGGCCGAGAGCGAGCGTGCGCGCAGCCGCTGCAGCAGCACCTGCTCCGCATGCTCCCGCTCGACCGCCTCGGCGGCTGCGGCTGCCTCGGCGGCCACCGCGACGAGGGCATACTCGTCCACGGGGTGCGAGTCGTCCACCTGATGGGCCTCCCCGGTTCCTGCGGAACCGGTCGGTGAAGCCCCGGGCAGGTAGGTGACCGGTGCCAGCATCCGGTCGGGCGCGGCGGCCGAACCCGGTTCCGATCCCGGTTCCGATCCCGTGGCCGCACCCGACGCGGCTGCCGCGTCGACCGGTTCGGCGGACAGCGCCTTCGCCGCGACCCTGGCCTTGCTCTTCGCGCGGGCCGCGCTGATCGGGGTGACCTCGTCGGACGGTTCGAAGTGCACCATCGAGGCTACGCCCCCTTGCGGGCTGCGAGCCTCGCCGGGGCGGACTTGGCGTCCACGCCGGCTTCCTTGGCCGCGGCGTCCGCGGCTGCGGCAGCTGCGGCGTCGGCCGCGATCTGGGCCTTCTTCGCCGCGGCACCCTCGGGGCCGACGCCGAGCTTGAAGAGGATCTTCTTCTCGATCTCGTTGGCCATGTCGGGGTTCTTGAGCAGGAAGTTCCTGGAGTTCTCCTTGCCCTGGCCGAGCTGGTCTCCGTCGTAGGTGTACCAGGCTCCGGACTTCTTGACGATGCCCTGGTCGACGCCGAAGTCGATCAGGCTGCCCTCACGGGAGATCCCGATGCCGTAGATGATGTCGAACTCGGCCTGCTTGAACGGCGGCGCCATCTTGTTCTTGACGACCTTGACCCTGGTGCGGTTGCCGACAGCTTCGGTGCCGTCCTTGAGGGTTTCGATCCGGCGGATGTCGAGTCGGACCGATGCGTAGAACTTGAGCGCCTTTCCGCCGGCGGTGGTCTCCGGGCTGCCGAAGAACACGCCGATCTTCTCTCGCAGCTGGTTGATGAAGATCATGGTGGTGTTGGTCTGGCTGAGGCCACCGGTGAGCTTGCGCAGCGCCTGGGACATCAGGCGGGCCTGGAGTCCGACGTGCGAATCGCCCATCTCACCCTCGATCTCGGCGCGAGGCACCAGCGCGGCGACGGAGTCGATGACGATCAGGTCGATCGATCCGCTGCGCACGAGCATGTCGGCGATTTCGAGCGCCTGCTCGCCGGTGTCGGGCTGGGAGACCAGGAGGGCGTCGATGTCGACGCCGAGCTTCCTCGCGTATTCGGGGTCGAGGGCGTGTTCCGCGTCGATGAAGGCGGCGATTCCGCCGCCCTTCTGCGCGTTGGCGATCGCGTGCAGGGTCAGGGTGGTCTTACCGGAGGACTCCGGGCCGTAGATCTCGACGATGCGACCGCGCGGGAGTCCGCCGATGCCGAGCGCGACGTCCAGGGCGATGGAGCCCGTGGAGATGGTCTCGACGGGGGCGCGTTCGTCGCTGCCCAGACGCATGACCGAGCCCTTGCCGAACTGGCGGTCGATCTGGGCGAGCGCGGTGTCGAGTGCCTTCTCGCGGTCTGCTGCTGATGCCATGGTGGACTCCTTCGGTCGTGCGTTTCGGCGCCTATAGGCTGTCGACCGCGGCGGCCGGGAGGACCCCGGTTGCCGTTCTCGACAAGGCATTCGCTGTCTGTCTCTGACGAAAACCGACTGTACGCCGCACCTCCGACACTGGCCGGAAGCTGCGGTTCAGGTGGACAATTCATCGTCGACGTCTGCTGTTGAGGAGCCTAGCAACATCCGAACAGATATTCGAGACTTCGGTCGTCAACGGTTGTGGCGTGTCGGAGTCGGGACGCCGCCTCGGCTCAGCGCAGCAGGTCCTTGACACGCTCATTCCAGATGGTGTTCCAGCCGGCCAGATCCGCGGCCGGCATGGGCCGGGCGATGAAGTAGCCCTGGGCCAGATCGCAATTCGTCCGGCGCAGAAGGTCCCAATCGTCCTGATCCTCCACGCCTTCGGCGACGACCTCCATGCCGAGCTGCTTTCCGAGGCCGAGGCTGGCGGCGTACATCGCCAGCGCGGTCGTGTCGCGCCAGGCGCCGTGCACGAAGCTGCTGTCTATTTTCAGTTCGTCGAAGGGGATGTCGCGCAGCTGGGTGAGCGAGGAATGGCCGGTGCCGAAATCGTCGATCGACAGACCGAAGCGTTTGAGCCGCAGCCGCGTCAGTACTTCCAGCGGCGCGCGCCGGTCCAGCATGAGACGACTCTCCGTCACCTCGAGGATGACGTCCTGCGGGGCCACGGCCGCTGCGGCGGCCGCCCCGGAAACGAAATCCGCGAAGTCCACGGTGGAGAAGTTATCCATTGAGATGTTGATCGCCACCCGAAGGCGCAGCCCCAGCTTCAGCCAGGCCGCGGCGTCCGCCATGGCGCCGGTCAGCACCACCCGTGTCAGGCCGTCGATCAGGCCGTGCTCTTCGGCCACGCCGATGAATTGGTCGGGGAAGACCAGGCCATCTGTGGGGTGCCGCCAGCGCACGAGCGTCTCCACCCCCACGACTGCCCCCGTGGCCACGGCGACCTTGGGCTGGTAGTAGTTGACCAGTTCGTCGCCTGCGATGGCGGCGCCGAGTTCGCCTGCACCGTAGGACTTCACCGTCGCCGCCTGCGCGGCAGCCGGCCGCCACTTGCCCACCATCGCAGCCATGGTGGCCAGGGGGACCGGCTTGCTGAGGTGACCCAGCACGGTGATCCGGTGCGCCTGAATCAGGTTCACGGCCATGTGCAGCATGCGCTCGTCTTCGCCACTGACCAGGATGACACTGCCGGAGTAGTCGAGGTCCACCAGCTTCCGGACGAATTCAATTCCATCCATCCCCGGCATGTTGAGGTCGAGCAGGATCAGATTGGGCGGGTTGAGGGAATCGACCAGCTCCAGCCCGGCCGAACCCGAATCGCAGCTCGCCACCGAGGTGAATCCCAGCCCGACGAGCATGTGGGCGAGAAGCTTGTTCATGAATGGCTCGTCGTCGAGCACGAGGATCCGGATCGCCGAATCACCCCCGGCCACCGCGTCGCGTGAGAGGCCCACTAGGCAGGCCAGGAGTCCAGGAACGCGTTCACGGCGCGCAGTTCGTGCTCGAATGCGGGGAGCAGCGCGGTCAGGGAGTCGGTGTTGCCCGACTTGGCCACCGTCTCGATTTCCGAACAGAGTTCGCCGAGTGCCAACGCGCCCACGGCGCGCGCCGAAGACTTCAGTTTGTGCGCTTGCTCGCCTGCCGTGAGCGCCCGACGATCGTCACACGCGTCCCTCAGTTCCCCCGCTATCTCGGCGGTGCTGACCCGGAAGTCCGTCAGAAAGTCGAGGATCACCGCCGGATCGCTCCCGACCAACCGTGCGAGCACGGCCACGTCGACCGCCCGGTCGACGGTGGTCAGGTGGTCTGCCCCCGCGCTGGATCCCGAACCCGATCGGCCGGCCGGCAGCCACTTGTCCAGAATCGCTTTGAGGCTCGCGAGTTGCAGGGGCTTACTGAGGTATTCGTCCGCACCGACCGCGCGCCAGCGGGCCTCTTCGTGTGCGAGGGCATTCGCGGTCAGGGCCACAATCGGGATGCGGGCCAACCCTCGCTCCTGCGCACGGATCGCGGCCGTCAAGTCGTACCCATCCATCTCCGGCATGAGCACGTCGCTGATCAGCAGAGCGTAGGTGCCGCTCCGCCAGCATTCCAAGGCCTGCCTTCCGTCGTCGGCCACATCGGCTGCATAGCCGAGCGAGGCCAATTGCGTCACGATCAGCTTCTGGTTGGTCAGGTTATCCTCGGCGACCAGAATGCGCGGGGTATCGCGCGCGGCCGGATGCGACGATGCGAGTCGGGCGGCACCGTCGCCGACATCCGATGTCGGCTCGTGCATGCGTTCTGACTGGCCTCCCGCGGGCGGCCGGGTCCCGACGAGGAGACGATCGATCGCGTCGTACAACGCCTCGTAGCGCAACGGCTTGGTGATGTAGTCGTCGCAGCCGGCCACGCGCGCCTTTTCCTGATCCGCCTTCATCGCCATCGCGGTGAGCGCTATCACGGGAACGGATGCGGTGGCCGGGTCCCGCTTCAGCAGCGCGGTCGCCGCCAGGCCGTCCATTCCCGGCAATTGGATGTCCATCAGGATGAGATCGGGCTGCTCGTCACGCGCGAGGGTCAGGCCCGTCTCCGCGTCGATGGCGCACAGCACCGTGTGCCCGGCGTGGGTCAGCAGGAGGGTTGCCAGCTTCATGTTTGCGCGATTGTCTTCAACGATCAATATCCTGGCGATGGCTCGGGCTCCCCTATTGCGGCAGCAATGCGCGCCGGACCTCGGCGACAAAGTCGATGTGAGTGAACCCGGATTTCTCGACGGTGCGGACCACTCGGCCGGGATTTCCGTTCAGCGCGGCACGGTCCAACGCCGTGATCTGTTTGGCAGTCACCACCAGAATCGGTATCTGCGCCGTATCCGGATTGCTCTGAAGGGCCTTGACGACGTCGAACCCGCTCACGTCCGCCATGATCAGGTCGAGCAGAACCAGATCCGGGCGGAGCCGCTGTGCGAGTGAGATCGCCTCGCGTCCGCCGTACGCCCGCACGACGGTGTACGCCGAGGTCGGCAGGAGCGCGGCAATCACCTCAACGGCCTTCGGATCGTCATCCACGACGAGCACCGTGTTCGTGTGTTCCGGGGCAGGCTGCCCGTCCCGAGCGGTGGCCCGACGTAATTCCTCCGGCAGGGTGGCGGTTCCGGCGGCCTGGGGCGTACCGGGGGCCTGATCCGGCGTCCGCAGCGGCAACCAGACGGCGAAGAGTGAGCCCTCTCGTTCTGCGCTGGCAACTGCAACGGTCCCCCCGTGCAGCTCGGCGAGTCGTTTGACCATGGCCAGGCCGAGCCCCGTGCCCTCGAATTTGCGGGCGAGGCTGCTGTCGATCTGGCTGAAGGCCTTGAACAGCTTCAACATTCCTTCGGTCGAAATGCCGAGGCCGCTGTCGCCGACGCAGATCTCGAGGAATTCCAGGGACTCGCTGTCGACCAGGGGGAAGCCGTGCACGGGCCAGGCACCGGGCAGTGTCCCGACGGTGGCGCGCGGCACCCGCCGCGCGTGCAACGTCACGCGCCCGCCGGCGGCGCTGAACTTGACGGCATTGGACAGCAGGTTGTAGACGATCTGCTTGGTTTTGCGCAGGTCCAGCTGGAGCACGCCCAGGTGATCGTCGGTTTCGCTTTCGAGCTGGATGCCGTGGGCCGCCGCCTTCTCCCTGACGATTGTCAGGCTGCCCGCGAGCAGGCTGCCCACGTCGACCGTCTCCAACTCGAGCGCCATCATGCCGGCCTCCACCTTGGACAGATCGAGGATGTCGTTGATCAAGGAGAGAAGGTGCTGGCCGCTGGTGAGGATGTCGCCGATGTACTCGGATTGGGTGTCAGTCATGTCGCCCACCAGGCCATCCTTGAGCGCCTCGGAGAAGCCGATGATGGCGTTCAGGGGCGTGCGCAATTCATGCGACATGGTGGCCAGGAACTCGGACGTCATGCGGCTGGCGTGCTCCAACTCGATGTTGGTCTCCTGCAGGGCCCGCTCGAACAGTTTGCGTTCGGTCACGTCGCGCGCGGCCGCGAACACGCCCTGCAGCTTCCGGTCGCGGTCGTGGAAGGTGGCGGCGTTGTACGAGACCACCGTTTCCTCACCGTTCTGGGCCCGCACGGTCAGTTCATAGTTGCTCACCTTGTTCTCGGTGAGAACGCGGGTGATCGCGGCGTCGGCCCGAACCGGGTCGGTGAAGAAATTCTTGCAGGGCGCCCCGATCAATTCGTCGCGGGTTCGCCCCGTCAACGCCATCATTTGCTGGTTCACGTCGGTGATGATGCCCTGCGGATCCGTCGTCATGAGCGCATCGATGTTCGACTCGATGAGCGAACGGGTGTAGAACTGCTGGTCGCGCAGTCGCTGATCAAGCATCGCCTGGGTCGCCTCGACCTGCTTGCGGGCCGTGTTGTCGGTGCCGATCAGCAGGTAGCCGATGATGTTCTCCTGCGGGTCGCGCAGCGCCGTGACCGAGACGATGGCGGGGAACCGGCTGCCGTCCTGGCGGACGTAGGTCAACTCGTAGATGTCCTCGATCCCCCGGGACGCCTTGAACACCAGCGCCTCGAAACCCGGCGTGATCGGCGTGTCCAGCTCGAGGCTCAGGGCCGTTGCCCGCGCGATGAGTTCCTGCGGATCCGAGATATCGGCCGGCGTGATCCGGTTGACCACGTCCGATGCCGCGTAGCCCAGCATCCGTTCGGCCCCGACATTGAAAATCTGAATCACGCCGTGCGCGTCCGTCGCGATGCTGGAAAAATTGGCGCTGTTGAAGATCGCGTTTTGAAGGGCGCCCGCCTTCACGAGTTCGTCTTCCGCCAGTTGGCGGGCCGTGTTGTCGGTGCCGATCAGCAGGTAGCCGATGATGTTCTCCTGCGCATCGCGCAGCGCCGTGACCGAGACGATGGCGCCGAACCGGCTGCCGTCCTTGCGGACGTAGGTCAACTCGTAGATGTCCTCGATCCCCCGGGACGCCTTGAACACGAGCGCCTCGAAACCCGGCGTGATCGGCGTGTCCAGCTCAAGGCTCAGGGCCGTTGCCCGCGCGATGAGTTCCTGCGGATCCGAGATATCGGCTGGCGTGATCCGGTTGACCACGTCCGATGCCGAATAGCCCAGCATCCGTTCGGCCCCGACATTGAAGATCTGGATCACGCCGTGCGCGTCCGTCGCGATGCTGGAAAAATTGGCGCTGTTGAAGATCGCGTCCTGGAGTGCGCCCGTTTGGAGAAGTGTGTTTCGGCGACGGAGTTTCTTGGCCGCGTCCGGTCCACCCGGCCTTTCGCCGCCACCCACAGCGGGACCGATTTTCGACATCATTTCCTTCCGCGCCACGCCAGGGATCGATTTTTTATATCACGGACTGGCGTCCGCACGGCGCAGCCTCGCGGTGAAGGCCGCCTCCCATCTATCGCGGAGCGGGAAGCCCGGCGCCGTACCACCGGCTCCTAGGCACGTCCGTCTCGGCGCAGAGCGCCAGCCACACGTCGCGCGCCGGAACACCGCCGGCCAATGCCTGGTCGGCGGTGCGCCCGAAGGCGGTGAGGATGAGGTCGCGGGTGAGTACGCGGCCGTAGCCCTCGCCGAACTCGTCCTTCAGGGCTTGGCGGAACTCACTCAGCCGCATGCCGGAACCACCTGGCTCGGAGGCCTGGTCAGCGGACCATCAGTCCGGTGTCGAAGTTGGCGACGAGTTCATCGGGGACGGTGTCGGGGAACCTGTCGATTCCCTCGATGACCGCGAGACGGTCGCCGACCTCACGCATGATGACCGAGATCGGGGTCTCCAGCGCGTCTGCGACAGAGGCGAGAATCTCGGAGGATGCTTCCTTCTGACCGCGCTCAACCTCGCTCAGGTAGCCGAGGGCCACGCTGGCCTTGCTCGCAACCTGACGCAGAGTGCGCCCTTTCTGCAGGCGGAAGTCCCTGAGCACATCGCCGATTTCCTGTCTTACAAGAATCATCGGAACCTCCTTCTCGTACCTTTTAAGTACCGCTTGTGAACTACGGTCGTCTGGTGTCCGGTGTGGCGGATGGCCTACAGTACTACATTCATCCGACACCCTGAGACTACCGACGACTACTGGGCTTTTCTTGTGAATCTGTACGGTGTAACCGCCGTGTCGCGGGAACTATTCCGGGCGGGAACGGGCTATCAGGGTGTGCACAGCCTCGATCGCCCTGGCCACGGTCTGGGCACGGATCGCCGCCCGGTCGCCCGTCAGGCGGAGCGGAATCGCCCACCCCTCGCTGCCGCGGGACAGCCCGAGGAAGACGGTGCCGGGACTCTGCCCGCCCTGCGGGTCAGGACCGGCGACGCCGGTCGTCGCGACGCCCAGGTCGGCGTCCCGGCCTGCTACCGCCAGCCTGGTCCGCACCCCGCGGGCCATCTGGATGGCCACCTCCGGATGCACCGGACCGTGTTCGGCCAGGAGCCCGGCGTCCACGCCGAGCAGGGTGTGCTTGAGCTCGGTCTGGTAGGCCACGACTCCCCCGTTGACGCAGAGGGAGGCGCCGGGGACCCGGATCAGCTCGGCCGTCAGCAGCCCGCCGGTGAGCGATTCGGCGACGGCGATCGTGAGGCCGCCCTCGGTCAACTCCCCGATCAGGGCGGCCGTCGGGTCAGGGGAGGCGGTCATCGGCGTCAGCTCGCGGCTGCGGCGCCGCGGTTCTCACGGCGGGCCGCGAGGAGGTAGTCGATCCCGGTGACCACGGTCGCGACCAGTGCCGCCGCCATGATCGACCAGTTCAGCCAATAGACCCAGTCGCCCAGCAGCAGCCAGAGCGGCACGAGGGCCAGCGAGATCGCCACGGACTGCAGCACGGTCTTGAGCTTGCCGCCCCGCGACGCGGGGATGACCCGGTCCCGCAGCATGACGAAGCGGAAGACCGTGATGCCGATCTCGCGCACCAGGATGACGATGGTCACCCACCACCATAGTTCGCCGAGGATGGACAGCGACACGAGCGCCCCGCCGGTGAGCACCTTGTCCGCGATCGGGTCGAGCAGTTTGCCGAGGTCGGTGACCTGGTTGTTGCGGCGGGCGATCGCGCCGTCGATCCCGTCGGTCGCGATGGCGAGGATGAACAGGACGGCGGCGGCCCAGCGGAGGGCGCCGTCCTGGCCGGCGTCGGCCAGGAGCAGCCAGATGAACAGGGGCGCCAACAGGATGCGAACGATCGTGATCAGGTTGGGCAGGTTCCAGTTGCCGGCGCGCGCGACGGGCGTGAGTGGTGTGGCCATCGGTCATTCCCTGTCGGTCAGTTGCCAGGCATCCTCATCGGGGGCAGCCTCCTCTTCAGGGTACCCCTCCGACATCTTCGCGACCGGGTCGCCGGCGTACCGGGAGTCGGGGGCGCTGTCGGCCTGGTGTGCGGCGGCGGCCTGCGCGTTCGCTGTGGCCGCATGGTGCTGTTCGTCCGAGCCGCGCAGCAGTGCGAGCACGCTCGGCAGCTGCTCGACCGTGACGAGCACGTCGCGGGCCTTCGACCCCTCGGACGGGCCGACGATCTCGCGGGACTCGAGCAGGTCCATCAGGCGGCCGGCCTTGGCGAAGCCGACCCGCAGCTTCCGCTGCAGCATCGAGGTGGACCCGAACTGGGTCGACACGACGAGTTCGGCCGCGGCCAGCAGCACCTCGAGGTCGTCGCCGATGTCGGAGTCGATCTCCTTGCGCGGGGCGACCATCGAGACATCCGGCCGGTAGTCGGGGCGGGCCTGCTGGGTGACGTGCTTGACGACGCGCTCGATCTCGGCCTCGTTGACCCAGGCTCCCTGCACGCGGATGGCCTTGGACGCCCCCATCGGCAGGAACAGGGCGTCACCCTGGCCGATCAGCTTGTCGGCGCCGGGCTGGTCGAGGATGACCCGGGAGTCGGTGACGCTGGTCACGGCGAAGGCGAGGCGCGAGGGGACGTTCGCCTTGATCAGGCCGGTGACGACGTCGACGCTGGGCCGCTGGGTGGCCAGGACGAGGTGGATGCCGGAGGCGCGGGCGAGCTGGGTGATCCGCACGATCGAGTCCTCGACGTCGCGCGGGGCGACCATCATCAGGTCGGCGAGCTCGTCGACGACGACGAGGAGGTACGGGTAGGGCTTGAGCGTGCGGGCGCTGCCGGCGGGCAGCACGATCTCGTTGTTCACGACGGCCTTGTTGAAGTCGTCGATGTGGCGGAAGCCGAAGCTGGCCAGGTCGTCGTAGCGCATGTCCATCTCTTTGACGACCCACTGCAGGGCCTCGGCGGCCTTCTTCGGGCTGGTGATGATGGGCGTGATCAGGTGCGGCACACCGGCGTAGGCGGCGAGCTCGACCCGCTTCGGGTCGATCAGCACCATCCGCACGTCGCTGGGCCTGGCGCGCATGAGCAGGCTGGTGATCATCGAGTTCACGAAGCTGGACTTGCCGGAGCCGGTGGAACCGGCCACGAGCAGGTGGGGCATCTTGGCGAGGTTGGCGATGACGAATCCGCCGCCGACGTCCTTGCCGACGCCGATGGTCATCGGGTGGGTGCTGTTGGTCGCGGTGCCGCTTCGGAGCACGTCGCCGAGGGTGACGATCTCGCGGTCGGTGTTGGGGATCTCGATGCCGATGGCGCTCTTGCCGGGGATGGGCGAGAGGATGCGCACCTCGTTCGAGGCGACCGCGTAGGAGAGGTTCTTGCTCAGGGCGGTGACCCGTTCCACCTTGACGCCGGGGCCCAGTTCGATCTCGTACTGGGTCACGGTCGGTCCGCGGGAGAACCCGGTCACCTTCGCGTCGACCTGGAATTGGCGGAGCACCTCGGTGATCGATTTCACGATCTCGTCGTTCGCGGCCGAGCGGGCCTTCGCCGGCGGGCCCTTGGTCAACGTCGTGTTCGACGGCAGCTGGTAGGGGGCTGCGGGTTCCGGGGCCGCGGGTTCGGGGCGCGGAGCCAGGGCGGCCGCGTCGAGTTCGTCGAAGCCGGGCAGCACCTCGGTGAGCCCGGTCGGGTCGTCCGCGTACAGGCCCGTCGCCGAGCCCCGCTGCACGTCGATCTCGCCGGTGAAGCGTTTGATGGCGTCCTCGGCACGCAACAGGTCCTCGAGCACCTCGGTGCCGTAGTGGTCCTTGTCGCCGCCCGCCGACGGCTGCGCGCTCTCCAGCGCGGTGTCGAAGCTGCCGCGGCCGTCGCCGCCGAGCAGGGTGCTCAGCGGGTCGGATGCCGGCGGGTCGGCCTCGTCGCCGGGATGCGCATCCGTGCTGACCGGGCTGCTGAAATCGGGGTCTTCCTCGCGCTTGCTGGTGTTGCGCCGCCACCAGGGCAGGGCGCTGGTGTCCTCGTCGACGCCGTCGAGCGGGACCTGCACGGTCTTCTCCAGCTTCGCCTCCCTGGCGGCCGCGCGTTCCTCGGGGTCGGGGAGCTGCGCGCCGAACAGCCAGGCGTACAGCTCGCGGCTGCGCGCGCCGATCCGGTTCGGCGGGGTCTTCGTGATGATGAAGAGGCTCAGGGCCAGCAGCAGGATCACGACGATGGTGGCCCCGATCGCGGTGGTCAGGTAGATCAGCGGGGCGGCGATCATCCAGCCGATCACGCCGCCGGACAGGGCGAGCACCTCCATGCCGTCGCTGGGCGCGGGCTGGCCGCCGAAGATGTGGCAGAGGCCGGACACCGATACGAGCAGCAGGGACAGGCCGATGCCGATCCGCCCGTTGTCGTGCACCGAGCTGGGCTTGCGGAAGAGCCAGACCGCGAAGAGCAGCATGATCACGGGCAGGGCGAACGCGACCCGGCCGAACAGGCCGCCGAAGGTCCAGGCGTCGAGGATCTGCGCGACCGGGCTGTTGATCAGGAACCACTCGATCACGGCCCCGGCGATGGCGAGGAGCACGAGGAAGAACGGCAGCCCGTCACGGCGCTCCTCTTTGGAGAGCTGTTCGGGGCCGAGGGCGCGGGCGGCGCCGCCGGTGACATGGGCCAGCGCCATCCAGAATCGGGCGAACAGGCCGGGGCCCGGGTCGCCGGCCGTGAACTTGACGGTCTTCTGGGTTGCGGTCTTCCGGGCGGGCCCCCGCGCCGTCGTGCCGCGCGCAGGCGAGGTGCGCGCGCGCCCGGTCGACTTAGTGCTCGTAGCCATGGAATCTACGGTACCGTCGCCCTCCGACATCCGGGTCACCCCACGCCCACCCGATTTCGTTCGGGAGGTTCGGAAGGTTCGGAACGTTCGGGATGGAGCTTTTCGCGACACGCCGTGCCCGGCGCCCGCGAAACCCGCGGGTCGCGAATTTCTCCTGCCGGAGCGTCGCCGCGGCTACGCCTCGATCACCAGGGGGACGATCATCGGTCGGCGGCGGAAGGCCACGTTCACCCAGCGGCCGACCGTGCGCCGCACGATCTGCTGCAGGGCGTGCGTGTCGCGCACCCCGTTCTGCGCGGCCTCGGCCAGGGCGGCCTCGATCTTGGGCCGCACGGCGTCGAAGACGGAGTCGTCCTCGGCGAATCCCTTGGCGTGGATCTCCGGGCCGACGATGACCTTGCCGGTGGAGGCGTCGACCACGATGATGATCGAGATGAACCCCTCCTCGGCGAGCGTGCGGCGATCCTTGAGGTCGGCATCGGTGATCTCACCGACGGTCGACCCGTCGACGTAGACGTAGCCCAGGTCGAGCTGGCCGACCTTTCGCACCACGCCGGCGCGCAGGTCGAGCACGGTGCCGTCCTCGGCGAGGATCACGTTCGCGTCCGGCACCCCGGTCTCGACCGCGAGCTTGGCGTTGGCGACGAGGTGGCGGTACTCGCCGTGCACGGGCAGCACGTTCCTCGGCTTGAGGATGTTGTAGCAGTAGGTCAGTTCGCCGGCGGCGGCGTGCCCGGAGACGTGCACCTTGGCGTTGCCCTTGTGCACGACGGTGGCGCCGAGCTTGGTCAGCCCGTCGATGATCCGGTAGACCGCGTTCTCGTTGCCGGGGATCAGGCTGGAGGCGAGGATGACGGTGTCGCCGAGACCCACCTCGACCTGGTGGTCCATGTTCACCATCCGGCTGAGCACGGCCATCGGCTCGCCCTGCGACCCGGTGGACATATAGACGATCTTGTCGTCGGGGATGCTGCCGGCCTTCTTGAAATCGACCAGGACCCCCTCCGGCACCCGCAGGTAGCCGAGCTCGGCGGCGATGGTCATGTTGCGCACCATCGACCGGCCGAGCAGCGCCACCCGGCGGTCGTTCGCGTAGGCGGCGTCGAGCACCTGCTGCACCCGGTGCACGTGGCTGGAGAAGCTGGCGACGATCACCCGGCGCGGGGCGCGGGCGATGACGTCCTCGAGCACCGGCCCGATCAGGCGCTCGGACGGGGTGAAGCCGGGGACATCCGCGTTCGTCGAGTCGACGAGGAAGAGGTCGACGCCTTCGGTGCCGAGCCGGGCGAATTCGCGCAGGTCGGTCAGCCGGTGGTCGAGCGGGAGCTGGTCCATCTTGAAGTCACCGGTGTGCAGCACGGTGCCGGCGACGGTCTTGATCGCCACGGCGAGGGCGTCGGGGATCGAGTGGTTGACGGCGACGAACTCGAGGTTGAACGGGCCGAGGCGTTCCTTCTGGCCCTCCTTGACCTGCAGGGTGTACGGGGTGATCCGGTGTTCCTTGAGCTTCGCCTCGATGAACGCGAGGGTCAGCCCCGAACCGATCAGCGGGATGTCGCGGCGCAGTTTGAGCAGGTAGGGCACGGCGCCGATGTGGTCCTCGTGGCCGTGAGTGAGCACGACCCCGAGGATGTCGTCGAGGCGGTCCCTGATCGGGCTGAAGTCGGGCAGAATGAGGTCGACGCCCGGCTGGTGCTCCTCCGGGAACAGCACCCCGCAGTCGACGATGAGGATCTTGCCGTCGATCTCGAACGAGGTCATGTTCCGGCCGATCTCGCCGAGACCCCCGATCGGGATGACCCGCAGCGTGCCCGGTTCGAGTGGGGCCGGATCGTAGACGTCGATGGGCATGGGCCCTCCTAGGGGGTCGGTGGCGTGACTAGCGTGTTGTTCCGGCGATCCTGGGCAGCGCGCCGCCCGCGGCGGCGTTGCGGTCTGGGCGGAAGTTGGTGAAGTCGACCCCGGGGATGTTCTTGACCAGGTCGATCTCGTCCTCGATCTGGGCCGCCTCGAAGTCCTCCGGGCCGACCAGGGGCAGGCGCACCCGCGGGCTGCCGATCCGGCCGAGGCCGTGCAGGATGTACTTGACCGCGACGGTGCCGGGCACGTGGGTCATGCAGGCCCGCACGAGCGGTTCGAGCTGGCGGTGCGCGGCAGTGGCCGTCCTCAGGTCGCCGGCGTTGACGGCATCCACCATCTGGCGGTAGGGCGTGGCCGCGATGTTCGCGGTGACGCCGATCAGGCCGGTCGCGCCGATCGACAGGTGCGGCAGCACGTTCGGGTCGTCGCCGGAGAAGTAGAGCAGGTCGGTCTGGTTGAGCACCCGGCTGACCTGGGCCAGGTCGCCCTTGGCGTCTTTCACGGCGAGGATGTTCGGGTGCTTCGCGGCGCGAAGGATGGTCTCGTAGTTGATCGGGACGCCCGTGCGACCCGGGATGTCGTAGAGGATCACCGGCAGGTCGGTGGCGTCGGCGATCATCCGGAAGTGGGTGAGGATGCCCGACTGGGTGGGCTTGTTGTAGTACGGGGTGACGATCATGTTGCCGTCGGCGCCGGCCTTCTCGCTCTGGCGGGCGAGCTGCATGGCGTGCGCGGTCTCGTTGGACCCGCCGCCGGTGATGATCTTCGCGCGTCCGGCCGCGACGTCCTTTCCGACCTCGACCAGCCGGATCTTCTCCGGGTCGGTCAGGGTGGACGTCTCCCCGGTGGTGCCGCTGACCACGATGCCGTCGGCGCCGGCGGTGATCACGTCGTCGATGTGTTTCGCCACTCCCGCCCAGTCGACTTCGCCGTCGGCGGTGAAGGGAGTGACCAGGGCGACGAGGACCTGGCCGAAGGGGTTATAGGACGTAGTCACGGATTACAGGCTATCGGTCGCTGTGCCGGATCGCACGCGGGGCCGTTGCGGCCGGGCATCCGCCGTAATCTGTCGTCACACTCCCCCGGCCCCGTCGGCGCGCCCGTACCGTTGTGTCATGGACCCGATTCTCGCCCTCGGCAGTGTGTTGGCGCTCGTGGCCGCCGCGAGCGGCCTCGGGCTGGCCTGGCGCGCCCGACAGGGCCGCATCACCGACGTGGCGGACGCACCCGCGCTGACCCCGGCGGATGTCGCCAGCACCGTTTCGTTCGGCGCGGAGGCAACCCTGCTGCAGTTCTCCACGGAGCACTGCTCCCGCTGCCCCGGCACCCACCGGATGCTCGCCGCGGTGGCCCGGTCCCGGCCCGGCGTCGTGCACGTGGAGGTGGACCTCACCCATCGGGCCGACCTGGCCCGCCGGTTCCAGGTGTTGCAGACCCCGACCACGCTGATCCTCGACCGGGCGGGGCGGGTGCAGGCCCGGGTCGGCGGCACCCCGCACCGGGCCGGCATCATCGCCCACCTCGACGACCTCCCCGGGAGCCTCCATGTCACCCTCGCCCGCTGAACCAGGTCAGGCCGGAGCCGCGCCGGACGCTCCACGCACGCGCCGGCCGGACCTCGACCCGCGCGGCCCGCGGTTCGGCGCCGGGATCACGGCCGTGCTGCTGCTCGTGGTGGTCTTCCTGTCGCTGACCGGGGCATCCGTCGCCGCGCTCTCACTGCTCGCCGTGCTCGCCGCCCTGTTCGCCTGGGGCGCGTTCGCGGGTGCCGGCCGGCACCCCTGGGGTCTGCTGTTCAAGCGCGTCGTGCGGCCCAGGCTGAACCCGCCGCGTGAGCTGGAGAACCCGGCCCCGCCGACCTTCGCCCAGGGCGTCGGACTGCTGGTGACCCTCGTCGGGGTGCTGCTCGGCCTGGTCGGCCTGGCTCCGGCCGTGGGCATCGCTGCCGCAGCGGCGTTCGTCGCAGCGTTCCTCAACGCCGTGTTCGACTACTGCCTCGGCTGCCAGCTGTACCTGCTGCTGGTGCGTTCCGGCCTGCTCGGACGTGATCAGGCCACCATCAGGTAGCGGCCTCCCTGCCGATTCCCAGACTGGTCGGCCACCGCCCGAAGCCCCCATGGCTAGGCTGGGGGTTGACTCAGGAGGTAACACCATGGCATTGACCAGCGAAGCAACCACCGTCTGGACCGGCGATCTGAAGTCCGGCCAGGGCATCGTCTCCCTCGACTCATCGCACGCCGCCGAATTCCCGGTGACCTGGCAGGCCCGCTCGGTCGGCAGCCCCAACACCGTCAACCCGGAGGAACTCCTCGGAGCGGCGCACGCCTCCTGCTTCTCGATGACCCTGGCGAGCAGGCTCAGCGCCGCCGGACACGCGCCGGAGAGCATCCAGACCACTGCGGCCGTCACCTTCGAGACCGGGGTCGGAGTTGTCGGCAGCCATCTCCTCGTCAGCGCCAGCGTTCCCGGCCTGACCGAGGCGGAATTCGAGGCCTTCGCCGCGGACGCGAAGGCCGACTGCCCGATCTCCCAGGCGCTGGCCGGCATCCCGATCACGATCGAAGCCGAGCTGGCCTAGCCGGGCCGGGCGTTCATGCGAGTCCTGATCTCCGGCGCCTCCGGCCTGATCGGCACCGAGGTCTGCCGCCAGCTCGGCGCGGCGGGCCACACCGTCGCGCGCCTCGTGCGCCGCGACCCGCGGACGCCCAACGAGTTCCGCTGGAACCCGGCCGCGCTGACCCTGGACGAGGCCGCGCTCGGGCAAGTGGATGCGGTGATCAACCTGTCCGGCGCATCGCTCGCCCGCCTGCCGTGGACCTCCGGCTATCGCCGGCAGATCCTCGAATCGAGGGTGCAGGCCACGCGCACGCTGACGGACGCCATGCGGCGCAGCGCCCGACCGCCCGCCGTGCTGCTCAACGCCTCCGCGGTCGGCATCTACGGTGACCGTCCCGGCGAGGTGCTCACCGAAGAGTCCGCACCGGGCGCCGACTTCCTGGCCGGCGTCGTCGAGGCTTGGGAGGCCGAGGCCAGGCGCGCGCCGGAGCAGACCCGGGTGGTGACGTTCCGCACCGGGCTGGTCGTCGCCCGCGGCGGCGCGCTGCGACCGCTGCTGCCCCTGGTCCGCCTCGGCGTTGCCGGTCCGCTCGGCCGCGGCACCGCGCACTGGCCGTGGATCAGCCTGCACGACGAGGCCGCCGCGATCGTGCACCTGCTCGGTTCGACCCTCTCCGGCCCGGTGAACCTGGTCGGGCCGACCCCCGCGACCTCGAACGACGTGATCAAGGCCGTTGCCACGGCGCTGCACCGCCCGTTCAGGATCCCGGTGCCCGAGCTGGTGCTGACCCTCGCCCTGCAGGACGCCGCGCGCGCGCTGCTGCTCGCCGACCAGCAGGTCGATTCGGCCCTGCTGCAGAACGACGGGTTCGTCTTCGCCCATCACACCGCGGGCGAGGCCGTCGAGTGGATGCTCGCCCAGGCCTGACCGTTCGCAGCGGATGCTACCGGGGCGGAACGGCTGCCCCTTCGGAGCGTTCGAGTGTGATCGCGGTGCGGATGGCGCCGCGGGCCCGGCGACGATCACCCGACGCGTCGTAGGCCAGCCCGAGGCGGAACCAGGCCCGCCAGTCGCCGGGGGCGGCATCCACCTCCGCCTTGAAACGGGGGAACTCCGCATCGGCGGCGTCCCGGAGCGGTCGTCCGCTCGGACGGGTCGGCAGGTCTTCGACCGGAAGCCCGCCCTCGCTGTCGAGGCGGCGCACCAGGCGCTCTGAACGGCGGCCGAACCGGAGTTCGAGCACGAGCGCCCAGACCCCGATCAGCGGCAGGATGATCAGCGCCACTCCGATCAGGATGCCGACCGGGTCACCGCTCAGGACGAACAGGACCGCGCGCCAGCCGACGAGGACCAGGTAGAACGCGAGGAGCAGGGCCATCGGGACGACGGCCAGGCGGCCCTTCATTCGCCGGTCCCGGACTCGTCGCGACCGGGGCCATCGCGACCGGGGCCATCGGGACCGGGGCCATCGGGAACCGAGTCGTCGGGAACGGAGTCGTCGGGACCCGGCTCGGCCGGGGCATCCGGCCGGCCGGGCTCCCCGAGGCCGAGGTCCACGATCTGATCCAGTCCGACCGTCACGCCGCGGGCGGACACTGCCGCGGCGAGGGCGAGCAGGATGCCGCGCTCGTAGGCCGCAGCGGAGAGGGTGTTGTGGCTGATCGTGAGGGTCTCCCCCGTGCCGCCGAAGATGACGTCCTGGCGGGCGAGCAGCCCCTCCAGCCGGAGGCTGTGCACCGGGACGCTGGAGACCTGCTGGCCGCGGGCGCGCTGGTCGATGTGCGGGGCGGAGACCGGTCCGAGGCCGGCCCTGGCCCGCCCGATCAACTCGGCCGTGCGCACCGCGGTGCCCGACGGCGAGTCGACCTTGCCGGCCTGGTGCGCCTCGACGATCTCGATCGAATCGAAGAATCGGGCGACCATGGCCGAGAGCGCGGTGCCGATGACCGAGCCGATGGAGAAGTTGGGGATGATGACCACACCGGTGTCGTCGCGCCCGGCGACACGGCGGGCGAGGGCGTCGATCCGCTCCTGCGACCAGCCGGAGGTGCCGACGAGAACCCGGAGCCCGTTGTCGACGGCGAAGTCGACCACGCCCTGGCTGGCCCGGGGAACCGTGAGGTCGATCACGACGTCGGCGCCGAGCATCTCGGCCAGGTCGCTGGCGGAGTTCAGCCCGGCGACGAGTTCGTACCCGTCCGTCTTCTCGATCAGTGCGGCGACGAGGCGGCCCATCGTTCCCGTTACGCCGACGATGGCCACCCGTGTTGTCATGGGTCCAATCTACCAAGGGCGGCGGGCCCTTGCCGCAGCGACCGGGCGAAGTAGCCTTGACCCATGCCCGATTTCCCCGCCCCGGCCTTCAGCGACGTGTCGGTGACGGATGCCGGCTCGATCGTGCTGCTCACCCAGTACTTCAGCGACCGGGAGTCGAGCTTCCCGCCCGACCAGGGCGCCTACCGCACGACGTTCCCGACGCCGGACCAGTTCCTGCCGCCACGCGGGCTGTTCCTCCTGGTCAGCGAGCAGACCAGCGGACGGGAGCGGGCGTTCGTCGGCTGCGGCGGCATCCGCCGGATCGAGGATTCACCGGCGGGACGGGTGCGCTACGAGGTCAAGCACCTCTGGCTGCAGCGGCAGGTGCGCGGCCGAGGCTGGGGCAGGGCTCTGCTCGCCGAGCTGGAGCGGCGCTCGCTGGCCTTCGGCGCCGACGAGCTCGTGCTCGACACGAACGCGAGCCTGACGGCCGCCGGGGTGCTCTACGCGAGCGCCGGGTACGAGGATTGCGGGCCCTACAACACCAACCCGAACGCCACGAACTGGTACCGCAAGGCCCTCGCCTGACACCCGGCGGCCACGCACTCGGTGATTGAGTCTGTCGAAATCGCACCGACCGGGTCTCGACAGGCTCGACCACCGGGTCTCGACAGGCTCGACCACCGAGGCAGGCTCGACCGCCGGGGCGGGCTCGACCGCCGGGGCAGGCTCGGTGATTGAGCCTGTCGAAATCACACCGACCGGGTCTCGACAGGCTCGACCACCGGGGCCCGGCTCGACCACCGGGGCCCGGCTCGAGCGCCGGGGTGGGCTCGAGCGCCGGGGCAGGAGGCTAGAACAGGAGCGGGTCGGGCAGGCCGGTGCGGAGCTCCACGGGGAGGTGCCCGGTGTCGTTGTGGGTGACCATGGTCCAGGGCCGGCCCGGTTTCTGGTGCAGCACGGTCAGGCCGCAGTTGGCCTGGTTGATGCTGATCCAGCGCCAGTCCGGCGCGCCCAGCACCTCACGCACGAACCAGGCGATGACGAAGTTGTGGGTGATCAGCAGGTCGTGGTGATCGCCGCGCCTCGGCTGGAGGAACTCGGCGACGGCGTCCTCCATCTGGGCGCTCCCCGCCTCGATCTCCGCCTCGGTGACCGCCCCGAAGAACGGCGCGTAGGCCGACGGGGTCTCCGGCGCCTTGCCGGACGGGATGCAGTCGAAGAGCAGCGCCGACGGTTCGGGGGTGAGCGCGGGCAGGCGCTGGGCGATGATCTTCGCCGTCTCCGCGGCCCGCTGCAGCGGCGAATGGTACGCGGCCGTGAACGGCACCCCGCCGAGGCGCTCGGCGATCAGTTGCGCCTGGCGCTTGCCGCGCGCGGACAGCGGGCCGTCCGGCAGGCCGTGTTCGGCATCCTGCTGTTCACCGTGGCGCACGAGGTAGATGTAGTGGGGCAAGGTTCTTCTCTTTCGATTCACTTCCACCGGGCCAGGGAAGCCGACGGCCGGCGCAGGGTGCCGGCTTCCGCGCCGGGGTCGGTCAATGGGGAGTCAGGAGCGGATCGGGTCAGGCATGATTGCCGCGAAGGCGTCGGGTTCCAGCGCGCCGACGGCCGCGATCGACAGCGGGCCGGCGACCAGGTCGTAGGCCAGCTGCTGCACGTCCGCGGCGGTGACCAGCGCGAGGCGCCGGAGCGCCTCGTCGAGGTCGACGAACTCGCCGAGGGTGATCTCGGAGCGGCCCAGCCGGGACATCCGGGTGTCTGAGTCTTCGAGGGCGAGGGCGGATGCCCCGGACAGCTGGCCCGACGCCCGCTTCATCTCGTCGGCGGTGACGCCGTGCTCGGCGAGCCGGTGCAGCTCGCTGAGCATGAGCTCGGCAACCTGGCCGGCCTTCGCCGGCGTGCAGCCGGCGTACATGCCGAACAGCCCGGCGTCGGAGTAGCCCGGGGCGAAGGAATAGACCGAGTAGGCCAGGCCGCGCTTTTCCCGCACCTCCTGAAACAGTCGGGAGGACATGCCGCCGCCGAAGATGGAGTTCAGCACGCTCATGGTGACGCGACGGTCGTCGCTGGCGAGGAGACCGGGGAACCCCATCAGCAGGTTGGCCTGCTCGAGGGGTCGCGGCACGATCGTGAGCCGGGCACCCTGGCTGATGCTCGCCGGGTTGCCGGAGCGACGGCCGACGGGGGCTGCGTACTCGCTCAGGTCCCAGCCGGCCAGGGCCAGCGCGCGGGTGACTGCCGCGACGAGCACATCGTGGTCGACCGCCCCGGCCACCGTGACGACGAGGTCCTGGGGCCGGTAGTTGGCCCGGTAGTGCTCCTGCACGGCGGTGTGGGTGGCGTTGCGGATCGTGTCGGGGCTGCCTCCGATCGGCCGGCCGAGCGGATGGTCGCCCATCACGGCCTCGAAGAACCGTTCGTTCGCGACGTCGGACGGGTCGTCGTCTGCCATGGCCAGTTCTTCGAGGATCACGCCGCGTTCGTTCTCGAACTCGACCGGGTCGAGCAGCGACGAGGTGAGCATGTCGGTGAGCACTTCGACCGCCATCGCCAGGTCGCGGTCCTGCACCTTGGCGTAGTAGCAGGTGTATTCCTTGGCGGTCATGGCGTTGTGCTCGCCGCCGACGGAGTCGAAGGCGACCGCGATGTCCAGCGCGGTGCGCTTCGCCGTGCCCTTGAACAGGAGGTGCTCCAGGAAATGGGTCGACCCGAAGTGGCCGGGCTCCTCATCGCGGGAGCCGACCGCGACCCAGTAACCGATGGTCAGGCTGCGGCTGCCGGGCACATGCTCGCTGACGATGCGCACCCCGCTCGGGAGCACGCTGCGGCGCACGAGGGACTCCCCGGCCGCTCGGAAGGAGAGTTCGGCCAGGTCCAGGGGAAACTCAACGGCACCGTTCATATCTCCCCCACCCTACGTCACCGCGCCGACCCGGCGGAGGCCCGACTCGCGCCCGCGGGCGACCCGCTCCCCTGCGGGGCGCGCGCTACGCCGACACCCGGTCCAGGTCCACCATGTCGCCGCGGGTGAGACGGATGCCGGCGGCGGCCACGAGCGCCTCCACCTGGTCGGGGTGGCTGGCGCTGGCCACCGGGGCGAGGACCTGGCCGCGGGCGAGGAGCCAGGCGATCGCGATCGTCGCCGGGGCCACGGCGTGCTCCTCGGCGATGCGGTCGACGACCGCGAGCATCCGCAGGCCGGTGCGGGAGAGGTATTTGGCGGCGCGGGCCGCGCGGGTCGTCTTCTGCAGGTCGGCCTTCGACCGGTAGCGGCCGGCCAGGAAGCCGTGTGCGAGCGCGAAGTACGGCAGCACCGACATGCCCTGCGCCTGGGTGACCAGGGCAAGCGATGACTCGAACGGCGCACGGTGGAGCAGGCTGTACTGGGTCTGCAGCGCCGCGAACCTGGGCAGGCCGTTGGCGGCGAGCACCCGGGCCTCCATCAGCCGTTCGGCCGAGAAATTGGATGCGGCGAGGTAGCGCACCTGGCCGCTGCGGATGAGCACGTCGACGGCGCCGAGGCTCTCCTCCAGGGGAACGGTCGGGTCGTCGAAGTGGAAGTGCAGCAGGTCGATGTAGTCGGTGCCGAGCCGGTCGAGCGAGGCCTGCACGGCGCCGATGATGCTGCGCGACGACAGCCCGGGATTGTCCCGGTTCTTCCCGATCTTGGTGGCGATCACGGTGTGCTCGCGTGCGCCGCGGGACCGCAGCCAGTTCCCGACGATCACCTCGCTGCGCCCGGAGGTGTAGCTGTCGGCTGTGTCGAGGAAGTTGCCGCCGAGGTCGCGGTGCCGGTCGAGCACGCGGGCACTGGTCTCCCCGTCGGCCGTCCAGCCGAACACGCTCGTGCCGAGGGCGAGCGGGTGGACAGTGAGGTCGGTGTCGGCGATGGTGCGGCGCAGTGAACGCGGGGTCGGCAGGGACTGGACGGAGCCGGGGACCGGCACGGGAAGGGGGACGGGACGGGAAATGGCCGGCGGGCCCTGCAACGCTGCCGGTCCGGTGGGCGGCGCGCTCGCGGTCCGCGTGCCGTATCCGTGCGTGGCCGGTCGGGGCATCCGTCATTCCCTCCGCTCACTGCCGACAATAACCCCCACACCCACTCAGGCAAAGGACACGCCCGAACCGTTACCAAACCGTGGGGCCTCAACCGCGAAACGCCCCCGCTCGCGGGTCAAGTTAGAGTTGGAGGGGGACGATTTTGACCTGGCCGCCGCAGAGGCGTCGCCTCCGCCTGCCCGAATCGCCCGTGAAAGAAGGATCCATGACGCAGCCCACCGGCCTGTCCGCGCCCGAGGTACTGACCGAGGCTCGACGACGCCGCACGTTCGCCGTGATCTCCCACCCCGACGCGGGGAAGTCAACGCTCACCGAGGCGCTGCTACTGCACGCGCGCGCCATCACCACGGCCGGGGCCACCCACGGCAAGGCCGGCCGCCGTGGCACGGTGTCCGACTGGATGGCGATGGAGCAGGCTCGCGGCATCTCGGTGACGAGCGCGGCGATCCAGTTCGAGTATCGCGACGCCGTGATCAACCTCGTCGACACCCCCGGCCACGCCGACTTCTCCGAGGACACCTTCCGCGTGCTGTCGGCCGTCGACGCCGCCGTCATGCTCGTGGACGCGAGCAAGGGTCTCGAGGTGCAGACCATGAAACTCTTCGAGGTGTGCCGCCAGCGCAACCTCCCCGTGATCACCGTGATCAACAAGTGGGACCGCCCGGGCGCGGAGGCGCTCGACCTGATGGACGAGATCCGCCGGCGCACCGGCCTCATCCCCACTCCCCTGACCTGGCCGGTCGGGATCGCCGGGGACTTCCGCGGAGTGATCGACCGTTCCAGCCACGAGTTCGTGCGATTCACCCGAACCGCCGGCGGCGCGAAGGCCGCCGCTCCCGAACGGGTCAGCGCTGCCGTCGCCGCCGCCGACGAGGGCGACGCCTGGCTGACCGCGACCGAGGAGTCGGAGCTGCTCGCCGAGGAGAACCAGGACCACGACGAGGCCCGGTTCCTGGCCAACGAGACCACCCCGGTGCTCTTCGCCGCCGCCGTGCTGGGCTTCGGGGTGCAGCACATCCTCGACACGCTCGTCGACTTCGCTCCGGCCGCCGAGGCCCGCGAGGACGCCTCCGGCAGCCACCGGCCCGTCGGCAGCGCGTTCTCCGGCTTCGTCTTCAAGGTGCAGTCGGGCATGAACGCCTCGCACCGGGATCACGTCGCGTTCGTGCGCGTCTGCTCCGGCCAGTTCCGCCGCGGGATGATCGTCACCCACGCGGCCAGCGGGCGGCCGTTCGCCACGAAGTACGCGCAGCACCTGTTCGGTCGCGAACGCGAGGTGGCCGACGAGGCCTGGCCCGGCGACATCGTCGGCCTGGTCAACGCCTCGGCCCTGCGGGTGGGCGACTCGATCTTCGAGGGCGACCCGGTCGAGTACCCGCCGCTGCCGATGTTCGCCCCTGAGCACTTCCGGGTGGTGCGCTCGGCCGACACCAGCAAGCACAAGCAGTTCCGCCGCGGGATCGACCAGCTCGACCACGAGGGCGTCATCCAGGTGATGCGATCCGAGCTGCGCGGCGACCAGGCCCCCGTGCTCGGCGCGGTCGGCCCGATGCAGTTCGAGGTCGTCGAGGAGCGGATGACCCACGACTTCGGCGCCGCCATCCGTTCGGAGGCCCTGCCGTACCAGATCGCCAGGCGCACCGACCGGGAGAGCGCCGAGATCCTCGGCCACGACCGGCAGGTCGAGGTGCTGATGCGCTCGGACGGGACCCTCCTGGCGCTGTTCAGCACTGTCTGGCGGCTGCGCAACACGGTGCGCGACCACCCCGAGCTGCTGTTGGAAGACCTCGCCACGGGCAGCCCGGAGGTTGCCGCCGCCCACTGACCCCCGCTCCCGCGTGGCGAAGCGCAGCAGGTCAGCGGGTCATGCTCCGCGGCGGGTCGGGGAACTCGTCGCCGCCGAATTTCTTGTTGGCGGCGCTCATCACATCGGGCCACATCCGGTGCCGGGCGGATGCCGCCTCGCCATTGTCGAAGTACGTTTCCCGCTGGTCTTCCCCGGTGCCGGCCACGGTGACGACGCCGACGACGGTGGCGACCTTGGTGCTCGCCCCGGCCATCCAGGTGTCCTTGTTCTCGTCGGTGGTGCCGGTCTTGCCGATCATCGGCACCTCCGGGTCGGTCCGCCAGTTCGAAGTCGACCCCGTGCCGCTGGTCATCACCCGCTGCATCGCATAGGCCATCGCGGCGGCGACGTCAGGGGTGACGGATTGCGTGCAGGCCGACTTCGGGGCGGGGATCTCCGCGCCGTCCGGCCCGACGATCCGGTCGATCAGGATCGGGGTGCAGGTGGTCCCGTTGTTGGCTATCCCGGCGTACGCGGCCGCCATCGTGAGGGGTGCGATCTCGTTGGTGCCGAGAACCGACGCAGCACCCTGCTGGAGCGGGTCCCCGTCGGCCCGGTGCACCCCGAAGGCCTCAGCCGTCTTGCGGATGCCGCACAGGTCGAGTTTCTTCGCCATCCCGATGAATCCGGTGTTGATCGAACTGATCGTCGACTGGAGGGCGGAGTAGTATGACCCGTTCTCGTAGGATGCGTCGTTGTTCGGGTCGAAGCTCGTGCCGTATTCCTGGGGCCCGCTGCAGCTGTCCTGGAACACGCCCCAATCCGAGCGCTGCCGGGAACTGACCGAGTCGGCCAGGGAGTTGCCCTCCTTGAGCCATTCGGCCAGGGTGAAGACCTTGTAGGTCGACCCGGTCTGGAATCCCTTCGACCCGCCCTGGGCATAGTCGGTGTTGAAGTTGATGCCGGTGGCATTGGGGTTGGCGGCGGCCACGGCCGGATCCTGGGTGTAGTCCTTGTTCTGGCTCATCGCGAGCACCCGCCCGGTGCCGACGCCCACGCTCGAGATGACGCCGCCGACATCCCAGTCCTCGTAGGACTTCGGGACGTTCTCGGCCATGGTGGTCTCGGCGGCAGACTGCAGGTCGAGGTCGAGGGTCGTGTACACGTCGTAGCCGCCGAGCCGGAAGTTGGCCAGCCGGGTGGCGCGATTCGCGCCGAATGCCGGGTCGTTGCGCAGCGTCCGCAGCACCAGATCGCAGAAGTAGGCGCTGCCGGCCGCGGTCTGACAGCCCGTGCTCGGCTCGGTGATGGCAGGGGTGATCGGCTCATTGAGCGCGGCATCGTGGTCGGCCGTGCTGATCTTCTTGTGCGTCAGCATCTCGCCGAGGATGTAGTCCCGCCGCTCCTTGTTGGCCGCGTAGCCGTTGGCCACACCGTTGGTGGCGCTCTCCGGCTTGTCGAGCTGGAACTTCACCGGGTTGTTGACGATCGCCACAAGGCTCGCCGCCTGCGACAGGGTCAGCGCGGCGGCCGTCGTGTTGAAGTAGTAATTGGCGGCCGCTTCGATGCCGTAGACGGACCCGCCGAAGCCGGTGATGTTCAGGTACTGCCGGAGGATGTCGGCCTTGGAAGACTTCTTCTCCAGGCCGATCGCGAGGCTCATTTCCTTGAGTTTGCGGTCGGGGCTGGTCTCCGTGGCAGTGTCGTAGCAGCCGGTTCGTTTCTTGTCGTCGGCCAGGGTTTCGCACTTCTGCACGAGAACGTTCTTCACGTACTGCTGGGTGATCGAGGACCCGCCGCGCGCCGTCCCGGTCACCAGGGTGGACACGAGCCCGGCGACGGTCCCCCAGATGTCGACGCCGCCGTGGTCATAGAAGCCGGGATCCTCGGCGGAGGTCGCCGCGTCCTTCACGAACGGGCTGATCGCATCCGAGGCGACCTCGACCCGGTTCTGGTCGTAGAACGACGCAAGCAGCTGCGGCGTGCCGTCACTCCTGGTGGCGTAGACGTTGCTCTTCTGCGACAGTCGGCCGATGACCAGGTCGTCCGGCAGGCTCACGACGAAGGCGACCACGGTCGTCGCGAGCAGCGCCACGATGACGCCGACGGAGATCAACACGGTCGACCGGCGACGCGTTCGACGCGCCTTCTTACGGCTGGGCAGTTCAGTACTCATGGGGCAACATCACTTCCGGGTTCGGCGAAGACGGCGGCCGCCGGGCTGGGCGCCCGGCGGCATCCGCTCACGCGTCGACGACGACCGAGGTGATCACCGGGATGCGGCGGTACTTGCGCTGCGTCCACCGGGTCACGCTCTGGGTGAAGATCTCCTCGAGCTCCGGCCCGTCGACGATCTTGATCTTGTTGGCTGCGCGGAGTGCGTCGTCGATCGACTTGGTCGCGCCGGCGATCCATTCCCTGTCCTGCACGAAGCCGCGCGCGATGAACTCGACCGGTTCGGTGAGCACACCGGTGCGGGTGTCCAGGATTCCGAGGATGGTCACGGCGCCGTCGTTGGAGAGCTGCAGGCGGTCGGCGAGGGCTTCCTCGGTGGCGCCGCTGCCGACGGTGACTCCGCCGTTGCCGGTCATGCCGTCGACGAAGACGAGTTCGCAGGCGACGCGGCCGGTGATCCTGGCCAGGCCGTCGATGAGGTCGACGACGACGCCGTCCTCGACGATCAGCACCTGCTCCTCCGGGATGCCGGT
Source organism: Cryobacterium fucosi (assembly GCF_004403515.1). GTDB lineage: Bacteria > Actinomycetota > Actinomycetes > Actinomycetales > Microbacteriaceae > Cryobacterium > Cryobacterium fucosi. Next base: position 9,507 of record NZ_SOHH01000071.1, on the reverse strand, counting down.
GCGCACGGCCAGTTCGCCGTTGGCCTTGAGGTGGCGCCATTCGCCGTGGATCGGCATGACGTTCTTGGGCTTGACGAGGTTGTAGCAGTACACGAGTTCGCCTGCGCTGGCGTGGCCGGAGACGTGCACCCGGGCATTGCCCTTGTGCACGACGTTCGCGCCCCAGCGGGTGAGGCCGTTGATGACCCGGTAGATCGAGTTCTCGTTGCCCGGGATCAGCGAGCTGGCCAGGAGCACGGTGTCGCCCTCGCCGATCTTGATCTGGTGTTCCCGGTTCGCCATCCGCGACAGCGCGGCCATCGGCTCGCCCTGCGAGCCGGTGCAGATGAGCACCACCTTATCGTCCTTCATCCGGTCGAACGCCTTGACGTCGACGATCAGGCCCTTGGGCACCTTGAGGAATCCGAGCTTCTCGGCGATGGCCATGTTGCGCACCATGGAGCGGCCGACGAAGGCGACCTTGCGGTTGTGCCGTGCGGCGGCGTCGATGACCTGCTGGATGCGGTGCACGTGGCTTGCGAAGCTGGACACGATGATCCGGCGCGGCGCGGTGCGGAAGACGGAGTCGATGGCCGGGCGGATGTCTTCCTCGGTCATCGTGAAGCCGGGGACCTCGGCGTTGGTCGAGTCGGTCATGAACAGGTCGACGCCCTCCTCGCCGAGCCTGGCGAAGCCGGGCAGGTCGGTGAGGCGGTTGTCCAGTGGGAACTGGTCCATCTTGAAGTCGCCGGTGGCGAGCACCAGGCCGGCTTCGGTGCGGATCGCGATGGCGAGCCCGTCGGGGATGGAGTGGTTGACGGCGAGGAACTCGAGGTCGAACGGGCCGGCCTTGCGGCGCTGCCCTTCCTTGACCTGGACCAGTCGCGGGACGATGCGGTGTTCTTCCATCTTGGCGCTGAGGAAGGCGAGGGTGAGCTCCGAGCCGATGATCGGGATGTCCTTGCGCTCGCGCAGGAGGTACGGCACGCCGCCGATGTGGTCTTCGTGGCCGTGGGTGAGCACGATCGCCTCGATGTCCTGCAGACGTCCGCGGATGGCCGAGAAGTCGGGCAGGATCACGTTGATGCCGGGCTGGGTCTCTTCGGGGAAGAGGACGCCGCAGTCGACGATGAGCAGTTTGCCCTTGTGCTCGAAGACGGTCATGTTGCGGCCGATCTCGCCGAGACCGCCGAGGGGGGTGATGCGAAGGCCGCGCTTCGGCAGTGCCGGGGGCGTGGACAGGTCAAGCTGGTGCTTGGTCAATGAAACTCATTTCTCAGGGTGAGACCGCGCGCAAGGCAGTCAGGTCTCGGTAGGGGGACCGGCGTGCGGCCCTGGTGAACGGGTGGTGCAAAGTCTGGATTCGCGCCTCGTCCTGGGGAACGTGCCCGGGCTGGCCGCCCGAGGGGCAACGGCGCCCGGGGCCGACGCAGTGGTGGCGGCGGCGCGACCTGGCGGCTGCCGATGCCGGCCAGGCGCGATGACGGCGACTCTCCAGTCTACCGCACCGGGCCGCGAGCGACGGGCCGAGGGGCCGGTCGCGCTCCCCCGTCACGTTCCCTCGGCTGCTGCCCAGCCATCTCCGAGGGTGCACCACTAGCCTCGTGGGATGGCAGCCACCGCACTCTACGAAACCCCGCTCACCCTCATCGACGGCACCGAAACCACCTTCGGGCAGTTCAGGGGAAAGACGGTCCTGGTCGTCAACGTCGCCTCCAAATGCGGGTTCACCCCGCAGTACGCCGGCCTTGAGGCACTGTACGAGAAGTACGCGGATGCCGGACTGGTCGTGCTCGGCCTGCCGAGCAACCAGTTCATGGGGCAAGAGCCCGGCGACGAGGCGTCGATCGAGGCATTCTGCCAGCTGAACTTCGGTGTGACCTTCCCGCTGACCGAGAAGGTGGATGTGCGTGGCAAGCAACAGCATCCGCTCTACGCCCAGCTCACCAGGTTCAAGAGCGGCCTGCTGCCCGGCCTGATCAAGTGGAACTTCGAGAAGTTCCTGGTGAGCCCGACCGGCGAGATCGTCGACCGGTTCGCCTCGACCGTCGAACCGGAGTCGGACGAGATCGTGCGGGCGATCGAGAAGACCCTCGCCGCCAGCGCCGCCTGACCATGCCTGCGTGACTGCGCGAAACCGGCGATAGTGGGTGCCGAGCGTCCTCGCGATGCGCACGATGCTCCGGCCAGGAGCGTGCGAGACATTGCTCCGAGACTCGACCGAACGCGAATCTCGCCGAACAGCGGCCTGGGTAGACCGTGCACTTTCTTGACGGCCGCCTCTTGAAGACAATAACGCTGCGCGTTATGCTTGACGTGTGATCCAGTCGTTCGCGGAGAAGGACACCGAGCACGTCTGGCAGCGTGCTCACGTGCGCAAGTTCAGCCCCGACCTGCAACGAGTTGCGAATCGCAAGCTACTCATACTCGACGCCGCTGAAACCATCAACGATCTGCGTGTCCCACCTGGAAACCGACTCGAACAGCTGCAAGGCAACCGCAAGGGCCAGCACAGCATCCGTGTCAATGACCAATGGCGCATCTGTTTCACCTGGACGTCCGCCGGACCAACGGATGTCGAAATCACCGACTATCACTGAGAGGAGCTATCGTGGCTACCGCACACGAGTCCATTCACCCCGGAGAGATTCTTCTCGACGAGTTCCTGAATCCGCTGGGCATCAGTCAATACCGGCTCGCCCGGGCGATCGCGGTGCCCCCGCGCCGAATCAACGAGATCGTTCACGGCAAGCGGGGAATCAGCCCGGACACGGCGCTTCGCCTGGCACGAGCATTGGGCACATCCGATCGATTCTGGATGAACCTCCAGACCCGATACGACCTTGACATGCAGGCGTCTGTCCACCAGGAAGAACTCAAGCAGATCAAGTCTCTCCTGAGCGCATAGCGAGGCCGGATGCGCTGCCCGCCGCGCTGGGTTCCCGCACCGGAGATCTGACGCGTGCGGGAGAAGGACCCGCGTCCCGGCGGATCCTTCCGCACCGAGATCAGACAGGACGGCGTCACGTTCGGCTGAAGATGTGCGCTTTCCCAGCCATCGGGGGCTCAGTCGGTCACGGCCCCGCTCGGGTCGGTCGGCGCCGCCCGCCGCAGCACCGCCTCGGCGTGCCTGAGGAGCGGCGAGTCAATCATCCGGCCCTGGTACGCGAACACGCCGTCCTCGCTCGCGGCCGCTTCGAGGAGCGCCCAGGCCGCGGCCACCTCGTCGGCCGTCGGCCGGTAGGCATCCCGGATCACGGCCACCTGGCTGGGGTGGATGCACGCCGTGGCCCGGAAGCCGCTCGCCACGGCGTCGGCGACCTCGGCCGCCAGGCCGGCCAGATCGGGGATGGCCAGGAACACTCCGTCGACCGCGGCCTTCCCGTGTGCCCCGGCGGCCAGCAGCACGGCCGACCGCGCGTGCCGGGCGATGGCCCGGTAGCTGCCGTCGGCGAACCGGCTCGAGCTCCCGCCGAGCGAGGCCACCAGGTCGTCCGCGCCCCACATCAGGGCGACGACGTTCGGTTCGGCCGCGATCGAGGGAGCCGCGAGCACTCCGGCCGCGGTCTCGCAGAGAGCGACAACCTCGAACCTGGCCAGCTGGCGCAGCTGCGACGCGTCCACGGTCTTGGGCAGCATCACGATCCGGTACGCGGTCTCCGCCAGGGCCGCGAGGTCGAGGGCGAAGTCGGGGGTGCCGACCGGGTTGACCCGCACGATGGTGCGTTCCGGGTCGAGCGGATGCCCGATCAGCGCACCCCTGGCCCTGGCCCGGTTGGCGGGCAGGATGGCGTCTTCGAGGTCGATGATCACCGCGTCGGCCCGGTCGGCCGCCTTGCGGTACCGGTCGGGGCGGTCGGCCGGGCAGAACAGGAGCGCCGGCCCGAGGTCGAAGCTCATGGGGCTGCCTCCTCGCACCAGACCAGCACCGTGCGCACGGCCGTGGCCACGACGTCGCCCGACTGGTTTCGGCCGGTGTGACCGAGCGTGACGACCCCCTGGCCCGGCCGGGACGCGGACAACCGCTTGCCGGTCACGATGGTCTCCGAGTAGAGCGTGTCACCGTGGAACAGCGGATGCGGGAAGGTCACCTCCGCGAAGCCGAGGTTGGCCACGATGGTGCCCTGGGTGAGCTGGGCGACCGAGCTGCCGACCAGGGTCGACAGGGTGAACATGGAGTTGACCAGCCGCTGCCCGAACGGCTGGGTTGCCGACCAGGCCGCGTCCAGGTGCAGCGCCTGCGTGTTCATGGTGAGCGTGGTGAAGAGCACATTGTCGGCCTCGGTGACCGTGCGGCCCGGCCGGTGCAGGTAGCGCACGTCGGGGTCGAACTCCTCGTAGTACAGGCCGCGCTGTTCGATGCTGCGGCGTTCGTCGGTCATCCGTGTCCCTTCCTAACCCGTGAAGCCCAGCGCCCGGGAGATGACCATGAGCTGAACCTCGGTGGTGCCCTCGCCCAGTTCCAGCACCTTGGAGTCGCGGTAGTGCCTGGCCACCGGGTTCTCGTTCATGAACCCGTAGCCGCCGAAGATCTGGGTGGCGTCGCGGGCGTTGTCCATCGCCGCTTCGCTGCCCACCATCTTGGCAATGGACGCCTCCATTTTGAAGGGCTGCCCGTTCACCATTTTCAGCGCCGCGTCCTGCCAGGCGAGGCGGGCGGTGTGCACCCGGGCCTGCATCCGGGCGATCTTGAAGGCGATGTGCTGGTTGGACCCGATCGACCGGCCGAACACGTTGCGGCTGTTCGCGTAGCGGATGGATTCCTCGAGGCAGCCGGCTGCGGCCCCGGTGCAGAGCGCGGCGAAGGCGATCCGGCCCTCGTCGAGCGTCTGCACGAAGTTCGCGAAGCCGCGGCCTCGTTCGCCGAGCAGGTTCGCCTCCGGCACGCGCACGTCGTCGAAGACGAGCGGGTGGGTGTCGGAGGTGTGCCAGCCGACCTTGTCGTAGGCGGGGAGCGCGGTGAAGCCGGGCGTGGGCGTCGGCACGAGGATCGCCGTGAGCTCCTTCTTGACCGAGCCGTCCGGCCGGGTCTCTACGCCGGTGACCGCGGTGACGGTGACCAGCCGGGTGATCTCGGACCCCGAGTTGGTGATGAACTGCTTGGTGCCGTTGATCACCCATTCCCCGCCGTCGAGGGTTGCGGTGGTCCTGGTGCCCGCGGCGTCCGACCCGGCCTCCGCCTCGGTCAGACCGAACGCGGCGAGCGCCGACCCGCTGGCCAGGCGCGGCACCCACTCCTGCTTCTGTTCCTCGGTGCCCCGGCGGTACACCGGCATGATGCCGAGGCCGACGCCGGCCTCGAGGGTGACCGCGATGCTCTGGTCGACGCGCGCGAGCTGTTCGACCGCGAGGCAGAGGGCGAAGTAGTCCCGGCCCTGCCCGCCGTACTCGGTCGGGAACGGCAGTCCGAACAGGCCCATCTCCCCCATCTCGGCGATGATGCCGTAGGGCAGGGCGCGCTTGGTGTCGTACTCGTAGGCGGCGGGAGCGACGACCGTGTCGGCGAAGTCGCGCACCATGGCCTGCAGCTTCCGGTTCTCCTCGGTCAGTTCGTAGCTCATTCTGGGGCTCCCTTGTCTGCGTTGACGGTGGTGGTGTCCGGCCCTGGCACACCCGGTTCGGGCGCGGCGGTGACGGTGGCGACGATCTGGTCGAGTGTGACCAGGTCGCCGGGTTTGAGGGTGACGGTGAGGATTCCCGCGGTGGCCGCGGTGAGCTGGTGCTCCATCTTCATGGCCTCCACGGTGAGGATGGCCTGCCCCACGTCGACGAGGGCGCCGTTCTCCGCGTGCACGGCGACGACGGTGCCGGGCATCGGCGTGCGCACGTCGGGGTCGGCCGCGCCCGCGACCTGGCCCAGGCCGGCGAGTTCGTCGGCCAGGGTCTCCGCGCCCGTGCGGTGCACGAGGTCGGCCGAGAAGCCGTCGCCGCCGATCCAGAGCCGGGCGCCGTCGGCGGCGATGGAGAGCATCCGCAGGACCCCGTCGACCTCGACGCCGAAGGCGCCGTCGGCGGCGATGGAGAGCATCCGCAGGACCCCGTCGACCTCGACGCCGAAGGCGCCGTCCCGGGCGTGCGCCGGGGCGAGGCTCGCCGGCACGGCCGGCCGTCCGTCGATCGAGACGGATGCCCCGCTCGGCGAGCCCTCGACCGCCACGGTGACCGACTCGGTCGCGCTCGTGGCCAGGACGTACCGGGCGGGCAGGTGCGGGCCCATCCGCCACCCCGTCGGCCGGGACCAGGCCAGGTCGGAGCCCGGCGGAACGGACCAGGCGGCCCGGTGCAGGAACAAGGCGGCGGCCGCCAGCACGTGGTCGTCTGCGGCGCGAAACGCGAGCCCGGGGAGCTTGCGCTCGATCAGGCCGGTGTCGAGGCGGCCGGCGGCCACGTCGGCGTCCTGCACGAGCAGCCGGAGGTACTCCAGGTTGGTGCGCAGGCCGAGCACGAGGGTGTCGGCGAGCGCGCGGTCGAGCCGGGCCAGCGCACCGGCCCGGTCGGGAGCCCAGGCGATCACCTTGGCGAGCATCGGGTCGTAGTCGGCGGACACGACGAGACCGGCCGTGAGGGCGCTGTCCACCCGGATGCCGTCGCCGGTGGCCTCCCGGAGGGCGAGCACGGTGCCGGTGGTCGGCAGGAAGCCGCGCTCCGGGTTCTCCGCGTAGACCCGGGCCTCGATCGCGTGCCCGGTCAGCACCACGTCCTCCTGGCGGTGGGCCAGCCGCTCCCCCGCGGCCACCCGCACCTGCCATTCGACCAGGTCGATGCCGGTGACCAGCTCGGTGACGGGATGCTCCACCTGGAGCCGGGTGTTCATCTCCATGAAGAAGAACTCGTCCGGCGACGCGTCGGAGACGAGGAATTCGACCGTGCCGGCGCCGGTGTAGTCCACGCTGCGGGCGGCCGCGCAGGCGGCCTCGCCGATCCGGGCCCGGGTGGCGTCGTCCAGGAGCGGCGACGGCGCCTCCTCGATCACCTTCTGGTGCCTGCGCTGCAGCGAGCATTCGCGTTCGCCGAGGTGGATGACGCCGCCGTGGGCATCGGCGAGCACCTGCACCTCGATGTGCCGGGGGGCGACGACGAAGCGTTCGATCAGGAGGGTGTCGTCGCCGAACGCGGCCGCGGCCACCCGCCGGGCGGTCACCAGTGCCGCCGCGAGGTCGTCAGGGCGCTCCACGAGTTGCATTCCCTTGCCGCCGCCACCGGCCGACGGCTTGATCAGCATCGGGTAGCCGATGCCCGGCGCCGCGGCGATCAGCTGCGCGTCGGTCTGGCCGGGCAGGGACACCCCGGGGATGACGGGTACGCCGGAGCCGGCGACGTGGTTCTTCGAGCGGATCTTGTCGCCCATCACCGTGAGGGCGTGCACGCCCGGCCCGATGAAGACGACGCCCGCGGCGGCGCAGGCCTCCGCGAAGGCCTGGTTCTCGCTGAGGAAGCCGTAGCCGGGGTGGATCGCCTGGGCGCCGGTCGTGCGGGCGGCCGCAAGGATGGCATCGGAGTTCAGGTAGCTCAGCTGGGCCCGGGCCGGGCCGAGCCGCACCGCGACATCCGCCAGCGCCACATGCCGGGCGCCGCGGTCGGCGTCGCTGTAGACGGCGACCGAGCGGATGCCGAGCCTCGTGAGGGTGCGGATGATGCGGCAGGCGATCTCGCCGCGGTTGGCCACGAGCACGGTGTCGAAGGTCGTCATGATCGCTGTCACATCCGGAAGAGACCGAAGGCGGTCTCGGGTAGCGGTGAGGCGGCGACGACGCCGAGGGCGAGGCCCAGCACCGTGCGGGTGTCGGCGGGGTCGATGACACCGTCGTCCCAGAGCCTCGCCGTCGAATAGTACGGGCTGCCCTGATGGTCGTACTGCTCGGTGATCGGCGCCTTGAACCTGGCCTCTGCCTCCGCCGACCATTCCTCGCCGGCGCCCTCGAGCTGCTCGCGTTTGACGGTGGCGAGCACGGCGGCCGCCTGCGGCCCGCCCATCACCGAGATGCGGCTGCCGGGCCACATCCAGAGGAACCGCGGCGAGTACGCCCGGCCGCACATGGAGTAGTTGCCGGCGCCGAAGGACCCGCCGATCACGACGGTGAGCTTGGGCACCCGGGCGGTGGCGACCGCGGTGACCATCTTGGCGCCGTGCTTGGCGATGCCGCCTGCCTCGTAGTCCCGCCCGACCATGAAGCCGGAGATGTTCTGCAGGAAGACGAGCGGGATGCCGCGCTGGTCGCAGAGCTCGATGAAGTGGGCGCCCTTCTGCGCCGACTCCGAGAAGAGCACGCCGTTGTTGGCGACGATGCCGACGGGGTGGCCGTAAAGGTGCGCGAAGCCGGTGATCAGGGTGGTGCCGTAGTCCTTCTTGAACTCGTGGAACTCGCTGCCGTCGACGAGCCGGGCGATCACCTCGTGCACGTCGTAGCGGCCCTGCACGTCGACGGGGACGACGCCGTAGATCTCCGCCTCGTCTGCCGCGGGGGCGACGGCGGGCCGCACGGTCCAGGCCGGGGCGAGGGGGCCAGGCAGGGTGCCGACGATGTCGCGCACGATCTGCAGGGCGTGCCTGTCGTTCTCGGCGAGGTGGTCGGTGACACCGGACGTCTTCGCGTGCAGTTCGCCGCCGCCGAGCTCCTCCGCGGTGACGATCTCGCCGATCGCCGCCTTCACCAGCGGCGGCCCGCCGAGGAAGATGGTGCCCTGCCCGCGCACGATGACCGTCTCGTCGCTCATCGCCGGCACGTAGGCGCCGCCCGCGGTGCAGGACCCCATCACCGAGGCGATCTGCGGGATCTTCGCCGCGGACATCCGGGCCTGGTTGTAGAAGATGCGGCCGAAATGGTCGCGGTCGGGGAAGACGTCGTCCTGCATCGGCAGGAACGCTCCGCCGGAGTCGACGAGGTAGACGCAGGGCAGCCGGTTCTCGAGGGCGATCTCCTGTGCGCGGAGGTGCTTCTTGACCGTCATCGGGTAATAGGTGCCGCCCTTGACGGTGGCGTCGTTGGAGATGACGAGCACCGGGCGGCCGTGCACGAGGCCGATCCCCGCGATGATCCCGGCGCCGGGGCTGGCGTCCTGGTAGAGCCCGTTCGCGGCGAGCGGGGAGATCTCGAGGAACGGGCTGCCGGGGTCGAGGAGGGTGTCGATGCGTTCACGGGGCAGGAGCTTGCCGCGGGCGAGGTGGCGTTGCCGGGAAGCCTCCGGGCCGCCGAGGGCCGCGACGGCGAGCCGGTTCCTGAGGTCGGCGACGAGGGCGCGCTGGGCCGCCTCATTCTCGGCGAATGCCGGGCTGGTCGGGTCGATCCGACTCGCGAGTGTCTCCATCGACAGCTTCCCGTTCGAGCATGCCCGCCGCGCGGCCCCCGGTGTTTCACAACAGGAGACAGCTCGCCGGACATCCGATACAGTTAGTGATCCCTAACCGAAAATTCAGGTTAGCGGTTCATAACTGAGAAGTCCAGACCCTGCCGGAAAGGAGCCGCCCGTGGCCGCTGCCATTCCGCCCGCGCCGCCCGCGCCGCCCGCGCCGGCGCCGGCGTCGACGCC
>NZ_SOHH01000025.1 GCF_004403515.1 Cryobacterium fucosi | reverse complement strand
AAACATCATCGCCCACCCGCAAGGATTAACACGGACCCATGCCGAAAGCAAAGAACCACGCCGACGAACCTAAAATAAACGCGACTGTAGTACTAGCCGCACCACCGTGATCGCGGGCGTCCGGTGCTTCGCGTGGTTCGTCTGGGACGTCAGCCGCGCCAATGGGTGCAGGTTCGGGCCTGACGTTGCGATGGAAGGGCTGCAACCCGCCAACTCGGCGCAGGAGCTCGCTGCCCGACTTCATTGACTCCGGAGCGAGGCGGGGCCGCTTCGCCACCCAGTCAGCGAACTCCTCGTGCGTGAGCCGCGCGGGCATCTCGATCGTCTTGGCAGGCTTCTCGTCCAGCGGCCCGCCGTTCAGGAACTCGGCCTCGGCAAACAGCGTGTGCTCCAGGGCCGCGCGCAGCACGACGAGCGCGTCGGCCACGAGCAGCGCGACCTTGCGAGGAATCGGGGCGACGCTCTCAATCACGGCCTGACTGACCGGACCCTTTGGGATCTCCTTGATGCTGACGCCGCCGCCCTCCTGCGCGAGGTACCCGAGGAGCAGCTCGCCCACCTGCTCGATCAGCTCGTCGTCATGAGCGAGCGTCGCTGCCACTCCGAGGTGGCGTTCGGGGATCTACTGGAACGCTGAGACCGTCATGCTGCAACCCTATGAGTCCGTGCAACTGGCCGCGCGGTCCTGCAAAGGTGTGCCGTTTGGGTCGTGATTCGTGCCACCGTCCTGTGCCCTCTTTCGGGGACTTGTGCTCGCAATCGATGCGGCTGCACACTGAAGACCTCGTTCGTTGAAGGTGTCAGCGAGTCCAGATTCGATTTTTGGACCGTAACAGGTGGCTTGGCGTTCGTCATGACGTTGGCATTCGTTCGTCTTCTCAAAGAACGGCCCGGTAGGGCTCTTCGGAAGGAGACCAGAATGAATGGTCGGCACAAGGCAACTCAAATTAATAGCTCATCGCACAGAACGTACCTGCAGTGTATGCTCGAGACAATCTGGACGGCGGGTGCTGGGGTCGTGGTGACCTCGCTGGCTACCTTGAGCGAACGAGAGCGAAGGGCGCCCCGAGTGGGCGCTTTTCGTGTTCTCTAGCCTTCTAAGGCCGAGGCCCTCTCGGTAGTGGCAGGCCAGCGAGGACCATGCCATGGGTTTCCTAAAACGGCTCTTCAGAAGCCAGAATGACACTGCTGCGACAGCAAGCAGGCAGCCAAGCGGTGGCCGCTTTGCCGAGAATCGACAAGTGCCGATTCACGCCTCTGTGTCCATATCGACCGGTGACGATCAGCATCTGGTCCAGCTCACCGGCACGACTACCTTCGCGAAAGTGGTTCGATCCCACCGGCGATTTCTGCATCTGGCGCGATCAGCGCGCCTCGACGGAGTGGGGTGCGGGCGTCCCGGAGCTCAGCGCGCATTTCGAAACGTTGGAGATTCCGTTCGTCGTCCGACCCGAGTTGCTGAACGTCGGAAAGAACAAGAAGAAGGCTGGCTTCACGCTGGTCGTATAATCGGACGACTTGCCAGCGCTCACACGCTGGATGCCCTCGTTCCAGAAGAACATCGACAAGGTGCGAGCAGAAATCGCGGCGCTCAGCGCCGCCGGGCCGGTCGAGTAAAAAGAAGCCGCCCCCGACGCAGCTGCTGCTGCTGCGCCGAAGGCGGCAAGATGTGCTCGAGGTGGGCTACTCGTCACCCTCTTCAGTATCAGCGTCAGCGCTCAGGCCCGCAGACGGGTCCAGCCGGGTGATGCTTCCGCCGCCGCCGCCGAGGACCCGCAAGCCCATCACCGTCTGCGCGATTGCGGCGTTTGGCGAGGAAGTGTTCACAGACCGCACAGAGCGGCCCAGAACGTCATCCAGCCGAGCGACGATGTGGCCGGGGTAGTGCAGCCGGCCGCTGGAGTCGACGCCGATCTTCTTGTTGATGTCGATGTCGATCCAGCCCACGATGATGCTGCCGATTGCAACGAGCACGGCCTGCGCGGCCAGGACCTGGTCGCGTCCCGACGTCGGCCACCAGCGGTCGCACGAGGAGAGGAAGTCGACGTCGAGCATGCAGTGCTGGTAGCCGATACCCATCCGCGGCGGGGCGCCGGCGTCATCCTGGGTTTCCGACTGCCAGGGCGTCAGGCGCAGCACCGGTACCGGTGCGCCAGTGACTGAATCAACTTCGTGGAGGACGTCGCGGCGGCTGAGCGTCTCCACGGTGGCCAACGACAGGTTGGGGATCACGCCGGAGGCGAGACCCTTCCGGATCGGGGTGGCGGACACCCCGAGGTAGCGAGCTGCGGTCTTGATGGGCAGGTGAGGGGCGGGTGTCCCCGGGGTGGTTCTGAACATGATGGTGCTCCTTAATCGTTAGCGAAACGGTGTGCGGTCGTCTTCTCGACGACCGATTCGCAGCCTTGTTAGACCACTGATACGAACCGTAGCACACAGAACGGAACCGAAACGGTATTTACTCTATTTGGAGTGAATAGGCGCGATCGCCAGCGCCGCAGATCAGCCGGTCTAGCCGCAATGCCGTTCAGTTAAGCCATATTGCCGCAACTCATCGTCTGGAAATTCGAGGCAATGGCGGATGCGCGAAGATCGAAGTTCACTCTAACTGAACGGTATTGGACTTAGGGGAACACATCACTGCCATTGTTCGCAGTCGTCACGCGTCTGGCGATGACTCGGTGTTTTACTCTGTGGCGCTCCAGATCGCCGCGCGTGAAGCACGTCAAGGGCATCATTTGCTTGCTGATAATATCAAGAAGGCTGTCGGCACATCTCGGCAAATTCTTAGTAGCGATTTGGTAGTGGCAAGCCCCGGTGGTATGTTGCCGGCGGTGAACAGGGCCGTCCATCCGGTTTCTCAGGGCTCTTTCCTGAAGCAAGGGTCAGCAGTAGTGTTATAGATGGAGGTCATGATGTACGGATGGTACGGGGGCGACTGGGGTATCGGTGCCTGGATCGCTATGGCACTGATGATGCTGGTGTTCTGGGGAGGCGTGGTCACGGTAGTCGTGCTCCTGCTCCGGCGCACACATACCAGCGAAGGAAGTAACCTGCTTCGCCCGTCACACCACGACGCCGAGCGCATTCTGAACGAACGCTTCGCCCGCGGTGAGATCGACGAAGAGGAATACAGCACTCGCCGCGCAGCACTCAGACGTCCGGAATGAAACCGGGGCAAGGCGGCTCCCACCGTGTGCAGGTTGTGCTCGGGATCGTTGCTGCCCTCATCCTGACCGGCGTGTCCGTCCTGGTGGTCGGTACCCTGAGGGGTGGGGTGAATCCCGGCGGCTACGGATTCCCAGCCGGCTCCTCGTGTACGGCGCCGACCCTTTCGGGGACGCTCGTCAACGTTGCCCTGACGAATATGGGTGGACCGATGATGGGCCAGGGTAATGGCATGATGTACGGCGGGACTATGCGTTTGAGCGCGGACCGCGCCACAGTGCCGCAGGGGACTGTGTCATTTCTTGTGACTAACCGCGGCAGTATAGATCATGAAATGACTATCCTCCCGCTTTCGGACTCTCAAACTGTCGGTAGTCGCCCGATCGGTGGCGACGCCAAGATCGATGAGGCAGGTAGCCTCGGTCACGCAGCCACCAGCTGTGGTGAAGGCGAGGGCCAGGGAGTCGTGCCCGGTGCCTCAAGCTGGGTGACCATCACCTTGGCGCCCGGACGATATGAACTGGTCTGCAACCTCTCCGGCCACTACGCCGCCGGAATGTATACCCAACTCACCGTCACCAAGTAGTACTTTGTTAGCGGCCCAGCGCTGCTGACCACAAAGTACTAGAACTGCACGCGCGGCGGCTCCGCAATGGCTGCGGAGTCGGAGACCTCGAAGAAGTCACGTTCGGTGAAACCGAGATTGCGGGCAAAGATGTTGTTCGGGAACACCTTGATCTTGCTGATCATCTCGCGAACACCACCGTTGTAGAAGCGACGCGAAGCCTGGATCTTGTCCTCGGTGTTGACGAGCTCGACCTGCAGCTGCTGGTAATTCTGGCTGGCCTGCAACTGGGGGTAGGCCTCGGCGACGGCGAAGATGCTCTTCAGCGCGGTCTGCATCTGGTTCTCCGCAACGGATGCGTCGGTCGGTCCCTGTGCGCTCAGAGTCTCGGCGCGCGCCTTCGTGACGTTCTCGAAGACACTCTTCTCGTGTGCCGCGTAGCCCTTGACCGCCTCGATCAGGTTGGGGATGAGATCCGCTCGCCGCTTCAGCTGCACCGTGATGTCGCTCCATGCCTCGTCACAGTGAAGATTGAGGGTCACAAGGGAGTTGTAGGTCGCCCACAGGTAAATCCCCACGATGGTGACGAGTACAACAACGATGAGGATCGGGATGAGCCATTCCATGACAGCGTCTCCTTGTGCATAGGCAGGGTGATTCAGCAGCCCCTAAAGGTCCGTGTGCGGTGCAGTTCCATCCTAACGGCGTGTCCTGAGACTCCCACCCCCGCCTTCATGACACTCCCAGCTACGCGTAGAAGTCGCGGAGCACGTCGAGCCCGGCGCGGTTGTGTGTGCGTGCGGTTGACAGGTAAGAGCGTACGGCCAGGGACGACCGGGCACCGGTAGGCCGTCAACCGCCGGCCTGGCAACGCGGTCTTGCCAGCGGTTTTAGCGGCCTGGACCGCGACGTGGATTTTCGACCAGCAGGAGGGAACAATGAACATGTCGTTCGTCCACTTCGCTACATTTCCAGTGCTCTCGCCAATGGCGCCCTCCGGGGGAGGTCGATACCTACCAGGTGTCATACCTGTGCGCATTAGACCCAATGCCGTTCAGTTAAGCCATATTGCCGCAACTCATCGTCTGGAAATTCGAGGCAATGGCGGATGCGCGAAGATCGAGGTTCACTCGAACTGAACGGTATTGAGCTTAGCGTCAATACCGTTCAGTTAAGCACTCTCGTGTTACGTTGTGGTTATGGCGCGTACAGGGTGGGTGAAACCGGTCTCTGACCGTCGGTTGTCGGATTTGGTGTCGGTGGGTTTGTTGACCCGGGTGTTTCCTGCGGATGTCATCGACGAGGTGGTACAGGCGGCGGGTCGGACGGAGCGGCGGAACCGGGCGTTGCCGGCGCGGGTGATGGCGTATTTCTCGATCGGGATGGGTTTGTATGCCGAAGCGTCGTACGAGGATGTGTTTGCTCAGCTGACGGATGGTTTGTCCTGGTCCTCGGGCTGGTCCGAGGCGTACGTGCCGCCGTCGAAGTCGGCCATTTTTCAGGCGCGTCGGCGGCTGGGGTTTGAGCCGGTGCGGGACCTGTTTGCCCGCGTCGCGCGGCCGTTGGCAGGGCCTGACACGCCGGGTTCCTGGTTGGCGGGGCGGCGTTTGATGTCCATTGACGGAACAATCTTGGATCTGGCGGACAGCGTGGTGAATGCGGAGTTCTTTGGCCGCCCGCCTGTGAGTCGTGGGGAGCAATCAGCTTTCCCGCAGGCACGCCTGGTGGCGTTGGCGGAGTGCGGAACGCATGCCGTTCTGGACGCGGTGATGGGCCCGTGCACGACGTCGGAAATTGAACTCTCCCGTGAGCTCGCGGGGCGCTTCGAACCGGGCATGTTGGTCCTCGCCGACCGCGGCTTCTACGGCTTCCGGTTGTGGGCTCAGGCGGCAGCGACGGGCGCTGACCTGCTTTGGCGGGTCAAGACGAACCTCCGCCCCCGGTATCAGGAGACTCTCGCTGACGGGTCCTGGTTGGCGACGATCATCCCGACCTCGGGTCCTGGGCGGCAATCGACACCACCGTTGACCGTGCGGGTCGTGGACTACACGATCGAGGACGGACGTGACAACCCTGACGCCTACCGGCTGCTGACCACGATCCTTGATCCGGCCGAGGCCTCCGCGGAAGAACTCGCGACCGTGTACTCCGAACGGTGGGAGATTGAGTCCGTGTTTGACGAGTTGAAAACTCACCAACGCGGCCAGCGCATGGTGATGCGGTCTAAATCTCCCGACTTGGTCAAGCAGGAAATCTGGGGCCACCTGTGCTGCCACTACGCGATCCGCACGCTCATGGTTGAGGCCGCCCAACACGCTCGCGGCGACCCTGACCGGGTCGCTTTCGTTGCCGCACTCCGCATCGCCCGCCGCTCTGTTTGCTCAGGGCGCTTTTTCCCCCTCCACACCCTGACCACGCCAAAGCGGTCTGGCGCCACGCCATCCTCGCCCTGATCCGACGACTAAACCCGGCACGACGACGGCGATCAAACCCTCGCGTCATCAAACGCAAGATCTCAAAATGGCCCGCCAAACGCTTCCACCACGCGCACTGGCCACAACCCCTCCACGAGCCAGAAATCACCACTCAAACTTTTAACTAAACGGTATTGAGACTTAGGCTGAGGCACGTTCCCTCTTTCGGGGGAGATGATAAGCTTAGCTAAGCTTATGAAATTGGGCTGTGGTGTTCGCGGAGATTCCGGTCGGCCTCGCCCCGGAAGGACTTCACACTCATGCCCGAACTTTTCGCCGATGCGAAGTCGGCCCCACCGAGACTGTTGATCCTGGGGATCACGGCCTGCCCCACCGGTATCGCGCACACCTACATGGCGGCCGAGAAGCTCGAGAGCGCGGCAGCGGAGCTCGGCTACGAGATGAAGGTCGAGACGCACGGCTCGGTCGGCGTGGAAGGCACCTTCAGCCAGGATGACATCGATCGTGCGGACGCCATCGTGATCGCGGCCGACACCAAGATCGACCGTTCGCGCTTCGCGGGCAAGCGGATCGTCTCGGCCAAGGTTGCCGACGGCATCCACCACCCCGCCGCACTGATCCGTGACGCCCTCGCCGCCGAGCCCTCCACCGCCGACACCGCCGGCGACGACAACGGCCGGGGCGCCGCAGCCCCGAGCGCCGGCAAGGCCGACTTCGGGGGCAACCTGTACCGCGCCCTGATGAACGGCGTGTCGTACATGATCCCGTTCGTGGTGGTCGGCGGGCTGCTGATCGCGATCTCGCTCTCCCTCGGCGGCGAGGCCACCCCGAAGGGGCTCGTCATCCCGGAGGGCAGCTTCTGGCTGACGATCAACCAGATCGGCGTGCTGGGCTTCACCCTGATGGTGCCGATCCTGTCCGGGTTCATCGCCTACGCGATCGCCGACCGGCCCGGGCTCGCACCGGGCATGATCTGTGGCTGGATCGCCACGACCGGGGCCTTCTACAACTCCGAATCCGGCGCCGGTTTCATCGGCGGCATCATCACCGGTTTCCTGGTCGGCTTCGTCGCCCTCGGCATCAAGAAGATCCCCGTGCACCGCTTCATCAAGCCGATCATGCCGATCCTCGTGATCCCCGTGCTCACCACGGTGATCGTAGGCGGCGCCTTCGTGCTCGCCCTCGGCCAGCCGATCAGCTGGGTCTTCTCCACCATGACCACGTTCCTCACCGGCCTGCAGGGCGGCAGTGTGGTCGTGCTCGGACTGATCCTCGGCGCCATGGTCGCCTTCGACATGGGCGGTCCGATCAATAAGACGGCGTTCCTCTTCGGTGGAGCCCTCATCGCCGCCGGGAACCCGGCCCCGATGGGCATGGTCGCCGCCGCGATCGCCGTCCCCCCGCTCGGGATGGGCCTAGCCACGCTGATCCGCGGCCGCTACTTCTCCAAGCCCGAGCGTGAGGCCGGCATCGCCGCCCTGTTCATGGGGTTCTTCGGCATCACCGAGGGTGCCATCCCGCTCGCCGCGGCCAAGCCGTTGCAGGTCATCCCAGCGAACATGATCGGTGGTGCCGTGGCCGGCGGCATCGCCGCCCTGTTCGGGGTCACCGACTCCGTGCCGCACGGCGGCCCGATCGTCGCCGTCTTCGGCGCGGTCTCCGGGGTGCCGATGTACTTCGCGGCCATGCTCACCGGCGCCGTAGTCACCGCCCTCGTGTCGGTGTTGCTGCTCGGCATTTCCGCGCGCACGTCGGCCCACCGGGCTGCGGCGTCGGACGCGGATGCGTCCGGTCCCGTCTCCGCTCCCACCGGCCCGGCGGCCGCGGATGCCGGTGGTTCCGGCCCGGGCAGCGCTGCCGGCCCGGCAGGAGTCGAGTCCGCTTCGACGCTCGTGCCCCCGGCGAAGAAGACAGTGCTCGACTACATCGACGAACGCACGATCGTGCTCGACGTTGACGAGACCGATCGGGACGCGATGATCCGCACTCTCGCCGGCCTGATGAGCGCGACCGGCCGCGTCACCGACGAGACCCTGGTGACCCAGGCCGCCCTCGCCCGCGAGGAGCACGGCTCAACGGGCATCGGCGACGGCATCGCAATCCCCCACGCCAAGTCGGACGGAGTGACCGCCCCGGTCCTCGCCTTCGCCCGCAGCACGCAAGGCATCGACTGGAACTCGGTCGACGGCTCCACGGCCACGCTGATCTTCATGATCGCCGTTCCGGAGGCGGCGGCCGGAACCGAGCACCTCACGGTGCTCGCCCAACTGTCCCGCGCCCTGATGAAGCCCGCATTCCGGACCGCCCTCCAGTCGGCCGCGACCCCGGCGGACGTGCTCAAGGCGCTGACCGTGCAGGTCGGCGCCAAGACGGCAACACCCGCCGCGATCTAGGCCAGGCCACCCCCGACGGATGCCGCCGGTCGCCCACGCGGGCGGCGGCATCCGTTTGTTGCCGCGAACCTGCTCGCCACTGCCGGCGATAATCCAGATCGCAGCACCACCACGGCTCCGTTCGCGGCCCTCTGCGGTGTCGCACCCATACCGGTATCCTCCAGAACACGGCAGCGCTTTCGCCTCTCGCGCGGTGGTGACCGGCAAGCCAACGCCTCCTTGCACCGCATCGTGCTGCTACGCAAACGACACATGGATCCCCGAACCATGGCCTACATCGACCGGCGCACCGCCGAAGGCCTCTTCGACCGCGACATCGTCCGCTGGCTCAAACGCCACGTCGCCAACGAAATGTTCGTGTTACTCGCCCACCCCGCGACCGCGCTGCCCAGTGGACCCCGGCTCCGGCAACACCGCCACACCGTTGGCGTCGTCCTCACCGAGGCGGCTAAACAGCTCGACGTCCCCTACCAGCGCCTACGCCGACTCGAGATAGGACAACGCGCTGGTCCCAATCTGCCCTACCAGCGGAAGTTCATCGGCCTAACCCCACAACCCAATCCGACACAAAAAAATCGCTCGCTATTATGGGAGCATCCACTCCGCGGGACGCGACCCACGGTATTCACGTGACGCAGGTCACGGCTCGCCCGTTGACAGCCTCTCCCCGCTGATGTGTGCTGGATTTCAGTGCCACTTTCATTGTGCGGCCGGGGGTGCCATGAACGACGTTGGTAACGATGAAACGACGTGTTACGACGTGGGAGCAACCGAGCTGTCCGCCACCGAGTGGCGGGTGTGCAATCGCCTGCTCAAGGAGGGGGATCCTGCGGCTATTCCTCGGTTTCATTCGGCAAGTCGCCGACTGTTTCGAGGTGACCAACCTGGGTCAACTCACCGAGAAATCGTACTTTTCTTCCTTTGAACAATCAGTTGTTCTACGGCTCGTCCGACGAGTTCGTGCGTGAACGCCTCATCCACATGTATGCCCGTCGCGTCGGGCCCGGTAACGCAAGTTTCCGGTGGGCGGCCGACTGGTGGAATTATCCGGAAGCACTGGCCCGTATCGACGCGCTCTGGCGCGCGTGGGAGCATCTAAGGCTCGACGCCGCAACCGGCTCCAGTGTCTGGTGGATCGAGCACGCCGATCACCATATGCCGATCCTGATGAGTACCGAAGGCCCATTCGCGAAGTCGGAGGACTCGAACAAAGCGGGCGAGCCACTGCCATACACGGCCCCACCGGAAGGACTCTTCCCCGATATGCGGGAGAACTGATATCGCCCTCAATCGCCTGGGCACCAAGTACTACTAGTGAAACCTCCCGACGGCCCCCACTCGGGTCGGCGGGAAGCCCGAAAGGCGTTTTGCTTCACTCCCCCAACACCCGGCCCAACTGCGGAGATTTCGCCACTCCGTGGGACGCAACCCCGTCCGGCGTCACCCTGACACGTAGGGATAGGCGCCGCTGCTCAGAAAGACCTGACCGTAGCGAACGACGCGATCGCAGATTCCAGACGGTCAAACATAAAGTGACGATGTGGCGCCGCCATATTGAGAACTTCGAATGCCGCGCCGCGTTGCTCGATATAACCGAGCACCTTCTCGGGCGACTGCTCATCGGTCTGCAAGTCGCCCACCCGCCACTCATGGTCTGAAATCACGCGAACTTCAAGTTCTTCAACTGCGCGTTCTGGGGTGCGATTTGACACAAAATCTCCTTTTCGAGACCGATTTGCCAGACCTGATCTACATCCCGCCCGACAAGTTGCGATACCTCTCATGGTTGAAAGTAACGGTACCCCCGAAGCTCCCTGTAGCGGAGAGTTCTCATCAAATCCGTAGGGACTGCATGAAAGTTTGGGAGCCTCGCTCACAAAACCACATCTCTCGCATTGTGCCGCGAAGGTCCTCGGCGATGGCACTGGAACGCACCGCCACCGGCCCGCCACCCAGGGTGCGCCACCACACCGCCGCCCGACCGGACAGACACGTGCGAGCGGAACAGTGGGGCTGCCCGGTTCGACATCTGTCGTCCGGTAGCGCCACATCAATGTGTCTTGAAAATCTAAAGATTCTCAAGACAGGCAGGAATCGAGCCGTCACGCTCGTCATAGCCAGGCTCTACGTGTCAGGGTGAGTTGAGGCCAGTAGCTCAGAGCAAATCCCCTCTCTGTCAACCTTGTGTAAGGCACCGGGACCGCCCCGAATAAAGTCGTAGAGGGTGGGGTCCTCGAGGTCTTTCTTATTTAGCTCCGGGATACGGCGCACCACGAGACGGCCAGTGATGCGCTCGCTTTGCTTCCAGGACGTGAACGCGGTGAACGGTATCTCAGCGATTTCGGCCGTGCTAATCCAGGTTTTCGTGACCTCGTCGTAGATGGCGTCGGTGTATTCGATAGCCTCCCAAGCGTTATCGGGAATGGCCGCGATCGCGCGTTTCACGGCCGGATCCATCCGCGCCGTGACCGACACGGCCGCGCCCGAATTGATCGCTGCGCTCATCGTGGCGTAACCGTAGAACGCGGAATCGGCGCGGAGCAGGACGCGGCCGAGGCCATGCCTGTGAGGCGTTTGATGGTCGCGGGGGCGTCACACCATTCGGGTGGCGCCACGCGGCGACCCGCACGCGCCTGGCCGTAAACGCTGCCCGACGATGATCGGCGCGGAAGCGTCCGCCTTCACCGTCGAGAGGAAAGCGTTGGTTCCCCGAACCCCGGAGTATCCATAGCCAGAGCCTTGTTTCTGATGACCGTGGACTTCGATGATGGTGGCATCAACATCGAGGAATACGTAGCCGGCAGCGTCGCTCTCCTTCACGAGTAGCGGAGCCGCCGTGGCGAGGCCTTGGAGGAACCAAGACACGACCGCATCAAGCTGACGAACATGGCCGAAATAATACCCATAGGAACGAGCCCAGAGTGGAGGGTGCGTAACAGGAGTTGACGACCTTCCGCCTGCCGCCATGACGCAGCACCGCCATGTCATCGATGGAAGCAGCGCCGGCGACCATACCGCCCACGAGAGACTCGACCTTTAACCCGGCATTGGTGCCCTTGTCCGTCGGACCGCCCAACCACCGGTCTACCAAACGGTTCAAACCCGCTTTCTCGGCGAGTTCCAAGACCGGGACCAGACCCGCGATTCGGGTCGTCAAATGACGCGGAGACAGCCCGCACGCTGTGGGAAACTTGCATCTACGAGACGCCTCTCTTCTCGGAATGATTTGCACTGTGGGAAATACAATTTCACCTGACAAGACAGGCATTCTCGGTTTGACGCGCCGCTAGATCCCCAGCCCGATCGGTGCATCCAGGGTAAGTTCCTGATCAAGGTTGGCGGACCCCCCAGCATCCCGGCATCCCGGTCAAAGTTGCTGCCTGTCTCAGGAACGGTTTCTGTCGATGATCATCGCCACGTGGTCGGCAGGGTTTCGGGCGCCAAGCCGCGCTGTAGCCTGGTACACCCGATAAAGGATGCCGCGCATCCAACGGATCGTCAGTTCTGCACACACGTCCGCGAATTCACTCCGGCGACCCGTGCCACTTCCGGCATGTGCCCTGCCGTATTCTGGCTGCATGGCCGCAGAGAACACTGGGCACGATTTCATCGAGGACGAAACCACCAGCCAGGACACCACAGGGCGAGACATCCCAAACCTTCCGCTGCTTGAAGCCGAGGTTCCCCGACCCGAAGACCTCAAGCCCACATGGCGGGGCTGGATTCATGCCGCCATGTTTCCGGTAACAATCGTGGCGGGCATCGTGCTCCTTACCGTCGCCAACGGCCCCGCGGCTCAGTGGAGCTCCTTCGTTTTCGTGCTCAGCTCACTGCTCCTGTTCGGCAATTCTGCGTTGTACCACCGCTTCGATTGGAAGCCGCGCACGAGGCTGATCCTCAAGCGCATCGACCACGCGAACATCTTCTTACTGATCGCGGGCTCATACACTCCGATCACGGTGCTGGCCCTGCCCCCGGCCAAATCACTTCTGCTGCTGTCCCTGATCTGGGGCGGCGCGATTCTAGGAATCGCGTTCCGGGTGTTCTGGATCACCGCCCCACGCTGGCTGTACGTGCCGCTCTACCTCGCGCTCGGCTGGGGCTCGCTCATGTTCATCGTCGACTTCTTCCAGGCAAACGCCGCGATGATGACGCTCATCCTGATCGGCGGCCTCTGCTACTCGGTGGGCGCCGTCATCTATGGCCTGAAAAAACCGAACCCTGTGCCCGGGGTATTCGGGTTCCACGAGATCTTTCACAGCCTCACCGTGGTCGCGTTCCTTTGTCAGTGGGTGGCGATTCTGATCATCGCAACGCATCCGCTCAACCCGTAACGAGTGTCTCCCGGGTTCGCCTCGGCAGCGTGCTCGTCGGCCGCGGTGGCGTTCGTGGCCGCAAGCTCGGCCTCGAGGCGTGCCGCTATTGCCGCGCAGTAGGAGGTACGACGGATCCGGCGCGCCATGTCGAAGCCCAACAGCGTCGTTCGGCCATCAGGTCCCCGGCGAGGTCCTCATCGAGCATGCTGCCGCGTCCGCCGCCCGTGCAGCTCACACCCCGTTACTTTCTTCATAGCCCTTGATCGTGCAATTGTGTGAGGGTGTTGGTCTGTCAGGCCTGGCATGGTTCTTGCCCCCAGTCGATCATGAGCCGGGAGGGGGTGCCCCTATGTTTTTGTCAAGCGGCGAGTTGGTGTTCGGTTTCGTAAAGGGTGCCGTCGCGCAGCATCGCAAATAGAACATCACACCGCCGTCGGGCGCAGGCGATGAGGGCTTGATTGTGGCGTTTCCCTTGGGCGATTTTCCGGTCGTAGTAGGTTCTGGAAACGGGGTCTCGCAGGGCCGCGAAGGCGGAGAGGAACAGGGCGCGTTTGAGGGTCTTGTTTCCCCGTCGCGAGGGGTGTTCGCCGCGGATTGATGATCCGGACCGTCTGGTCACTGGTGCGAGGCCGGCGTAGGCGGCGAGGTGTTCGGCCAAGCGCGGTAGGACGGTTGCGGCGGCGTTGGTGCCGACGACTACGACGGTCTGTTCGCCCAGTGCTTGGGTGATTTCCTCCGCCAGACGGCGTCCCATTCGCGGCGCCAGCTTCGGCAGCCGGGTGGCCATCCGAGTGGTTCCCGCTGTTTTCATCGCCGCCGGTGAAGGGTAATGCTGGAGCAGATCCAGCATCGCCGGGTGGTCCAGATGCAGGCCCAGGCCCGCTCCAACGCTGGGTGGATCTGCGTGAGCAGACCGCGGATCCGATTACTGGTCGCGGTCATCTGGCCGAGGATGTCATCGTCGAAGCCGCACAGCATCGACAGCTCTGCGATCGATTCATCGGCCAGCTGGATCGACCGCAACGCGTGAGGCAGCGTCCGGGCGGCTTGGGCGATGATCGCGGCGTCGCGGGCGTCGGTCTTCGCTTCCCCGGCGTGGAGGTCGGCGATGCGCCGCATCGCCAGGCCTGGCAAGTAGCCGACGAGGACTCCTTCGGCTTGGGCGACGGCGATCGGCAGGGTGCCGATCGTGGCTGACTGATCGACGATGACGAGCACGGTGCCGGACTGTTTCAGGTTCTGCAGCACCGTGCGCATCTTGCCTTCGTCGTTCGGTAATGCCTTGTCGAAGAGGACCTTGCCGGCCCGGTCGAGGGCGGCCGCATGGTGTTCGCCTTTGCCGATGTCAACACCGACGAACACGTCGACGTTGTCATAGTTTTCGATCATGACTGCCCCATCCACTTGTTTTCGGTGGCCTGGTCTACGGCGTCAAGTCTCGGCATCCACGTTACGAACGACCTCGAAGTGGCGGCAGGCTGCGCCTCCAGCCACGCGAGTGACACCTGCGCTTGGTTGACTCCCTTGGCCTTCGCAATCTCCCCGACTGCGTCGAGGATCCGCCAGGTGCGCTCCTGTCGGTTGTGAGGCGTCCACGCTTCCATCCCGCGTTGCGGATTCTCACCCAACCGGGTGGCACCCGTCGGGCCGGTGTCGCGTCGGTACTTGCCGCTGAGCCAACCGCCCCCAAGCGGCGACCATGGCAGCAAACCGATGTTCGCATCCAGCGCGGCCGGCACAATCTCAAACTCGATCTCCCGCGCAAGCAGGCTGTACTGTGGCTGCAGCGTCACAGGCGCAGTGAAACCATGCGCGTATGCAATATGCACGGCCTTGGTCAACTGCCAACCAAGAAAGTTCTAAAACCCGTAGTAGACGATTTTACCGCTACGCACGGCGTCATCGAGGAATCGCAACGTTTTCTCAAGAGGAGTTATGGCGTCCCAGGCGTGCACCTGATACAGGTCAATCTGCTCCACGCCCAGCCGCCGTAGCGACGCGTCGAGCGCGCGGCCGAGATGGCGTCGGGACGTGCCGAGGTCGTTGGGACCATCGCCCATCGAGAAGCGCCCCTTCGTGGCAATCACCACCTGCTCGTTTTCCGTGGGATGGGCTGCGAGCCATCGCCCAATGATCTCCTCCGAGACGCCCTTGCTGTACACGTCGGCTGTGTCGACAAGATTGCCGCCGGCCGCGACGTAGTCATCGAGGAGAGCGTGCGATGTCGCTTCGTCGGCTTCATCGCCGAAGGTCAACGTTCCGAGAGCGTACCTCGAAACGACGGCTCCAATGTTTCCAAGAGTGCGATAGCGCATGTGTCCTTCTCGAATATTTGGAACGCCGCGCGGCCGGAATAGCGAAACTCAGCTATTTCATATAAAGGTCTTTCTATTTAGGTACCCTGGTTTGCGGGGATCTGGGCTGGTTTGTCCTGCCGCCAGGGGAGGTCGGGGTGTCCGACATCGAGGCTGGGCGGGTTGTGACGCACGCCTTGGACGGGCACGGGCCCCGGGCGCCCCCGCCCCGTCTTTCGCATCGAACGGTAGGTGACTGGCTGGCCCTCGACCGCTTGCTGTAACAGCGTGTGGAACAGCAGTCCGCGGCTCTTCGCGTTCCGTCGGTTGAATCTGAATACCCACTCGTCGAGGTATGCCTGCATGTGTTCGGGAGTGACCGAGCCTTGGGTCACACCCATCGGCCAGCGCTTGACAAGGGAGAACACCCGGTGGACGCCCGGGAGCACCTCATGAGCCTGCCGGCCGGAGCCTGACACGGTCAACGGCGTGTGTTCATAGCGCCCGCGGGTGGCGGCTGGGTAGGCCGACCACCCATCGGTGACCACGTGGCTGCCCGGCTCGACGTTGGCATCCAGGAAACCGGCGAGGCTGACGGTGCTGGCGTTGGGAATGATACCGAGTCGAACGCGACCAAAACGCCCGGGATTTTGCTCCACGGCACCGGCAATCAGCAGCTTCCGCGCTGATCCGCGGCCGCGCATTCCCGGTTCGAAACCGCCAAGAATTGTCTCGTCGACCTCGACGTCGCCCCGCAGCCGGTCGCGTCCAGGACGGACCATGACTGTGCGGTAGCGGTGGAGCATCATCCAGGCCGTCTGGATCGAGCCCAACTTCATTTCCCGCTGCACTGCACCTGGATGGTAGATACCCCGATCTTGTCTCCGACCATCCTCCTCCACGCGACAGCGAACCAAACTGTCAGCGGGTGCGAGTCTTGTCGAAGATCGTGCCCGCCGTCACGGATACCTTCCGGTCACAGCCACCGCACTTCCACCGAAAGTCAGCCAGCCGCCATCCGGTCATGCTCGAACAGTGTGGACACACGAATCCATCGGGCCAGCGCAGCCAGTCGAGGTAGTCCAGGCACTTCCAGTCCTCATCGAACCATGCCCGCATCTGGGCATAAGACCGTGGAAAATCCCGACCAACGCCAGGCTTGCCAACCGCTAATCCACGTCACGTTCCCACAAAACCAGGGTACCTAAATAGAAAGCCCTTTTCATATAACTCTTTTCGCCGGTTGTGAGCGACGACATGGTCGAGGGCAGGGGCCGTAATTCAGCAGGTCCTCGACATGGTCACGTTCGCGGAAGGAGCGAAGTATTACATTTCTTGCCAGGCTGGCTTATTTGCCCAAGAATGCTTGTAGTAATGCAGATTGGTGAGTTTGCTCGCGGCCGCCTCGTCCACGATTACGGTGACGTGGGCGTGGAATTGGATTGCGGAGCCTGGTTGGCTGGCCGTAATCGGCCCTTCGACCGCGGCGGCGATTGCGTCGGCTTTGGTCTGTCCGAGGGCCAGGAGGATGAGGTGGCGGGCACGCAATATCGTGCCCAGACCCTGGGTGATGCACTGTACGGGCACGTCAGCCGGCGAGTCGAAGAACCTGGCGTTGTCGGCTCGTGTCGCCTCCGTCAGCGTCTTGACTCGCGTGGTGGAGGCGAAGGAGGAGCCTGGTTCGTTGAAGCCCAGGTGCCCTGTCCGACCGATGCCGAGAATCTGGACGTCGACTCCCCCGGCTTCCACGATCGCGTGTTCGTAATCGAGTCCGGCGGTTTGGATGGTGGACAGGTCACCGTTTGGCACGTGGATATTCCCCGGGGTCAGGCCGAGCGGTTCCACAACCTCGCGGGTGATGACGGCCCGGTAGCTTTGCGGATGTTCAGCGGGCATACCGACATACTCGTCGAGAGCGAATCCTCTTACTCGTGACACGTCGATCGGCCTTTCCATAAAAGACCGAGCGAGTGCTCGGTAAATGGGTGATGGCGTTGAACCGGTAGCCAATCCAAGGACCGCGTCAAGTTTGCCAACGATCAAGGCACGAATTGACCGTGCTACGAGTTCGCCCGCCGCGGATTCATTTTTCACAATTATTACTTCAGCCAACAGGGAACTCCAATCGGGGCAGCGCCATCGGCGTCGCCGAGATCTTCTCGGGATCACGTTTCTTATGCCTATGCGGCGTGGTGGCGAGAACACGCGCCGCATTCGCTGCAGTGGCGCGGCAGGTGCCTCGTCTAGTTGACCTGGGTTTCCCGCATCTTGGTGTCGTGCTGTTCATAGATGAATTGCTCAATCGGGAAGGGTTTGTGCTCGATGGCGTGAGCGAGAACGAGTTGGGCAAACACTGCCTCGACAATCGGCCGGACAAAACCGCGCATTTCGGTATCGAGCCGGACGACTGTCAGATTGGCGTGGCGCGCCGAGGGGATGGCACCGTCAGGCGCGGTTGTTACGAGGACGACCTTCACTCCCGCGTCCAGAATCGAGTCGGGGATGCTGAGTTCACGGCCATCGCCAAAGACGATCACGACGGTTCCTTCGGAGGCGGATTCCATCGGTCCGTGCAGGTACTGGAACGTGTCGTAGCTGGCGCTGGGGCTGCGCAGTCCCTCACGGATCATCAGCGCCGTTTGCGCGGCCGAGGCAAAGGAGATTCCCTGTCCAACCACGTCGACCATCGAAGCCGTGGCGACGAGCCGACCGACCGTTGACGCAATCGCATCGTATGTATTCAGCGCGTTCCCCACGATTGCGGGAATCCGTGCAATCTCGGGGCCGGCAGGCACGATCCCGACACGGTCCAGAAGTAGCGCGTAAGCGAGGAGGGTGGCCGTGTAACCGCTCGTATAGACGGGAGAGTCATTGAAACCGCCAAGGCCGAGAGGCACGTCCAACACTTCGCTGATCTGCGCGTCCGGGAAGTTGCTGATGCCAATTCGTCGCCCGACCGTCAACCTGCGTGCGGCCTCGATGGTCTCTGGGCTGCGCCCGGATTCGGAGACAATCACATAGTGGTTGGCTGGCTGGAATCCCTCTGCGGCGAGCATGAGATCCGAGGCGGTGAGGTTGACCGCCCGGAATCCAGCCGCTGCAAGTACGGCGACAAGGACAGTTCCCGAGTGGCTTGAGGCACCCATGGCAACGACCGCGACGGTCTCGCCCTGTCTCCAGATGGGGAGCGTTGCCCGGTCGAGGTCTTTGGTGACTGTGGCGTGTGCGAGCGCGAGGTGCTTCGGTTGGGCGCGCATTGCGTCAACGAAGCATGCATTGTTTGACATTTGATTTCCTATCCCTTGACTGCTCCAGCGGCCATGCCGCTGACGACATATCGCTGGAAGATGATGGCAACGATGAGAGGCGGTAATGCTGCCAGGATTCCGCCCGCCGCGACGAGTCCGAAGTCGGTGGTGTAGCGGCCGGCGAACTCGCTGATGGCCACAGGCAGAGTCTTGGCGGCATCGGACGACGTGAAAATGAGCGCATACATGAACTCGTCCCACGCCAGCAGGAAAGAGAACATGATCGCCGCAAAAATCCCCGGCCGGGCCGCCGGGAGCACGACCCAGAAGAGAGCGCCCAGCCGTGTGGTCCCGTCGATGCGTGCGGCCTCTTCGAGTTCGTCCGGGATGGTCATGAAGTAGTTGCTGAGGATCCAGAGCACGAACGGAATGACGAGTGCGCAGTCCACGAGGATGAGCCCGGTGGTCGTATCGAGCAGCCCGAGCGAATTCAGGATTAGGTAGAGGGGGATCAGCAGGGCGATCTGCGGGAGCATATAGGTCGCCAGGAAGATCATCAGTGTCGCTCGGCGGAATCGGAACCGCAGCCGGGCAAACGCGTACGCGCCCAGGATCCCGACGACCATGGAGATGCTGACCGTTCCGACCGCCACGACAGCAGAATTCATCATCGCCGCACGGAACGTGGCGCCCACGCTGTCCGCGCCACCGTTAAAGATCTGACCGTATCGACTGAAGTCGAATGTGTCGGGGATCCAGCGCAGCGGCGTGGTGATCAGGACTCGCTGCGGGGTGACGCTCGCCATGAGCATCCATGCGAATGGCGCGAGAATCAGGGTCGAAACGACGCCCGCTGCCAGATGGACGAGGATGGAGTTCCGGGTGGATCGCCTCACAGGAGACTCATTTCTGACCTGCGGAGCAGTCGGAGATAGATTGCGCTCAGGGCGAGGATGACGACGACGATGATGTAGGAGAGGGCGGAACCGACGCCGAAATTCTGGTCGGAGAACGCCGTGGTGTAAGCGTAGTAGGCGACAGTCTGGGTTCCGTTGACGGGGCCGCCGCGCGTCATGGCGTAGATGATGTCGAAGACCTTGAAGGCTTCGACCGTGCGAAGTACGAGCACGATCGAGATCGACGGGACGAGCATGGGCAGGACGACCGAACGGAAAATGCGCGGCCAGCGTGCCCGGTCGAGCTTGGCAGCCTCGTACAATTCGGCAGGGATGGAGGTGAGTCCGGCGAGGAGGAAGAATGCGACGAGCGGAGTCGTCTTCCATACATCCGCCAGGACCACCATGTTCAGTGCCGTGGTCGGATCGCCAAGCCAGGCCTGGTATTCCTTGATGATCCCCAGTTGAGTCAGCAGGGCGTTCAGTGCTCCGTATTGGGCGCTGAAGATCCCCTTCCACATGGCCGCGTTGACGATCGTGGGGATGGCCCACGGGATAACGACGACGGCTCGGAACAACCAGCGGGCCCTCAGTTTCGCGTTCAGGAGGCCGGCAACGATGAGGCCGAACGCAAGTTCGAGCGCGGTCGAGAGGAGAGTGAAGTATAGGGTGCGTCCCATTGACTCCCAGAACGAGGCGCTGCCCAGCACGTGCACGTAGTTGTCAACGCCCACGAACGGGGTATCAGTTGCCAGCGCCGAGTTGACCTGAAAGAAGGAAATGATCAGGGTTCGGAAGATCGGGTAGATGATGACGCCGAAGACGGCGAGCCCTGCTGGAAGGAGTAGCCAGAAGGCCAGGCGTCCCTGCTTCTCTCTCTTTCGCGGCCCGGCCGGCTTTCCTGACTGGGCAGGATGCATCTCAGACTTTTCAACCGTCTTAACGCTGGCAACTGACATGGTCACTTATCCGAGGTTCGCATTGGCTGTCGCGACAGCGTCGTCCATGGCTTGCTGCGGCGTTTTCTTGCCGAGCAAGGCATTCTGAATCTCAACCTGCAGGGTCTGCGATACGGAGTTGTAGTTCGGTACCTGCGGGCGCAGGACCATCGTGTCGTACGCGACACCGGCGGCTTTGAAGACATCCGGGTTCGACACTGTGACGTCAGTCTTGGTGTAGCTCGACTTCCAGTTGGTCATGGAACTCTTCACGAACTCTTCCTGAACCGACTGGCTCGTCATGTATTCGATGAATTTCCAGGCCGCCAGCTGGTGCGTCGACTTCGCGCCGATGGACAGCGCCATCGAACCATTCACACCGGGGTGGTCACCCGAGGGACCTGCCGGCGTGGGCATGACAGCGGCCTGGCCGACGATCTTGGAAATCGACGGATCGTTCTGGTCGCGGAAAGTCGATTCCCAGTTCAGTTCCATCGCGGTCTTACCGGCCGCCATCGACTTGTCCGCATCGTCCTCAAGGAACGTCACCGACGCAGGGTCTGTCAGCCCGTCGTCGATGGTCTTCTTCATCCAGGCGAGAGCCTCTACACCGGCTCCCTTGTTGATAACCAATTTCCCGCTCGCGTCTGTGAACTGTCCGCCGAATGCGCCAAGAAGCTGGGCGTAGTCACACACGAGAGCTTCAGACTGGGACCAGCTCCACGCGAGCGGATACTTCACAATGCCGGCGTCCTTGATCTTCTTGGCCACGGTGAGAACGCCATTCCAAGTGGTCAGGTCGCTCGGGCTTGCGCCAACCGCGGCAACCATGTCCTTGTTGAAGAAGAACAGCTTCGTCGATGGACCCCACGGCACACCGTAGTACTTGCCCTTGTACTCAGCTGAGGTAAGAGCGCCGCCGAGCATATCGGTCTTCCAGCTGTCGGGGAATCGCTTCGTGACGTCCGTGATGATACCCTTCGATGCGAAGTCGGCGGGCCAGATCACGTCGAGGTGCACGACGTCGTACGTTCCTGCCGGCGCCGAGGTAACGATCTTATCGTGCAGGGCCTCATATGCCACGAAGGTCGGTTTAACCGTGATCTTCGGGTTCTTCGCCTCGAATCCCTTGATCATCGCAGCGACGTCACTTTCGGAGTAACCGGCCTGCTTCATGAACAAAGCGTTGATGGTTCCCGTGCCGTCACCCTCATAGTTACTGGTCGACGTGCCGGCGCCCGTGACGCTGCAGCCCGTCAGCATCAATGCTGCCGACGCCAGGAGCGCAAACCCGACCGTAGTCCGGTGGATCCGCTTCGTGCTGTCAATCATGTGTTCCTCCTTGAATCATGGTGATTAGTGAATGGATGTACATTTTCTTCGCAAGCTCAAGCGCCCCCGCCACGGGCGCAACGGAGAGCAAGTGCACCCGCAAGCCCAGGTCGAGGTCGTCGACGTGCTGGCTGAGCGCGCGATACAAGCGTGGTTGATTCGTGACCACTCCGCCGGCGCAAATAACGTCCAAGCCCAGCGCGCCCCGGGCATGAACGAGGCCCACGTCCCGAGCGAGTTGTCTCGCCGCGTCGTCGATGACAGCTGCCGCAAGCTCGCTTCCCGCATCCGCGGACGCGAAGATCAGTGGTGCCAGCCCGCCCCAGGTTGTAAGACGGGCGTTGGCGGTGAATGTGTAAGAAAGCGCAACCTCGTCAACGACACCAAAATGTGTCATGAGATCACGGCCAAGGACATCGGATGACTGGCCTTCGTCGCGGGCTCGGAGCACGGCGCGAACGGCCTCCCGGGCGAGTGCGGCCGCACTGCCGGGATCGTTCAGCAGGAAGCCGTAACCACCGGCCGAGAGTGTTCCGCCGTCGGCGCGGTGGGCGACGACCTTCGAACCGGTACCGACGATGACGGCAATAGCCTCATCGAAACCGGCAGCCGGTGCGAGGAGTTCAACGTCGTTGACAGCCCGTACCAGGCCGCGGTGGCCCGCCACGAGACGAGTTTGAAACTCCAGAAGCTGCCAGCTGCTGTCCAGACCGTGTGCACCAACTGCGAGAGGGGCGCACCGGGCACCCTCGATTTCATCGAAAATCCCGAGCAGACGACTGACGTTGTCCTCGTGATCGAGTAATCCGCCCCGCTGCCACTCGCTCGACAGCACCGACCGGTCAAGGACGACCCGCCCCGCGTCCTCAATTCGCACGTGCGTCTTGGTGCCACCGATATCTATTCCAACAAGCACCGTCGCTCCTCATCACCTCAGGACCGACCAGCAACCCTGCTACTTCTTTCTTATCTAAGTGATAAGAAGTTGTTGCAAACCTATTGGCTGGAGATCGAGGTGTCAAGCGCAGAGGGATTTCTCTCTCAAATCGAGATCATCTAGCGGCCCTGCAAGATCAATCGGCGAAGTACGCGAAGCCGTTCACTTCTGCTGCAGCCAATTCAGCAGCCCCCAAGAGCACGGCATCCTCCCGGTGCGTCGCCGCTTCAACCCTAGGAACGCGAATAATGCGACCCGCCAGTCGCTCCTCAAGTGCCGGAATGACCGTGTTCGAGTTCCCCGCGAAACTATTGCCGATCACGACAAGGTCGGGGTCGAGGATGATTACCAAGGCGGCGATCGCGATGGCAACCATGTCCAAGATTTCCTCCGCGATCTCACTTGCCGCCTGATGACCCTGCCCGGCAAGCTCGAAGATGTCCTCGGCAGTCAGTGCACCCGTGTCCGGCACAGGAATCCCCCGCTCACGCGCACTCCTCGTCAACGCGACCGACCCTATTCGGTCCTCGAGGTCCCCGTAAGCCGAATATGAGCGGGCCAGGGACGAACGTTCCACCAGGAGGTACCCAATCTCACCGGCCTCAAATCGCGCCCCCCGATGCAACTCCCCGTTGGTGATAATCCCCGCACCCAGGCCATTCTCCAGGAATAGGGCGACGAGGCTCGTGAGCCCGCGCCCCGCACCCCGGTGCAGTTCACCGTAAGCCAGCGCGTTAGCGTCGTTCTCCACGACGATCGGCAAGGTCGAGCGCTTACGAAGCAAGCTGCCCAGTGGCACCTCGGTCCAGCCGAGTTCAGGCATTCGGGCGAAGCTGCCCTCGGGCTGCCTAACCACTCCGGGCACGGCCACACCCACCGCCAGACATGGCGCCCCCATCGTCTCGGCGGCGGTCGCAATGAGGAAATCGAACAACTCAATAGTCTTATCGAGACGGGCTTGTTGGGCCTGGCCCCGTGCCTCGGCGTCAACCTCGTCAAGCTCACCGAGCCGCGGATCAAAGTCCACCTCGCGCCGAAAGACGATCTTGCCGTCAAAGTCAACCAAGATCCCGGAGGCCCGGTTCGCATGCAACTGCAACGCGGCGACAAGCCGTGAGCCTCCGGCGTAGCGCAGCAAGATCGACGGTCGACCACCGGTCGAGGGCTCATGTCCCGATACAAGGACCGTTCCCTCATCGATCAACCCCGCCGTCAGCCGATTAATCGTCGCCGGGCTCAGCCCGGTGCGCGCACCAAGCTGTTGCCGGGAGAGAGCACCCGAATTGCGCAGTTCCTCCAGAATCGCCGTCTGATTAACGCGCGCGATCGTACTCGTCGTCGCGGTACTCTTCCTGTGATTCGACACAGCACACCACCATCATCAAACTCGCACTCCAGTGCGCACAATCTTATCTATCACACTGAATCACCGAGCGAAGGGGACTGCCCCGG
The DNA here is from genome assembly GCF_004403515.1 of Cryobacterium fucosi. Classification (GTDB taxonomy): domain Bacteria; phylum Actinomycetota; class Actinomycetes; order Actinomycetales; family Microbacteriaceae; genus Cryobacterium; species Cryobacterium fucosi. Next base: position 29,155 of record NZ_SOHH01000025.1, on the reverse strand, counting down.
TTTAGTTGACTCCTGACCTGTGGAGATTCGTCTTCGCTGGAAGGATGTCACCATGCCCAAGCCCTACCCACCCGAGTTCCGCCGCGATGTTGTCGCCGTGGCCAGGCGGAGCGGAGGACACCAAATATGACGCTTCAGAGAGACAGTCTTCAGCCTCTGCGTCAAGTCACCCTCTTCTCGTGTTCGGCCTGCCACGCTTGGGTCAGATCAGCTGCTGGAGACGGGCGGCCCAAGAGATACCCCTGCGCAAAATCGCAGCCGAGGCGACGAAGACGATCAAGCTGCTCGAGAGTTTCAACTCCTTCCGCGACGCAGGTCATTCCGAACTCGTGCGCGAGACCGACAACGGCCGCAACGAGAGCTGCGTCGCGGGCGTTCGTCGTGAGACCAGACACGAAGGATCGATCTACCTTGAGCTGTTTGGCAGGAAGATAACGAAGGTAAGAGAGGGACGAGTAGCCGGTACCAAAATCATCAATTGACAGGGCGGCTCCCGCCTCAGCAAGGGAGGTGACGATTTCCGTCATCATCGACCGGTCCGCTATCAGCGCAGTCTCAGTCATCTCAAGGGTCAGGTCAGAGTGCACCAGGTCATGCGCGACGAGCATTCGCTTGATCGTGTCCACCAGCCCCGGGTCTGCCAGCTGTACGGGAGAGAGATTGACCGAGACGCTGAAATCGCCTGGGACAATGCCCGCGCTCTTCCAAACGCGAAGTTGGCGGAGAGCTTCATCGAGGACCCACGCCCCCAAGGGAATGATCAAGCCGGTTTCTTCCGCAAGTGGGATGAATGTATCGGGCGGAACGAGGCCGTGATTGGGGCGCTCCCACCTGACGAGAGCTTCGACACCGTGTAGAGACCCGTCAGCGATGCTGTATATCGGCTGATAGAACAGCACGAACTCCTCCCGGACGAGGCCCCGCTCAAGCGCCTGCTCCATGTCAAGCAACCGCGACGCTTTCCGGCTGTGACTGATCTCAAACTGAGACACTTGGTTTCCGCCTTGGCCCTTGGCCTGGCGCATTGCAGCCCCAGCTTCTCGCAGAAGGTCCCCCGGCCCGTGGCTCTTATTGGCGGCAACGATTCCGACGGACGCAGTAATTCGCAGCTCGTGGCCATCGACCACAGCGGATTCCCGAAAAGCATCCACGATTCGTTCCGCGACCACGCCGGCGCCGGCAGCGTCGGCCTCTTCGCATAACACGAAGAATTCATCACCGCCAAGCCTGGCGACGGTATCCTGTGCCCGTGTCGCCGCCACTATCCGTTTCGCGGCATGCAAAAGCCATGCGTCACCAACGTCATGCCCCAAGGAATCATTGACGACGTTGAAATGATCAAGATCAATGGCTAGCAGGGTAACGGGCACCCCGCGGGTGCGCTTGGCCAGTGCCCGTTGAACACGAACCATCAATAAGCGCCGGTTCGACAATCCCGTCAACGCATCATGAAGACCCAAATGGGCAAGTTCGGACTGGGTGTGGCGAAGCAGAGCATGCAGAGACGCCTGGTCAGTCAACGTACTCCCCCCACTCAACACGTCGTCATCGTCGGTCTCGCTGCGCCTTCTGGTGCCGCGGGCCCCGACTGGTTCCACCCATCTATAATTGGTTCCCCCCAGACCATCACCAAGCCACATACCCGGAACCACCAAGCCCACACCATCAACTGGGTCAACCAACAGCACGGATAGCTGCCCGATCTGGTTAGGCTGAAGTACCACCGTGTTGACCTCGGCGCCATCCGCCCGCTGGAGGGAAACAGCGATCCCCGTTGCATTCAACATTGGGTTCATTGGGTTCCTTCGAGTAATGCGTCCATTTTCGCTACCAACAATCCCATAACTATTGCTCTAACAAACGATTGGAACGGTGCGGCGTCATGTGCGGCGGCACCGTGCCCGATACTCCCTAGGGAGCCCCGTCTCCTCGAAAATACTTAGGCCCGGTTTGATTTTGAGAGGGCCTACTGTCCGAGAACTCCGGCGGGACCTCAGTGTGAACAGTGGGTGGCACCCAGCCGGAGGGAGACACGGCGCTGGCGCGAACCGTCGCTCGGAGAGCCAGTCCGAAGTGATTACTCATCTCGTGGCGCTCGAGACCCAGACAGCATCAGAGGCAACAGTGCCAAGATGGATCTCTTGGGCGTGACCGAGGATTTGGATCGTTGTGACGTCGGAATATGAGCGTTTTTTCCGTACGGTCAGCCTCGCTTCAGCGGTCAGGCCTATCCCTGCCAGGTATGCGAGCACGGCAGGCTCGTCCCCTGAAACGCGGATGACAGCCCACTCCCGACCGGATTCGGCATCGGTGAGTTGCGTAACAACGCGACCAACCGGCCGACCGAGAGCTGAGGGAACGGGGTCACTGTGCCGCGTGGGTTCGCGGGGATGGTTGTCGAAGCGCTCCACCATCGCGTCAGAGACGCTTCGATCCAGATTCTTCGCCTCATCGAGCGCGTCGTCGTAGGTGTAGCCGAGAGTTTCGATCAGGAAGGTGTGGAGAATCCTACGTCGATCTACCCTGCGTATCGGCTGGGTGAGTCCAGCAGCCGTGGTATCGCCTGACCTGGAAGGCGCAAGGAATCCGCTCTTGGCGATAGCCCGATCATTGTTCGACATTCGACATCCTCACGTCAGTTGATTGGTCCGCAGTGGGCCCCGATGGACGCCCCCGGCAGAACGGCCTAGAGGACCGCGAAGCGGCCCCTTCTCGCTATGCGTCGCGGTGTCGTGCACGGTCGCTGGGTAATATAGCGTTCGTGGGCGCTTGGCCGTCCGGTCCAGCGCGGGCAACTTGAGCGATCGCGCGTCGGGCGCGGCGAACAAAGCGGGCGGCACGCCAGGCTCCGTAGACGAAAATCACGAGCAGGAGTAGACCGATCCCGAGGAACAGCCAGGGGGCATAGATAACGCTGACCTGCACGTGGTCGGTGCCTGCCTCGGAGGTGATCGTCGCATCCGCGGCGCCGGCCTGGATGGGGGGTGCCTGGGCCAGGCGGGCTTGCATATCGACGCTTTCTCCGGGGAGGATGCTCTCGGGTGTGTCAAAGTTCAGTTCAGTGTTCGCTCCTGCCCAGCCGCTGAGATCAAGGGTGGCAGTCGGATGCAGGATGGTGTTCCCGGTATTACGCACCGGCAGGGTGAACGTAACGATGTCCCCTGCCTGCTTCCAACTCAGGTCTCCCAGATCCAATGACTTGCGCGCTGTCCCTGCGACGTTGAGGTAGATGCGTACCCCCTGGCGCTGGACGACGTCCAGGCGCACGGCGGTGTCACCGCCGACGATGGAGGTTTCGCCCTCCACCGGAGGGCTTTGGATGATCAGGCCCCCGGCGTAGTCGCCGGGGGGGGTATTGGCGGGCACACTGAGCCGGAAGGGAACCTTCAGGTCCGAGTTCGCTGGCACCGTGATCTGAGCGGCATCCAGTCGCACCCAGGCCCCAACGCCGGTTCGGGGATCTGTTTGGGAGGCGAGGGCGAAAGTTCCCTGAGGGCTGCTTTGCCCGTCTACCGGATAGGTGAGCAGGGTCACCGGGGTATCGGTGTGGTTGCTAACGATCGCGGTGGCATCGGTGGCTGCGCCCGGGTAGAGCGAGAGGTGGAAGAAGTCTGATTCGTTCGACGGCCGGATTCCCAGCGTCCCGTTATCGATCGCCGCCGCGGGCCCGGCGGTGGCCAGCAGAGCCACGGCCAACGCGCCCACCGTCACGGCGATGCGGAGAGATCGGTGCGGCCGGGCGCGAGGAATGGTCACAGAGAAGTCCTTGGGAAGTCCGCCGGATGGTCCCGGATGGGTCGAGGTGTCAAGCTGAGAGTGCCGCGTCGTCTTGGCAGCAACCCGGGTGCCGTCCGGGCTTCCAACAACGATGGAGGCGCAGCCCGCCGGTCAGCGCCTCTGGTGGGCACGGCCAGCGAGCTGCTCAACATGCTCGCTCTTAGGCGATGGTGTACGTGAGGGTGGTCGTGTACGGGTTCAGGGCGCCGCTGGACCCAACGGCATAGTTGGACCGAAAGGTGTTGGCGGGAATGGCCAGGCTGAACGAGGGGGTCAGCGTGTAGGTCCCCTTGTGCGTTGCCGTTGCCGCCACCAAGGCCTGGGACGTCTCGAGTATCGTCAGGGCAGGTGCGGTAATGCCCGTAGCGGCGTCAGCGCCAGCGCCAGCGGTGATCGTTCCCGGGGTGATGGTCAGATTCCCGCCCGGAAGGGTGCGGGCGACCAATTCCGTGGTTCCCGCCGCGCTCGTGGGGACGGTGGCACTGACGGAAAGGGTCCAAGCCGCGCCGGTGCCGCGGGCGTCTTTGATGCTCCACTGCGTGGAGGAACCCGTCGCCGCCTGGGTGTTGGTTCCGTCAAGTGTCACGCCGCTTAGCGTGGCACCGGCCGTGGTGGAAGTCAGGGCGCCACCGGAAATGGTGGAATTGACCACGTCTGCCATTGCTGGCGAGAGTCCGACTGTGAGTAGGAGGGCGGCGGCAGCGACAACGCCCGCAACCTTGGAAATTTTACGCACGGTAATGCTCCTTCTGTGTTTGTTCGAATTGATTGTTTGTGACTTATGAGGATGAGGCGACAGACACCGGTCGCAGATCGAATCGCCGAATTCGGGAGACGAAGGTGATGCGTAAACGCGGCGTTTGTCCAGAGAACGGAAGAGTTTGGACGGTAAACGGCCTCGATGGTATTTCGAGTCAGGGCGACAACCCGAATGCCGCCCTGACTCGCTCCCAATTCCCTCGTCAACGAAACGGCGAGGAATTGGTGGAGTAAACCGGATTGACGATCACTGCGCTTATCGCAGGTATGGGACCGAACCAGGGAACCTTGGTCTTAGCGCAGCCATCCGATGCGGGTGCTCGGCATGTCCATCCGGTCGCCGCGGTGGTACCGCGGGCAACATCGAACACCCGAGCCCATAGAGGGAAAAGTCATCTGGCAGAGTCCTATCCATTTCGGTAGACCGGCTAACCCCGAAGGTCCCGTGCCTTTGCGACCCCGCCTTACGACGAGTGTGCCTTTTTCGACTGACGTTGAGAACCGCCATGCCAGCGACCATATGATCGCCTGAACTGAACCTAACAGCACGGTACTGTGCGTGGGGAGCCCCAGAACGGGGCGTCTATCCCCACCCTGCTTTTCTCCGGCGAAATTGCGCTACCCGATGTGAGCCGGACAGATAACGGACGGCATGAATCAGACGTCCACCAACAAAGTGACCGCGAGGCCCTACGTGTCAGGGTGAGTTGAGGCCAGTAGCTCAGAGCGAGTCCGCCGTTTGACGTAGGGCGAGAACTAGGAATCTACCATCATGTCCAGCCCGTCTTTGATCGCCGTGCGCGACGATAGTCATATGAGTAGTCCCGGACCCTGCACGGCATTTCTGCGGCCTCGAGTGGGGGCAGCGGGCACCGTCATCTCGTCAGGATCAACTAGATGAGGAGAGGCTACCCGCGGTGTCATCCCACCGGGGGCAGCCTCCGCCGCCTACCAATTGCCTATTCGGTGATGCGCTCCACCCGTCCCACCAGGAACACGTAGGAGCAGATGCCGATGGCAGTGATGACGGTCATGTAGACAAAGGCAGGAGCAAAGTCTGTTTTCGACACCAGCAGCCCGATCACGATCGGCGTCGCGATTGACGAGAGGTTGCCGATGAAGTTGAACATGCCACCGGTCAGGCCCATCAGTCGGGCAGGAGCCATTGCAGAGACTAGCGACCACGTGATCGACGCGAGCCCGTTCCCGAAGAACGCGACACACATGAACGCGACAACCAGTGTGGTGTCGTTCGTGAAGTTGGCCCCGATCATGGTCATCGAGAGGAGTAGTCCGGTGATGATTGGAAGCTTCCGGGCCGCCCCGAGACTGAATCCGCGCTTGACGAGATTATCCGACAGCACCCCGCCGATGAGGACACCGACTAGTGCGGCAAGGAACGGAAGCGAGACGAGAAATCCGCTCTTGATGTAGTCCATCTGGCGATAGTTCACCAGGTAACTCGGGAACCAGGTCAGGAAGAACCACAGCGTGGAGGTCAGGCAGAACTGGCCGAGGTAGATACCCCAGAGCTTGCGTCGGCGCAGCACGATGAGCATGTCGGTCCAGGAGATCTTCTTCCGGCCCGTCTTGGATGCTGGTGCGATGTCAACTAGCCCACCACCCTCGCGGATGTAGTCGACCTCGGCAGCGTTTGCCCGCTTGGATTCCTTCGGGTCGCGGTACAGGACGTACCAGACGAGACCCCACACCAGACCGACCGCTCCTGTGAGCACGAAGACCCAGTGCCAACTGAGCACGTACTGCAGCCAGGTAAGCACAGGGGTTAGCAGCGCCAGGCCGATGAACTGGCCGGAGGTGTAGAACCCGATCGCCGTCGCGCGTTCCTTCTCAGGGAACCAGCGCGTCGCTACCTTGTTGTTGATCGGGTAGGCCGGAGCCTCGAAAACTCCGACGGCCATCCGCAGAACGATGAGCGCTGCGAAGCTCCCGACGATTCCCATAAAAATCGTTGCAAGTGACCACAACACGAGGCACGCCGGGTACAGCAGGCGTGGGTGCACGCGGTCCACGAGCCATCCGCCTGGCAGCTGAAGCGCGGCATACGTCCAGCCGAAGGCGGAAAGTAGGAGGCCCTGCTGGGCGGTGTCAAGACCGAACTGTTCGGATATCAGCGGTGCTGCAACGGAGAGGTTTGCCCGGTCCATGTAGTTGATCACCACGGTGACGAAAAGCATCAGCGCGATTGCGTAGCGGGCCTTCGTCGAGCCTGCTACGGCCGGCGTCTTATCAGGACGGGTTTTCACCGAGTTTGTCATCGGCCTACCACTCCGCGAAGGAGCCGTCGGCGTGACGCCACACCGGGTTGCGCCAGCGAGCACCCTCCTTGGCGCGTTCGATCACGTATTCCTCATTCACTTCGATTCCGAGGCCAGGCCCGTCGGGAATGGAGACCATGCCGTCGTTGTAGGCGAACACGGAGGGGTCTACGACATAGTCGAGAAGGTCGTTGGACTTGTTGTAGTGGATGCCCAGGCTCTGCTCCTGGATGAAGGCGTTATAGAGGTTCGCATCCAACTGCAGGCAGGCGGCGAGGGCGATCGGGCCGAGCGGACAATGCAACGCAACGGCGACGTCGTAGGCCTCGGCCATGGCGGCAACCTTGCGGGTTTCCGTGATGCCGCCACAGTGGGACGGATCGGGCTGGATGATGTCCACCGCGCCGCTGGAAATGATGTCCTTGAAGTCCCAGCGAGAGAACAAGCGTTCGCCGAGGGCAATGGGCGTGGGGGTGTTCCGCATGACGTCGAGAAGGCTGCTCACGTTCTCGCTCAACACCGGCTCCTCAATGAACATCAGCTTGAACGGCTCGAGCTCCTTGATGAGCACCTTCGCCATGGGCTTGTGGACTCGACCGTGAAAGTCCACGCCGATGCCGACGTTGGTTCCCACGGCCTCCCGAACCGCTGTCACGTTGGCGATGCATTTCTCGACCTTGTCCCAGGTATCGATGAACTGCAATTCCTCCGTGCCGTTCATCTTCACCGCGGTGAAGCCGCGGTCGACCGCATCCCGGGCAGCCGCGGCAGTGTCTGAAGGTCGGTCGCCGCCGATCCAGGAGTACACACGGATCTTGTCGCGTACCTTGCCGCCGAGAAGCTCGTGTACGGGCACACCAAGTGCCTTGCCCTTGATGTCCCACAGGGCTTGATCAATGCCGGCGAGGGCGCTCATGTGGATGCCACCACCGCGATAGAACCCGGCGCGATACAACACTGTCCAGATGTCCTCGATGTTGCGCGGATCCTTGCCAATGACATAGTCGGAGAGCTCTTCCACGGCAGCTGCGACGGTGGCCGCTCGACCCTCCAGGACTGGTTCGCCCCACCCGACGATTCCTTCGTCTGTCTCAATTTTTAGAAAGAGCCACCGCGGCGGAACCGAGTAGGTGGTGAGTTTGGTGATCTTCATTCTGACTTCCTTGTCGAGTCGAGCGCCGAATCCCAGGCTGCAATCATGGCGACAGCTCGCTGGCGAAGGTCCTCGACAGCGATGCCTGGTTTGTACAGTGACGAGCCGATCCCAAAGCCGGTTGCTCCGGCGGCCATCCATTCCCCGATGTTGGCGGCGTCGACGCCACCTACAGGGATGAGACCGATTTCCTTGGGTACGACTGCAGTCCAGGCTTTGAGCCCGTTGATCCCCACTTGGTTCGCGGGGAAGATTTTGACGCTTGTCGCGCCGGCACCGATCGCAGCGAACGCGTCGCTCGGTGTGGCGGTGCCCGGGAAACTCAGCATTCCCAAGCGGATCGTTTCGGCGATGACAGCGACATCGGTGTTGGGAGACACGATGATCTGAGCTCCGGCCTCATGACACTGCCGCACCTGCTCGACAGTGACGACCGTGCCGGCCCCGACCATGCAGTTCGCGGGCAGCACCTTCTCCAGCGCGCTGATGGTCGGGAGCGGGTCAGGGGAGTTGAGCGGAACTTCCAGCGTTCGGAAGCCGGCCTCGTAAAGGCATTCGCCGACGGAGACGGCGTCTGAGACGGTAAGCCCGCGGAGGATGGCGATCAGACCAATGTAGGTGCGGGACATCGTGCTGGATGATTCTGTCAATTTCCTAGCTCTCGGTAGGTGGGTGCTGCGGAGCGGTGCAGTGGCCGTGGCCGGGGAAGCCGGTGGAGTGTGATGTGACTGTTCGCGATGCGCGACCAACCCCGCCGCGACCGCGATCCGCCACATTCCGGTGGCGGCCGAATCGCTAATCTCACGCGGCGTGGGCAGAGCAAACTTGACCAGCGCACGCCGATAGCGTTCGCTGAGATCCGCCTCACCGCAGATGAGAACCTCGTCGACGTCGACTCCCTGCCATAACGACGCGGCCGCGGCCACCTCGTCGCCGATCAACAGACCGGAGAGGTAATCCTCAACTTGGTCGGCGGCGAGCCCGCCGGTCATGGCGAAGGTACGGGCGGAAAACGCCGTGGACAGAATCCCCCCGCCACCTGCCGCCGAAGCGGCAACATCCAGGCCCTTGTCAAACGCTTCCCAGTCGGTCTGCCCGGAGGGCGTGGCAAGTTGGGACAGGGTGCTTTCAGTCGTAAGCAGGGCGAAAAACTCACCCGTCATAAAGGTCTTGAACGCTGTAACCGTAGTGCCAACAACGCGCACCCATTTCGAATGCGTTCCCGGCAGAAGCACAATCCGATCCATGCCAGAGTTTCCAGACCCGGCCCACGGGCTCTCACCCAGCGCACCTAGTACTTGGGTCTCCTCGCCGCGGATCACGTCAGGCACATTCTGGTCAGCGATCAGGCCAGGGATGATGTGAACCACTGATCCATCCCGCGCCGCAAACGTCGTCATCACAAAGCCGTTGTCGATGAGATCAACCGGTAGCGAACGGTAAGGCGTTTCAACCCAACCGCGGTTACTGCCAACCATTCCGCAGGCAATGACCGGGAGCTTCGGCGAGGTCTCGAGCCAGTCCCCGCAGAGCTGCTCAAAAGCTCCCTCAAAAGCCTGGGTTCGCGGCGTCCCTGCGGATGCGGCGGAGGCGGTGAGCGCCTTCACGCCAGACTGTTGGCGACGTTCCGCCAGTACTCCGCCGTCGTCACCCAGCAGGAACGCCCGGCACGAGGTCGTACCCCAGTCCAGCGCAATCATTCGTGCGCGGCTTTGACTCGTCATTGATTCGTGTTCCCTCAGGTTCGGTTCGCGGCGATTGCGCTTCCGCTCTCGCACATCAGACTGACTGAACCATCCCGATATCTTATATAATGTTCCATATATCGGGATAGAGTGAGTGTTCACTGAGTCGAGGAGTGCGCATGAGCAAACTGGAAGCAACGGATCGTCCTGGTCTGCCGACCCCACCACCCGGAACACAGACGCTCGCTCGAGGGCTGGAGGTCATTCGCGCCATCAGCAACGGCGCGACGGATCTCAAGTCAGTCTGCGAAGCCACCGGGCTGGGTCGCAGCACCGCGCACCGGCTCGTTCAGCTGCTGCAGCAGTTCGGGTACGTCCGCAGCTCCCTCGGCGCTGACTACTGCCTCGGGCCCACGTTGATAGAACTCGGTTTCCAGGCCCTGTATCAAAGCCCGGCGTCGACTGTCGCGCGACCGTACCTGGAGCTGTTATCCCGAAAATACCTCGACACCGTTCACCTCGCCGTCGAGGAAGAGGGGCAGGTGCTCTACGTCGACAAAATATCGGGCTCCCGCGGCGCTGAAATGCGTTCACGGATCGGGTATCGAATGCCGCTAAGCCAGACCGGGATCGGAAAAGCACTCCTCCTCGACGAACCCGGCCGATGGAGCAGCGTCTTCGACACAGAACATCACGCCCTTGACACCCTGCCCGAGCTCAAAGCACTTTTCCTCCAACGGATGGCGGGCTATGCTGCGGCCGGAACCACCTTGGACCTCGAGGAGAACGAACCCGGAATCCGCTGTGTCGCCGCACCCGTGCGCAACGGCAGCGGAGCCGTCGTCGCGGCGATTAGCATTTCAGCCATAACCCCGTACATGCCCATGGAGCGCATGAGCGCGCTCCAGCCCGTGATGAAACAGGCGGCCGCTGAGATTTCCAAGAAACTGGGACATTCCGGCGCGGGCCCGGCCTAGAGGTTGGAGTGAGATGAGGTCGGCGGCACGACCGTCGCCGCCGCATCGGACGAGCTCCCAATGAAGCACGGGGCCAGCCCGAAAGATCAGCGGGCTTTCCAGAAGGCCTGACCCCGGGTCAGTTGTTGGTCTTCGGGTGTGATTGGTCCCAATCGAGGCATCGCAGCATCGCGATGGCCTTTGGTCCGCATGCCGCGCCCACCAATGATCTACTCGGCGAACAACTCCGCACGAGCGCAGGACGCCAATCCCCACCCGTCGCACCAGAAGTCGTCCACGATATTCCGATGGGGCCGAGGGGCCGGTCGGCGACGTTCGATAGAACCGACTACGAAGCCTCAATGAGGTTTCTCGGCGTACCAGCTACGTGACGCCACCTGATGATCTAGCGATTGTTGGGGGTCGGATCTTTGGCGTTTCAGACGGGCATTCCGAGTCCTGCCCAGTCCGGCTACGAGGCGTCCCTCAGAAACCTCAGAATTCGGGTTCAGCCTTTGGCGCATCATCGGCACGCGCACGACGGAGGCGATGACAAGTACCACTGATATGTAGGCAGTTTTGTCAAGAGGGCGCGTTGACTCAGAGGAAACCTCCGCGTAGCACCATTCGTTGCCTCATTGAAAAACCTCCGCGTAACGGCGTGGGTCGCGATTCGGCGGCGGATGTGGGTTACCCCCGTTTCTATGGAGCTGACGATGACGCAGCGGCAGGCTGTGACGATGAAGAAGGCGCTCGCGTATCGGAGCGCGGACCGGGCCGGTAAGGGCCGGATACTGACCGAGTTGGTGGAGCTGACCGGGTGGCATCGCGACTACGCGCGGGCGGCGTTGCGGGCCGCGTTGACGCTCAAGGTGGTGAAGCCCAGGGCAGGGCGGGCGCCGACCTACGGTCCGGCCGTGACGAGGGCTCTGGTGAAGTGCTGGGCGGTGCTTCGGGCGCCGGAGGGGAAGCGTCTCGCGCCGATGCTTGGCGTGCTGGTGCCGTTGCTGCGCCGCGATGACGAGCTCGACCTCACCGACGTCGAGGCGGCCTTGCTGGTGCGGATGAGCGCGGCGACGATCGATCGCCAGCTCGCGCCGGAGCGGGCGAAGCTGCTCTCCCGTGGCCGGTCGCATACCAAGCCCGGGACGCTGCTGAAGTCGCAGATCCCGATCCGCACCTGGGCTGACTGGGATGACGCGGTCCCCGGGTTCGTAGAGATCGATTTGGTCGGCCACGAGGGCGGGAACGCGTCGGGCGAGTTTTGTTTCACCCTGACGGTCACTGATATCGCGACCGGGTGGACAGTAAACCGGTCGGTGCAGAACGTCGGTGCAGAACAAGGCCGAGAAATGGGTGTTCGAAGCGCTGATGTATATCTCCCGGGTGTTTCCGTTCCCGATCATCGGCATCGATTCCGATAACGGGTCCGAGTTCATCAACCACCACCTGTTCGACTACTGCACGGCGAACAAGATCACCTTCACGAGATCCCGCGCGAGTCACAGCAACGACGGCGCCCACGTCGAGCAAAAGAACTGGACCCACGTGCGCGAACTCGTCGGCTACCACCGCTACGACACCCCGGCAGAGCTCGCTCTGCTGAACGAGATCTGGGAACTCGACCGGGTGTTCACGAACTACCTCCTGCCGCAGCAGAAACTTGTTTTCCAGCAGCGCAACGGCGCGAAAGTGACCAAGCGATACGACACCGCGACCACCCCACACCAGCGCGCCATCGCCCGTGAGGACATGCGGAAACGGCCGATCATCCAGATGAACGCGGAGTTCAAACGCATCAAACCCGCGGCCCTATCGAGGCAGATCCTCACGCTCACCGGTCAGCTCGAAACCCTCGCCCTGACGAAGAAGACCTCAACGGTCAAACCTGCAGTCAACCGAGCCTGGAACGCTTGACCTCGGCGGAGGTTCTCATGTGAGGCAATGAATCAATCTCCGCGGAGGTATTGACATGAGGCAATGGGCCAGTTCCGGGATCGCCCGGGCCGGGTGGCGGGCCAGGCGTCGGCGTTCCTTGACCTGCTTGTTCTCGGCCAACACCCGGTAGATCGTTGAGATCGACGCCAAATACACGCCTTCATCCAGCAGTTGTGCGTGGATCTGGATCGACGGCAAGTCCACGAACCGGGCCGAGTTCACCACCACCAGGATCCGGGCCCGCTCCAGGTCGTCGAGCCGGTTCGCTGGCACCACCACCGGCTGGGCGGCCCGGGTGCGGGGCGTCCGGGTCGCGGTCGCCCGCGGCAACCCGACCAGCACGGCGGCCGCCCGGGTCGGAATGCCGCGGCCGGTCAGGTCGAGGTAGGTGGTCATCACGGTTTCGTCTGCGGTGTTTCGTCCCGCGAGCTCTTCGAAAGACTTTCGAGTAGCTCGTGCATTTTTGACATGATCTCCAACGCCACCCCCGTCGTTTCCAAACGCCGCTCGGTCAGATCCAGCTGGCGGCGGAGCCGGGCGATCTCCGCCTGCTCGGGCGTGAGTCGGCCGATCCTCTCCCCGGGTCTCTTGCCCTGCAGCACGCCCGCATCACGCAGCTTTCGCCTCTCCGTGATCTGCGAGGAATAGATGCCCTGCTCCCGCAAATACGCGCCGCCCCCGTTCCGGGATATCGCGTCCTCATCTGCGGCGAGATGGTCGAGTTTCTGCTTCGGAGTGAACGACCGCCGCGGCGTGGGGCCGCCCGCGCGAGGGCCGGGACTGCTGTTCGTCATGGGACTATCGTCGCGCACGGCGATCAACGATGGGCTGGACATGGTGGGACTTCCTGATTCTCGCCCTACGTCAAACGGCGGACTTGCTCTGAGCTACTGGCCTCAACTCACCCTGACACGTAGGGGCTGCCGATTCGGGTCCGTCTGTGGGCGATCGATGGCACTAGGTTGGTCCAAAGAGATGGGAACCGATGCTGGCGAACACACGCACGGAGAATACCGACGTTTTGCCCGGCGTGATCGGTCGATCAGGTGGGTGGCCCATTTGGGTGCTGGGGGTGACCCTGGTGAGCTACGTGGTCGGCTTGATGATCAGAAACGGAGTGGATTTCAGCCCGCTCGTGGATGGTTGGCTTGGGATTCTGACCGTATGGGTTCCCGTTGCAGTGTGCTGGCTAGCAGTGCGGAGAACCGAATTTCGACGCTTTGACGTGCTACTGGCCTCGGCCGCCGTGACTTCATTCGCTGTCGGAGACACGTACTACGTTCTCGCGACGGCCGGGGGAGGGACGATGCCGTATCCGTCGCTGGCCGACATCGGGTTCCTGGGCTTCTACCCGCTGATGTTGGGGGCGTTGGCCGTGCTGGCGAGGCGTCAGATCCGGGGGTTGGGCTGGCCGGTGATTTTGGATGGTGCTGTGGGATCCCTGGGCGCGGCCGCCGTGTTGGCGGTGTTGCTCGACCCGATCATAGAATCCGCCCTTGACGCCCCGGCCTCCCTGGCCACATCGCTGGCTGTCGCCTACCCCCTTTTCGACCTGTTGCTGGTGTCCATCTTCGTAGGCATCGGAGCGTCTCAAGGCAAGAGCATTGGTCAGGGCTGGACCTTTCTCGTGCTCGGACTGGTGGCCTTCGCTGCTGCCGATGTCATTTACGCGTCACTGGAGTTGAACGGTCTCTACGTGGTAGGGACACCTTTGGACGCGGGCTGGGCCCTCGGTCTCGCCCTGATCGCATCATGGGTCAATGGGGAGGCCCGCTCCGACGAGAAGAAGAACCCCGCAACGTGGTCAATTCCCGTCCAGACGGTGCCAACGATCGCGACCGCCGCCAGCCTAGGCGTTCTGATTCTGGGTACCACCCAGCTGCGGATCTCGCCACTCGCGGTGGTCCCGGCCGCACTGACACTGACTCTGGCAGCATTGCCCTTGGTATTCCGTCAGCGGATCCGGATCGCTGATGCCCATCGCCAAGCACGGACCGATGATCTCACTGGGCTGCCAAACCGGCGTGCCATCTCCGCTGACGTCCCCGTACGTCTCTCGGCCGATCTGCGCCGAAAGAGCGCGCTGCTGCTGCTCGATCTCGACAAGTTCAAAGAGGTCAACGATAGCCTCGGCCACGACGTCGGTGACCGCCTCCTGATCCAAGTCGCCGCGCGACTATCAGGACAACTCCGCCCGACAGATCTACTCGCGCGCGTCGGCGGGGACGAGTTCGTGATCCACCTCGACAGCTCAGGCCCTGACCAAGCGGAGGCTGTAGCCCTGAAGCTGCGTGCGGCGCTGGCGCAGCCATTCACCCTGGAGGGGATCACAGTTCAGGCAAGCGCCAGTATCGGAATCGCAATCTACCCCGAGCAGGGCGAGGAACTCACCGTGCTCATGCGCAAGGCAGACATGGCGATGTACAAGGCGAAAACAACCCGCAGCGGGCACCACATCTACCGAAACGACGACGACAGCCACGGTGAAACCCGACTCCGCACACTGGAGGAATTGCGTCTGGCGCTGCACGAGGACCAATTGATCCTCCACTATCAACCTAAAATCGACCTCCACACCGGTGACGTTTGCGGAGTGGAGGCACTCGTCCGCTGGAACCACCCCACGAGAGGACAGTTGCAACCCGACGCCTTCCTCCACCTGGTCGAGGAAGGCGGGCTCATGCACGCCATGACCCAAATCGTTCTTGAGAAAGCATTAGACCAGACCGCAATCTGGCACGCGCAGGGCCAACTCGTGACAATGGCGGTAAACATCTCGGCCAGCTCACTGATCGATACGGCCCTGCCCGAACGCATCAGCTCCATGGTCGCCGCCCGGGGCCTATCACCGTCCGTCCTCGTATTGGAGATCACCGAAGATTTCTTGATGACCGACCGGGACCGAGCCCGCGCAATCCTGACACGGTTACGGGCCACGGGTGTGCGGATCGCTGTTGATGATTTCGGCACCGGTTATAGCTCTTTGGCGTACCTGCGTGACCTCCCCATCGACGAACTCAAACTCGACAAATCATTTGTCATGCCCATGGCCGGCGACCCCCGGGCGACAGCACTGGTCGTCTCAACCATTGACCTTGCCCATAGCCTCGGCCTGCGCATGGTCGCTGAAGGCGTCGAAAACAGTGCTACCTACTCGGATCTGGCCGTCTTCGGCTGCGACGCCGCACAGGGATTCTTCATGTCCCGACCAGTCCCCGCAGCCCAGCTGGATGAGTGGTTCGCTAGCCGACAAGAAGGACCAGCCAAAGCGGCCTACAAATCGAGCTGACCTCAAGACTCGCGGCGGATCCCCGAGCACCCGCGCCCCGCCCGGCCTGGGCCCGAGCACCGTGGTGGCCTCAAACCCTCTTTGAGGAGTGCCGTGAGCCACGTTGCGTCTAACCCTGCGCCACCGGCGCCACTCGTTTCGGTACTTCACTGAAGAGAGCTTCAGTCCTGCCCGCGGCGCTGCTGATCGCGGTACTGTGTCTGGCCTTCGCCCCCTCGGGCGGCTCAGCCTTGGCCGCCCAAACGATCGCCCACTATAACAACGTCGACAACATCGGCGGTTTAGGACTCAGCTGTGACATGACCGTCACCAACAATCTCAACGTCACCACCGGAGTGGCGAGTTCCACGGTCATCATCACGGAATGTCACGACGCAGCCAACACGGAACCAACCTGCACGACCTCGACGACATCGTACGACGCGCTCACAACATCCGTAAACCAGCGCAACTATGCGGCAAACGGCGGCGGCGGCGGCGGCAGCGCGATCGGCAACGTGTACATCACCAACAACATCACCGAATCTAAAACAACGGGTGTCACCGGCGCAACGGGTGTCACCGGCGCAACGGTTGACCAGTGCAACGGATCCGGAGCGGAAGGCACCGCGCCCACACTCAACTGTGCCCCGTTCCCCGCCAGCACGTCGGGCGCCACGATCACCCAGTGCAACGGATCCACCAACGGCGGCGGATCCGTCGTGATCCGCACCGCGTCACTGACGAACGTAGCGCTTGCCTCGGCGACGACGCCGTTGCCGCTCGCGAAGAGCACACTGCACGACTCCAAGACCGGCGGCTTCACTCACGCCGCCAGGGACGCCGGTTTTCCCGTCTTCCTCGGGGTCGGCGTGCTTCTGCCAGCCGGGTTGTTGACGGTGGCGTTCACCGCGCGCTGGATGGGCACCCGTCGCTAGGAAGGCGCTGCTCGGCGGGGTTGGGGCACTCCTCTGCGTACTGTCGCTCGGATGGATTGTTCTCACCTCGCCCGGCACTGACGCCGTGGTCTGGGCATCCGCACCAGTTCCCCTCGGAGCCCCATCGATCGGGCTCGACGGAGCCGTTCCCGAATACGCCCAGGATTTGATCAACGGCTACGGCGGATTCGATCTCCCGAACTCTCCACGATTTCCTGAGACACGACCATCCCGGATGGGCTGGCCGGGACGGCCACGGCCAACACGGATTATCTCTATGGGCATTCCCGGGTCGACGCGGCCGTGTTCAATGTCCTCAAAGACCTGCAGCCCGGAGCCGTCGCGAGCATCGGCACTGCAAATGGCACGCTCAGCTACATCGCGCAGAAAAGCCTCAAGTTGAACAAGGCGGAATACAAGATCAACGACGAAGTCACTAACGCCATCCCTAACCCTCTGGTGCTCGTGAGTTGCTACAGGCCCGTGGGCTACAATCCGGATGTTCCCACCGTGCAGAACATCGTCGTCATGCTTCAATTGGACCAGGAAGTGAGGAATGGCGACTGTTGACTGCCTCCGACTCCCAGAGGCCCTCCGCATTCTCTCTTGTGCGGTGTCCACCATTCGGGGTCAAGACCATCAACGCGCGCGGAGGCACGGAAATTGTGATGTGCGGCGAGGGAATCCAATGCAAACTCCGGACTGCTACGGTCAGGAGATCACTTGATCAACAGAACGGCTGAGGGACGCTTTGTTGCGTCCTTCGCACCTGGCACACCCGACGTGAGCCGGGGTCGCAAAGACAGGGAACCCTCGGGTCCGCCGGCCCACCGAATAGACAGGATCGGCCTCAGATGAGGGCTTCAGCTGGCAGATCAGCGTATCGGGCGGGCCTGCGAGGACTGCGACGGCGACCGGGCGGCATTACCGAGAGCACGAGGTGGTCGTTCGCGGCTCTGGCGGTGGTTTCTCTGCTGCTGTCCGTGCCGGCGGCACTAGTGACGGCCCAGGAGAACCCGGTTCGGGACCTCGTGCTGCTGACCGGCGCTGTGGTACTGGTCGGGTCCTGCATTCATGTCTACGTGAACCGCCGAGTGCCTCTCTGGCTGGATCTTTTGGACACTGTCGTGATCGTCGCTTTCGGTCTGGCCAGTCCTTCGCCGACGTCGGTGGTCGCCTACGTGTTCACCGCTGTGTGGTTTCGGGCCCTGTACGGCTCAACCTGGCGTTCACTGCTACGCTGCGCCCTCATGGCCGCTGCGCTGTCCGTCACGGTGCCGCTGTGGCCGTTGGTCCCGCCCCACGCGGCGATTCCATCGACCGACGGTCTGTTCGAATCCTTCCCTGTGCTGTTCCTCGCCGGCTTCATCGCCCGCCAGCTTGGAAACGGGTTGCTCGCCCGCGAGCAGGGCACCAGGCGGGACACGACACTCGCGGCAACGGGTTCACAGCTGCTGGGTCTTACGGACTCGGTGCCGATCCGGGTGCTCGCGTGGAAGGCCTGCACCGAAATTTGCGCGGCGACGCCCGGATTACGCCTGCTCAAGGCCATTCGGGATGGCTCGGATCTCCGCGTCGAGGGAGCGGCCGGCAGCTTCCTGGTTGTTCCGGGCATGTTTCCGGGAACGGTCATCTCGACCACCGCGGATCCGGACGAGGCCCAGGTGCTCGACCCGGCACCACTCGACGCTGCGGCCGGGGCCACACTCAACTGGACGTGTATCAGCTTGCGAGCGATGCGTGAAGACTCCTGGATGCTCGTGGGTGCGCCCAAAAAGATTCCGTCTGACGCTCTCCTGTCCGTTCGTGACCTGATCAACCAGGTGGCACTGGCCCTGCGCAACAGCGACGTACATCAACAGCTCACGATGCAGGCGCAATTCGACTCCCTAACCGGGCTGGACAACCGAGCCTCTTTCACCGCCAAACTCTCCTCCGGGATCGGCCTGCGCACAGGTTCCGACGGATTGCACGTCCTCTTCCTGGACCTGGACGACTTCAAGGACGTCAACGATGTCCTGGGCCATCGCGGGGGCGACGCGGTGCTGGTCGAGGTCGCGGCGCGGCTGCGCGAGTGCACTCGCCCCGCGGATGTGTGCGCGCGTCTGGGTGGGGACGAGTTCGCTGTCGTGTTGCATGGCGCGACCAACGCGACCGCGACGGACGTGGCACAGCGGATGGTCAGCGCCTTGACGGTGCCCATGGTCATCGGCGGACGTATCGCCAGGGTGGGGGCCAGCGTCGGTATCGCGACCGCGACGCCAGGAATCGACATCGATGAACTCGTGCACCAGGCCGATGTTGCCATGTATGCGGCCAAGGCCAACGGGAAAGACCAGGTGCAGGTCTATCACCGCGGGCTCCTGCAGATCGATGCGCCCCGCCTCACGTTCGAATGGCAGCTCGCGGCGGCGGCGGCGGCCGGCGAACTCGTCGTCCACTACCAGCCGATTGTGTCGTTGCCGGGCACCGAGTGCACCGGCGTCGAGGCCCTGGTGCGGTGGCAGCATCCCGAGCGCGGTTTGCTGATGCCGGGGCACTTCATCGAGATCGCGGAGCGGACCGGTGTCATCGTCGACATCGGAGCCTTCGTCCTTCGGCATGCCTGCGCGGATGCCGCCGCCTGGCAGGACGCCCACCCAGGCATTCCGCTGGACGTACACGTTAACGTGTCCGCCAGGGAGCTCGACCACGACCCCTTCATCGACACCGTCCTCGACTGTCTCGCCGTCACAGGATTACCCGCAGCCAGGCTCGTCCTCGAACTAACCGAAACCGTCATCTTGGATTCCCCGGTGGCCATCGAACGGCTCCGGTCGCTCGCTGCGCACGGCGTCAAGATCGCCGTCGACGACTTCGGAACGGGATACTCGTCGCTGACCACCTTGCGGTCTCTGCCAGTGGACATCATCAAGCTGGACATGAGTTTCGTCGCGGGCGCGCTCACGAACGCGGTGGACCGCACCGTCATCAGCGCAATCGTCCGAATGAGCGCCGAGCTCGGCATCCAGACCGTTGCCGAGGGAGTCATAGGAGTCGACCAGCAGCACTTCCTGGAGGGGATCGGCACGAACTCGGCGCAAGGCTACCTCTATGCGCGGCCCATGGCGGCGGCCGCATGCTCGCTCTGGTTGCGGGACAACCTCCGGGACACAAACACCCCAGACAAAGAGGTCGGTGAGCTTCCACACCACACCCGCGCGGGGCTGCAGAGCCATGGGCCGCAACAATGATCCAAGAACGACCTTGCCGACTCCACGTGCGCGTGTAAGCGAGGACGGCATCGAGCGGTGCGCCGCGCGCGCTGCCGACAAGATGGAGCGTGACAAGCGTCACGCCCACCGAGCCGAACACCTGCACCTCGCGGCGCAGCGCCGAAACCTCGGAGAACGCGAAGGACCCGAACCGGTGGGCGGCCAGGTCCGTCCCTTTGTCGATTGTCCGTCCGTCCGCACCCACAAAGCGAACGTCCTCTTGCAGCTGCCCGTTCGACCCGACAATGTCGTTTCGTCGAAGAGCATCCTGGAAGCTCGATTCTGCCTCACCCAGTGTTGACAGAGAGGGGAAAGGGGTCCGAGGAGGATCGGTACGGAAATTCACGTTTAGGGGCGCCGGCGCGGATTCGGGCTCGGATGGCGGAATCGTCCGGTTCTAGACGGTGGTGTCGCCAGCGTGACGGCGCTTGATGGCACGGTAGATGGTTGAGCGGGCTACCCCGAACAGTTCGGCTAGTTCCACTGTCGTGTGCGTCCCCGCCAGATGAACGGAGACCAGGTGCGTCTCCTGTGCTTTGGAGAGCTTAGGTTGTTTCCCTCGTAGGCGGCCCTTAGCCTTGGCGACGGCCATCCCCTCCCGGGTTCGTGCGCGGATCAGGTCGGCTTCGAATTCCGCGACCATGGCCAGGACGTTGAAGAGGAGCCGTCCGACGGGATCGGTGGGGTCGTGGATGGAGCCTCCGATGCTGAGCTTGACTTCGCGACGGGTGAGTTCGTCGACAATGTCCTTGGCATCGCGCAGGGATCGAGCCAGTCGGTCGAGTTTGGTCACGACCAGGGTGTCCCCGTCCCGGCAGGCGGCCGGTGCTTCCCTGAGTCCGGGTCGCGCCCGGTTGGCCCCGTCAGGCCTTGGTCGGTGAATGTCTTCTCCGGCGTCACACCAAGAGCGATCAGGGCGTTTTTCTGGGCGGTGAGGTCTTGGTCGTTGGCAGATACGCGGGCGTATCCGATGAGGAGTCCGGTCATGGTGTTGAATGTACCGGTTAGCCCCCCTTGACCGGGCATTTTCTCGGGCGGGGCATACGGGAATCAGGCGCCCGCGGAACTATGCGGATTGTCTTCGGCGTTCTATGTGCGCTTGGGTGTTCCGGTGGACGTCCCGCTTGCCGAAGTGACGAATGGGTTCGGCGCTATTGCGCACCTTCTCTTCGGGACTTCCTTATGTTCGAGCGTTGCCATCGAGGATCGGTTATGTGCGCGACGGCACAGGGCTTGCTCGGACCATAGAGGTAACTGTGTGACCGAATTGGGCAACCTGAATGAGAATTCGTTCGATGTCGTGAATTGCGCGGGCGTGGATCTTCATGAGGAAGCAGTCCTCACCGGTAATCCGAGGGCGCTGATTCCGAACACATCGCGGCCCCTGAGGACAAGTGCGAGCTCAAGGAAGCCTCCGGGATCGCGCTCGGTCGATGGCGCACCTTGTCAGACAGAGATCGCCCTCCTGTTCGCAGGCCCCTGTTACTTCGGCGGTACCCACGCTTTCAGTGCTGCGCGGCGGGAACCGCCGTAATCAGCCCGAGCCCAATGCTGATGCGGTCGGCGACCTCGATGACTTCCTCAGCGATCGCATCCACGTCATGGCTGCGCATGACCGTCAGACGGCCGGACACCGAGATGGCCGCCACGATCTCGCCGGTGGCTTCGCGGATGGGGGCGGCCACGCACAACCGGCCGAGGGCCAGTTCCTCGATCTCCATGCACCGTCCGAGCTTCGCCGCCTGCTGGAGCTCAATGGTCAGCTGGTGCTGCGAGGTGATTGTGTTCGCGGTGTACCGCGGCAGCGGATCCCCGAGCAGCTCAGTCCGTTCGCTCTCCGTCAGATCGAGCAGGAGGCATTTGCCGAGCGCCGACCCGTGCATCGGCTGCCCCATGCCGATCATGGTGTGCGCTTTGGGCGCCAGGTTACCCTCGAAATGGCAGAGGTAGACGAGGCCGGCGCCGTCGCGAACCGCTACGTTGACGCTGAGGCCGGTGCGCTGGGCGAGTTCCTGGGCGGCCACCCGCGATTCCCGGTGCACCGGGTTCTGGTTGAGGCCGAGGCTCGCCAACGCGACAATCCCCATGCCGATCTGGTAGTTCTGTCCATCCGCTTCCTTGCGCACATAGCCGAGCTCCTCGAGCGTGCCGAGCAGTCGCGAGGTCGTCGACGCGCCCAGTCCGATGGCGCGGGCGATGTCGGATGCCCGCATCGCCCCCGCCTTCGACTCGCCGAGTGCGGTCAAGACTGCAGCCGCCCGCCCGATGCTCTGGTTGATCTCGGCTGGCACGTGTGTCTCCGTCTATGAAGGTAGTGGGCTGTGCGCTGTTTCGCGAGCGCGGACCACGACCAGGAGGGTAATGAGAGCCGCGCCCATCACGTAGAACGCGGGGGCGAACGTGTTTCCGGTGCTGGTGATGAGAAATGCCGCGAACAGCGGGGTGATCCCGCCGAAGAACGCCACGGCAAGGTTATAGGCGATAGAAATGCTTCCATAGCGGATGCTCGTTGGAAACAATTCTGCCATAGCGGCGCTTGATGCTCCGTCGAACGCGGCCATGAAGATGCCGAGGATGACCATCGCGCACGTAGCGGCGACGAAGTTGCCGGCGCTCATCAGCATGAGCGTGGGGTATGTGAAGACGATGAAGCCCACGCAGCCGGCGATCATCACGGGCTTGCGGCCGATCTTGTCGGAGAGCAGGCCCATGAACGGCACGAGAACCACGATCACGGCGAGGCCGATCACGGTGACCGCGTAGCTGACCGGCCGGTTGTAGCCGAGATTGGTCTGCAGGTAGGACGGCATGAAGGTCTGCAGGATCCAGTGCCCGACCGCCTTCAGCACGACGAAGCCGACGCAGAACAGGAGCGCGCGCCACGATGTCCTGAGGGATGCGAGGAGGGGAGACTTCTGGAGGGCGCCCTTGGCCTTGATCGCCAGGAATTCCGGGGTGTCTTCCAGGTGGCTCCGCATGTAGAGACCAACGAGGCCGAGTGGTGCGGCGAGCAGGAACGGGAGCCGCCAGCCCCAGTTGTTGAGATCATCCGCTGACATCACTGAAGTCAAGAAGAGCACGAGACCACCGCCGGCAACGAAGGCCGAGAAGCCGAACACGTCAATGAAGCTCGTCACGAAGCCACGCCGATTCGCTGGCGCGTACTCGATGAGGAGAGTGGTCGCTCCCGAACTTTCGCCGCCGGCCGCGAAGCCCTGGACGAGTCGCACGAGCACGAGCAAGATCGGCGCCCACAGGCCGATCACACCGAAGGTGGGCAGGAGCCCCATCACGAAGGTCGCCCCGGATGTGACCAGGATCACGGCGGCGAGGATCGTTTTGCGTCCGATCCGGTCGCCCAGCGAGCCGAAGAACAGCCCGCCGAGGGGGCGCATCACGAATCCGGCACCGAAAACGGCGAAAGCGGCGATCAGCGCCGCCTGGGCATTGACCTGCTGGAAGAAGTTGAGACTAATCACGGTCGCGAGCGTGCCGTAGAGCCCGAAGTCGAACCACTCGACGAAGTGGCCGATGCCGGCGGCTCCGATCGCCTTGCGGAGTTGACGCTTGCGTTCCTCGCCGGTAACGGGAGCCGTCTCGAGTGTGCTGCTCATTGCTGCCGGATCTGTGGTGGTGGTGGATGGATCATTCAATTGTCGTGTCCTCACGCATCTTTGTCATGGGCGCCGCGTTGGCGATTCAAAAGTACCACTGAATGACACATGTTCACTGCACAGCGGCAAGTCCCTCCCGTTCCATGGTAAATTGGAGTCATTCCTCAGAGATGAGTCGAGCGGGATACTGCATCCCGCGATACAGGAGAGTTCATGCACACGAGAAGTGAATCCAGTGACGTCGTTGTTATCGGGGGCGGCCTGGCCGGAGTCTCAGCGGCTGTGGCCGCAGCCCGGCTGGGGTCACGGGTATCACTCATCAGCAATCGCCCCGTGCTCGGCGGCAACTCCTCCAGCGAAATCCGGGTCTGGGTCGTCGGCGCCACCGCCCACGGCCGGCAGCGCTTCGCCCGCGAGACCGGGATTATGGGCGAGCTGTTCCTCGAGAATCAGTTTCGCAATCCGGAAGGAAACCCCTACTACTGGGATCAGACCGTGCTCGACCTCGTCAGGGCGGAACCGAACCTCACGCTGCACCTGAACACCGACGTCAGAGACGTGGAACTGTCAGCAACCGACCGGTCCCGCATCGAAGCCGTGACCGGCTGGACGATGGGCTCCGAGATCCTGACACGATTCGACGCACCGATCTTCATCGATTGCACGGGCGACGGGCTGGTCGGCGCTCTCGCGGGCGCGGAATTCCGGGTCGGCCGCGAGTCGCGGTACACCTACAACGAGGAGTGGGCGCCCGAGCGGGCCGACGACGAACTGCTGGGCAGCAGCCTGTTCTTTTACACGAAGGATGCCGGACGACCCGAGAAATTCGTGCCGCCCTCCATCGCCAAGGACATCTCCCAGACGCCGATCCTGGCCAACCGGATCATCCGCACCGGAGACAACGGCTGTGACTATTGGTGGATCGAGTGGGGCGGCGAACTCGACACAGTCGGCGACAACGAACAGATCCGCGACGAGCTGTGGGGACTCGCCTACGGCATCTGGGACTACATCAAGAATTCCGGAAAGTTCGACGCCGACAACCTCACCCTGGAGTGGGTCGGGTCCATCCCCGGCAAGCGCGAGTACCGCCGTTTCGTCGGCGACTACACCCTCACCCAGAACGACATCCTCGACCAGACCAGCTTCGACGACGCCGTCGCCTTCGGCGGCTGGTCGATCGACCTGCACCCGGTCGAGGGCGTGTACGCCGAGACGGTCGGAGCCCTGCAGCGCTACTCCAACGGCGTCTACGACATCCCCTTCCGCTGTCTCTACTCGCGCAACATCGACAACCTGCTCTTCGCGGGCCGCAACATTTCCGCCTCGCACGTCGCGTTCGGGTCGACGCGCGTCATGGCCACCTGTTCCACCCTGGGCGAGGCCGCGGGAACCGGCGCGGCGCTGGCCGCATCCCTCGGCATCACCCCCCGGGAGGTCGGAACCGTGCACCTCGAGGAGTTGCGCGCGGCGCTCGCGCGCACCGACGCATCCGTGGTCGGTGCACAAGTGACAGACCCCCTCGATCTGGCCGCGTCGGCCACGGTGACGGCGTCGAGCACCCGTCGCCGCCTGGATATCCCGGTCGGTGCGGCGACAGGAACGTTCCTGCTCGACCGGGATGCGGCCATCGTCCTCCCGGTGGAGCCCCGGCTCGATTTTATCAACTTCACCGTGGATTCCGACGCCGCCACCGAACTGCAGATCGAACTCTGGGACACCGGCAAGCCGCAGAACTACGTGCCCATCCACCGCCTCAGCACGACCCACGTTGCGGTTACCGCGGGCGATGGCGTCGTAGTGCGCGCGGCCTTGGACTGGGCCCCCGACAGCGCGCAGAACGCCGTCGTCATCGTGCGCGCGAACCCGCTCGTCTCGCTGCTTCTCGCCGACGAGCGCCCCTACGGTGTGCTCGCGCTCGTCGCGAAGAAATCGGGCGACGCCGAGTTCGACGACCACATCCCCGACCAGGACAACCAACCGATCGTCGAGTGGAATGCCGCGCCCCTCCGGCGTCAAGGCTTCGTCTTCTCCGCAAGCCCCGACACCGACGCCTACGCTCCGGCCCACGTGACCGACGGCTACCAGCGCCCCCATGCCGGGCCCCGGATGTGGTCATCGTCGCCGTCGCGCCCGACTCCCGGCACCGCCCCGGCCGCAGCCCCCGCCGAGCACCTGCAACTCGACTGGACGACGCCCGTCACCGTGAGCTCGGTGCGCATCGTGTTCAACGACGACGTCGACGAGGACCTCATCAACCTGCACCACCACCGCACCGAGTTCGAGACTGTTCCCGAGCTCGTGGCCGACTACCGGGTCGAGGTCGCCTCTGGGCCGAAGGATGCCCGCAGCTGGCACCCCGTCGCCGTCGTCACGGCCAACCACCACCGGCACCGCATTCACACCTTCGATTCCGTGAGCACCACGGGTATCCGCGTGGTGGCCACGCGCACCAACGGAAGCCCCACCACGATGGTGAGTGCGATCAAGGTCTACGAGTGAGCCTGTCCGTAGCGATCACCCGAGCCCACAGCCCGGCGGCACCCGCGAACTGATCACGTACGGCCACTCGTTCCTGGCCGAACAGGGGCTGCCCGACCGATCAACGTACTACGCGCGACTGGTCGCCGCGTCCCTCGGCCTGACCTACCCGACCTCGAGTGCGGGCCGCGCCGACGACCTGAAGCGCGCGGTCGGCGGATCGCTCATTCGTGACACTGCCGTCCGCGCACTCGGAAGCGCCATGCTGCCTCATCCCGGCGGTGCCGCGCTGGTCATCATTCAAGGGTTGATCAACAGCGCCCGGTTGAACGGCGCGTCCCCTGCGGACCTGGCCACGGCTCGGACTTCACTCCGCACGCTGATGGCCGTCGTCAACTCGGCGTCTCGGAGAGAAGTGAATGAAACGGAGACGTTCACCTTCACCGGCTCCTGGCTGGCGACTGAAGCCGCACCAGCGAAGAACGCCGGCGTCTGGCGGCAGACATTCCGTTCTGGAGATTGCGTCGACGTGACGTTCCCACCCGGGGACGCCTACCTTGTCTTCGCTGGCACGAACAACACGAGCACATCAAGGGTTGCCGTCACCGACCTGAGCAGCGCCGGCGCGGCCATTGATGCGTTTCCCCTGGGCGACCACTGCGTCTCGTCCACAGCCTGGACGCCTTGCGCCTATCGCGCCCCACTCACTGCACGCGGACACCGACTTCGCTTCACGCACGCAACCGGCACTGGGCCGCTCGCCGTTGGCGCGCTCGTCCCGCAGCTTTTCGCTCCGTCAACCGTGCTGATGATGAAGGAGCCCTACTTGCCGGACTACGCCGCGTCGGCCATGTTTCCGCACGGTTCGGACGAGGCCCTGGACGCGTTCAACGCGCTGATCGACGACCTGGCGATCGAATTTCCGAACGTCATCGTCGCCGACCCGAACCAGCCGGGGTACTGGAACAAGCTGCTGCACACCCAACCAGACCAGGTGCATCCCAATGAAGCGGGCAACGCCGCGCTGGCTCGCACGGCCCTCGACGCGTTGAACCGCCGCGCTCGTAGCGCAGTTTGTAATTCAGTCGGGAGGCCCGAGTCATCCTCCCCACTCGAGGCTGCCTACTTTGTCTGCGCCTGCGCCTGCGCGAACAGCGAAAGCCCGCCAACGGTTCCCATCTGACACAGCATCGGCACGCATGGCAAACGCGCGGCGAAGCAGTCAATTCGTCGCGCAGGACGTCCTCTTTCGAAGCGCTTCAGTGTGTGCCGCGGCGTTCAGGCAGCGAGGATGGGAAGATCGGGACTGTGTCAACGGACAGCGAAGTGTTTTCGGGGATCTCGGTTGGTGGCCACCAGCTGGCGTCCGTGACCCACCATGCGCGCAGTGACGACGTCGTGTTGTTCTGTCACGGATTCCGGGGGGAGAAGTCGGGACCGAATCGAACCTTCGTTACCCTCGCTCGCGCATTGGCCTCCCACGGAATCTCGTCGCTCCGTTTTGATCAGTACGGGTCGGGTGACTCGGAAGGCGACTTCATCGACTCGCGTTTCGACGATTGGGTTAGCGTCATTCGTACCCTGACACGCAAGTACCTTGGCGAGGGCAAGCGGGTCGCCCTTTTCGGGCAGAGCATGGGTGGTTCTGCCGTGATCTGCGCTGCCGCTGGGCTGGATGTGAGCGCCGTAGTGTCGTGGGTGCCTGATGCAAGCACGGACCAGTTCGCACCCGATCCGCGAGGTTTCGTGGAGGAGGGTGGTCAGCGTGTCGACAATGCGTTTTGGACCGAGGCTCACCGTGCCGACATAGTCGGCAAGTTGAAGGAGGTCACTGCGCCGTGCTATTTGGTTTTCGGCACTAGCGATAAGTACGTCTCCGTCGAGAACCGAGAAGCCCTGATCAACGCCTGCCAGCCCACCGATCAGATCGACGTCTTCGACGGCTACCCGCACAGCTCATGGAGCTTCGAGCAAGCCGATGACATCATCCGCCGCAGCGCGGCCTTTTTGGCACGTTATCTCCACCCTGACGCGGCCGATCCCAGCTCAGGACCGGCGTCGTGCCAGGCCCCGGAACAAGGCGGCCCATTCGCTGAAGCTCCCGAGGCCAGCAAATAGATAAGTGGGCCTGCACTCGAAAACGCGAGTTCCTTCAAGTGAGCTGCCGCACTAACCGTTCGGCTACGGGCCTTGACTCTGTAGGCCGGCGACTTCCTTCCTTTCAGTTTTAAAGCGCTTACTCGGTGTCCGGCAGCACGTAGTTTATTCAGGAGGGGGTACACGAAATGCAACTGCAAAGACCGGCTTTTCCCGTGCTCCTCTCCGTGACTGCGCGGTCTTGGATCCTCGGCATTTCGTCGATGGCCCTCATGGCCTTGGCTGGGCTGCAGTTCGCGTTCATCTCACATGCGCATATCGGTGAATCCTGCTATCAGAATCCCGAGCTAGGCAATCTGGCTCTGCCCTCAGCAGGATGGACCGCGGACGGGGCATTTTCGTTCTTTCCCGTTGGAGTCCGATGCTCCTATTTCACGAGCGACCACGAACTCCTCCTGGTGCACACCCAGTCGAGCGTGTGGGACTGGGGAATCACGTTCGCCGCGATCCTCGGAGTCATTGGCATTGCGCTCTTCCTGACCGCCCGGCTCGCCACTCGACAAACCTGGCACGCATCGCTCTAAAGAATCAGACCCAGACCGTCCCGATGGCGGTTGGCTACTGCGAGAGCGACACAGCGCGGTGGGCAAAAAGCCGCCATGGCCGTGCGGCAAGTACGAAGGCGATGAGTCCGACGGCCAGGCAAACCCAGCCGAAGTTGATCGAGAGGCTAAAGCCGCTGGCGGATGGGCTGTAGGTGAGGCTCGACCCGGGGAAGAAGGTCATCGCCCCGGTGACCGGGCTTTTGGGAGTTGCAGCCATTGCACCGTCGAACCAGCTCAGTGCAGCGAGCAGTTCGGCTAGTACTACAGTCGCGTTTATTTTAGGTTCGTCGGCGTGGTTCTTTGCTTTCGGCATGGGTCCGTGTTAATCCTTGCGGGTGGGCGATGATGTTT
>NZ_SOHH01000106.1 GCF_004403515.1 Cryobacterium fucosi | reverse complement strand
CGGCGGCGGCCTGGACGAGCAGCCCCCTGGCCAGGGCCCGTCCCAGGGCCGGGGCCGCCACGATGCCGATGCCGTCGTGCGGGTCCGCGGTGATCGGGGCGTCCGACAGGGTGGCCGCCAGCTCGCGGATGCCCGGTTCGTCGTTGGGGCCGGCGGCGCCCTCCAGCCGCAGCCCGCTGGGCACCTCCCCGCTGCCCAGGCTCACCAGCACCGGAGCGGTCGGTTTCGCGCTCCACCGCACAGTGCCGGCGGGATCGTGCAGGATGCCGGTCGCCGACGGGGTACGGCTCCAGGCGGCCTGGACCAGGGCGGCCCGCTGCAGCCCGACCCGCGTGCGAAGCGCCGCGAGGGCGACCCGGTGGGCTTCCTCCGCCCGGTTCCGGGTGCGGCGACTGCTGCGACGGCCGTCGGCCATGCTGCCGACAGCGATGACCGGGCCGAGGACGGCGAAGAGGAGCACAAAGGCCGAGCCGGTGAACATCCAGATCACGACCGCGACCACCAGCGGGGCAGCGCTGGCGATCAACGGAAACCCTGGCGCGGGCGGGTCGACCGGCCGCGCAGGCAGGATCAGTGGCTCGTCTGGTCTGAACACGGGTCAAGGAGACCACGGTGCGGACGCGCCGGGGCCCGGCCGCAGGCATCCGGGCAGGACCGCGGCCGGGCCGGGGTGGGGAGGGATGGCGCTAGTCGACCATGAAGAACTGGTCGGCGATCTCGACCCGCGAACCGCGCGGCACGAGGTAGCGCCGGCCGGGTTCGCACCGCACCGATGTCGAGTCGGCGCGCCGGATGATGGTGCCGTTGCCCGAATAGCGGTCGCTGACCCAGAATTCGCCGTCATGCTGCCCGAATTCGAGGTGGCTCTTGGACACGGACATCCCCAGGTCGTTGACCTGCACGAGGGTGTCGAAACGTTCGGTCGGTTGTGGCAGGGGCCGTCTGCCGATCAGCCCGGTGCCTGGGGCGGAAACGGTCTCCCCCGTGCTGAACTGAAGGACGAACACCGATCTGCGCGGCCGCTCGACGGCGGGCAGCGCGGGAGGCGCGGGAGGCGACGCGGCGGCAGGACGTGTCGTTGCGGGCGCGGGCGGCACCGGCACCTGCACCCGGCCGTCGGCGCCGAGCGGGATCGAGATGACCACGGGCTGACGCGGCAGCGGCTGGATGATCGTGGTGTCATTCGGGCGTGGGTCCGGGCGCTTCCGGGTCTTCGGCGTGGCGGTACTCGAACTGCCGCATTCGCCGCAGAACATGGCGCCGGCCGGTAACGCGGCACCGCAGATCAGGCAGTTCACGTCGCCGATCCTCCCTTGCCCCGCACCGACCGAAGAACGGATGTCCCTCCAGCGTACCGACCCAGCGACCGGAGCGAGACGAGCGCCGCGAGCCTCGTGCGGCGCTTCTTCCCGGCAGCCAACCCGGCGCGCATCTCAGTGACCGACGCCCAGACGGTGTCGGCCTCCACGGTGCCCGGACGGTCCGGTGCGAACACCGCGCGATCGACGACCGAGGCGAAGTCAAGCGTCCCGGGGCCGCCCACCGTTTCTGCCACCTCGATCCGGGTCGCGCCGGCCGGCACGTCGATCCCGTAGTCCAGGGCCGCGTCGGCGAATTCGCGCCAGCCGCCGCGGATCCGGTCCAGCGGCGTCGTGAGGGTTCGGCGCAGTCTGCGGCGCCTGGCCTTGGCGCCGATGATGAGCAGGAATGGCGCTGCCAGCACCGCAAGGCCGAGGAGGGTCCAGCCGGCCACCGTGGCGGCGGCGAGCAGCAAGGCGAGCAGCGGGTCGAGGGGTGCGGGAGGGTCTTCGATCGTTCTTTCCGGCGGGGCCGGGTCGCGCTGCTCCGCGGTGTCGGGAACTGCGGGCGGCACCACCGACTGGGGGCGGGACAC
Organism: Cryobacterium fucosi; assembly: GCF_004403515.1. Classification (GTDB taxonomy): domain Bacteria; phylum Actinomycetota; class Actinomycetes; order Actinomycetales; family Microbacteriaceae; genus Cryobacterium; species Cryobacterium fucosi. Next base: position 45,912 of record NZ_SOHH01000106.1, on the reverse strand, counting down.
CACCGTGGGCTTGTCGGGCTGCTTCGCGGGGATGTCCCTGACGGCCGGGTTCGGGTCGACCGTGACCCACCGCCCGTCGGCGGACTGCACCTCGATCCAGGCCGAGACATCCGAGCCGGTGACGGTCACTGAACCGGACCCGCGGGGAACCCGGGGTGCGAACCCGACCACGACCCTGGCCGGGAATCCCAGGCGCCGTGCGAGGAGGGCCGCCGCCACGGAGTACTGCTCGGCGTCGCCCAGCATGGGCTGGTCGGTGAACAACTGGCCGATCCGGTCTGCCCCGTGGCCCGAACGACTGACCGGCTCGTCGGCGCCGATACCGTGGCTGATGTAGCCATCCGTCTTCAGGCCGGCCAGCATGGCCTGGAGCTGGACGCCGGGCGGGTCGCCGGGCCGGACGTGGCGGGCGAGGACCTGGTCCAGGTCGTCCGGGACCACCTCGAGGGCCGGCAGAACGGCCGTTCCCGGCTGCAGGGTGGCCAGGCTGGCCGGTTCCCGCGGCATCACGGCGACGCTCGTGTACCGGTCTCCCCTGGTCAGGCCGGTCAGCACGGCGGCCGTGCCGCTGTTGTCGTTGTAGAAGAACGAGTCGGAGCGGGCGACCGCCGTGGGCCCGGTGAACGTGATCCGCTCGAGGGATCCGGCGCCGGGAACCCAGACGCCGTCGTAGCCGTCGACGGTCACGGCGAGGCTGACCTGTTCCCCGCCGACCGCCGACTGGTCGAGCCGGTCGGGCAGCCTCGTGAAGGAGCCCGACGCGCTGGCGACCGTGCCGCTGCCCACGGAATAGACGATGCCGTCGTAGCTGTCGAGGGTTGCGATTCGAAGCCGCCCTCCCGGGGGGAGACCGCTCACCTCGAGCAGGGCCTGATCGGCCGCTCCCGGCTGCAGGTAGCCGCGGAATGCGCTGAGCGGGCTGGGAAAGGCCCGTGGATCGAACGGCTGTTGCACCCGCGCGCGCAGCACGTCGCGGGGAACGCCCACGGGGAGGGCGATCGCCGCGACCGTGCCCGCCGCGATCGCGACGGCGATGATCAGGGCGGCGCTGACCAGTCGCCTGGCGGCGCCGAGCCGGCGGTCGGCGGCGGACTCGATCGTGCGGCGGGATTGTTGGGACACGAGGCGCACGATCCCGTGAAGGCGCACCGACCGCAGCCACAGCAGCCAGAACAGCAGCACCACGAAGAGACCGAGCCCGGATTCGATGGGGGTGGTCGCCGTCGTGGGTCCCAGGCCGATCCCGGCAATGAAGAGTGCAACGGGCGCGAGCGCCGCGAGCTCGCCGACGCGAGCGCGGAGCGCGATCGACAACCCGGCCACGGTGCTGAGCAGGACCAGGATCAGCGCCGGGACCAGCAGCGCCTGGTAGGAACCGACGGGCAGCACGATCGTGACCAGCTGCTTCCAGCTCAGCGCCGTGGCCCTGACGAGGTCGAGCAGGCCCTGGGCGGAGGGAAGGAATCGGTTGATCGCTTCGCCTGGGATGGCCAGGGGAACCCCGGCCAGCAGGAAGACGGCGATCGTCACGAGGCCGACGAGCCACGCCGGCCAGCGGAAGACCGCGCCGGACACTGCGACGAGAACGCCGAAGGCGAACGCGACGACGACGAGCACGACGAATTCGGTGCTCCGGTAGATCGGCCAGAGCGCACTGGCGGCGGCGAACGTGGCCGCCATCAGGCCGACCGCGTTCCCGAGGACGAAGCCCCATTCGGTGCGCGGCCGACCGACCGGCCTGGGCTCCCTGCCCGCACTCATACGGCGGCCGTCCTGGCCAGGCTGTGCTTCAGGTCGTCAAGGAATCCGATGGTGAGCACGCTGAGCTCGGCGACCCGCCGGAGGCTGGGGACGTTCTCGGGGTCGCAGACGACGGCGACCACCTCGACTCCGGCCGGGAAGCGGTGTGCGGCCGCTCGCAGTTCGGTCAGTGTGGTCGACGACCCCGTGACCAGGAAAGCCACCGAGATCCCGGCGACCTTGTCGGCCGCGGCCTTCGCCAACTCGCTGACCGGCAGCGCCGCGCCAGAGAGTTCGACCCTGCTGAGGTCGTCGAGCAGGCGCGTGCGGGTGAGGGTGCTCAGGGTCCGCACCGCGGACATCCGCCGCCGTGTGCCCTCGGTCGCCTCGCTGGCCAGCACCGACACCGTTCGCGCGTCACGGACCGCCCGGACCCCCAGCGACCCGGCCACGCTGACCGCCATTTCGAACTCGTCCTCGGTCGCGTAGTCGGACTCGGCCAGGCTCAGGGCGACCATCAGGTGGCTGCGGCGCGACTCCTCATACTGCCGCACCATGTAGCGACCGGTCTTCGCCGTGCTCTTCCAGTGGATGCTGCGGCGCTCGTCGCCCGGCACGTATTCGCGCAGGGCATGGAAGGACACATCGCTGTTGGTCAGGTCGCGGGTGGGATTGCCTTCGAGGTCGCGGATGAACCCGGTGCTCATGCTCGGGATCGGAATGGTGCGCGGGTGCACGAAGAGTTCGACGCGCTCGGCCCAGACGATCTCCCGCCGCAGCAGCCCGACCGGGTCGCCGCGCACGGTGCGTACCGGTCCGATCGGGATGACTCCGCGGCGCGTGGTCGGCACGATGAAGACGTCGTCGAAGCTGCTACCACGGGCGAGTCCGGGCATGGCGAATTCGGCCAGTCCGGCACCGACCGGGACCTCGACAGCGACCCCCGGCAGGCGCTGCCCGGTCGGGTTCAGCACCGTCACCTCCCCCGGCACCTTCGCCCCGACGACGACCCGGTCGACCGGCAGGGACAGGTGGATCTCGTAGGCGTTGCGTCCGATCAGGAAGCAGAACGCGGCCACGACCAGGACGAGCCCTGACCAGGCGATCGCGACGAGTTCGGTCCAGCCGAGGCCGTAGCCGAACAGGAATGAGAAGAACACCACGACGAGGAGGCACCAGCCGAGCGGCGTGACCACCGATGCGACGAAGCGTCCGAAGGCCGATCCGAGCTCGGCCAGCGCCCCCCCGGCCCGCACCATGCCCGTGATCGCGCCAGCCAGCCTGCCGTCGCGGACGGACGCGTCCAACCGGGCCGGATGTCCGGCCTGCACCTCCGGCGGGGCATCCGTTCGGCCGGTACCGCCGACGAGGTCAGCGCTGCTCCGGGTCACCCCGCTGCGGGTGAGTTTGACCTGGCTCACACAGTCAGCCTGTCACTGGGCGGCGGGGTCTCGATCAGGATCCGGGCGATCACGCTGGACGGTGTGACTCCGTCGAATTCGGCCTCCGGGTCGAGGACGAGCCGGTGGGCGAGCACGGTTTCCGCCAGCTCCTTGACGTCGTCGGGGATCACGTAGTGGCGGCCGCTGGCGGCCGCCAGGGTCTTGGCCGTGCGGATCAGGGCCAGGGCGCCGCGCACGCTCACGCCCAGGCGCACCTCGGTGCTCGTGCGTGTGGCCTCGATCAGCCGGGCGACGTAGTCGTTGATGGTGGCGTCGACGAAGACCGTTCGGGCGAGGGCCGCGAGTTCCACGACGGTCTCGGAGGAGACGATCGGGGGCACCACGGCCTCGTGCGCGCGCAGCGCCGCGCCCTCGAGGATGCGCAGCGTCGAGGAATGGTCCGGATAGCCGATCGACGCCTTCATGATGAACCGGTCGAGCTGGGCCTCCGGCAACCGGTACGTGCCGGCCTGCTCGATCGGGTTCTGGGTGGCGATCACCATGAACGGCGCCGCAACGGGATGCGTCACGCCGTCGGCGGTGATCTGCTCCTCCTCCATCACTTCGAGCAACGCCGACTGGGTCTTCGGGCTGGCCCGGTTGATCTCGTCGGCGAGGACGATGTTGGCGAAGATCGGACCACGGTGGAATTCGAAGGCCCCGCTCCGCTGGTCGTAGATGCTCACACCGGTGATGTCCCCCGGCAGGAGGTCCGGGGTGAACTGCACCCGGTTGCTCGAGCCGCGGACGCTCTGCGCGATGGCGCGGGCAAGCGAGGTCTTGCCCGTTCCAGGCACGTCCTCCAGCAGCAGGTGGCCGCCGCTGAGCAGGGCGGTGAACGACATCCGGATCACGTGGTGCTTGCCCAGCAGAACCTGCTCCACCCCGTTCACAAGCCGGTCGAACACATCGGCGAACTGGGTGGCCTGCTCCGCGGTCATCGTCATGGGGTGGTCACTTTCGTTCGGGGCATGGGGGTCGGGCTCGGTGCGGGGCCAAATCTGCCTGGCTCACCTGTCACTGGCTCATCTGTCATAGGAGAAACCCTGTCCGTTGACCGTCACGGTGAGTCGCACAGTGCCGGCCGGCGGCGGCGGCGAGGGCAAGGTGCAGGTGTTCGCCAGGCCGGCCACCGGGGTCACCGACGGGTCACCCGGCACCAGGCACACGTAGCTCGCTTCGATCCCGTTGTTGTCGGGGCCGTTCGTCCAGGAGAACACGCCCGCCGTGTAGACCAGCCCCTGCACGGCGAAACTCACGGATGCCTCCGGCGCCGCCGGGTAGGTGCCGGACCAGGTCCCGCAGGAACCCCACACCTTGCAGGCCTGCACCTGGAAGCGGACCACCTCGCCGAAACGGAATCCGAGCGGCGCCCGCGGCCAGGTCGTCGCCGGGAAGGTGACATCGGTCCACGGCATCGGGTTGCCCGAACCGTCGACGGCACGGATGTTGTAGTGGTGGACGCCAGCACTGGGGCTCACACCGTCGATGCGGACGTCCCAGGAATCGTCGCGCATCGCCATCCGGCTGTTCACCGAGGTGATGTCGGCCGGCGCCGGCCGCACGAGCACGGTCGCCACCGCAGTCGGGGCGCAGCCGGCCCGGTTGTAACCCCAGACGACGAATGAGTAGTGGCCGTTGTCGGCGAGCAGGTTGTCGAAAACGACGGAGGTGGTGCCCGCAGCGACGGCCTTCTGCTCGGCGACGATCCCGCCCTGGGTCGGCGCCACCAGCGTTCCGGGCGCCGGGCTGGTCACCGAGCAGGACTGGGCCCCGGTGGGCACCTGGTCCGCGCTCACCCGCTGCACGAAGTAACCGGCGATGCCGTCGCCGCGGCCGTCGAACGGGTCCCAGCTCACCGTCACGGAGCCGCTCGAATCGACCGCGTTCGCGGTGATCGCGCCGGCCCGGGCCGGGCCGAACGGCCGTCCGTTGCCGGTGGAGGTGTTCCAGGCGGACAGCGCCGGGTAGGCGTCGTTCCGTGCGCTCACGGTGAATGGAACATCCGTGCCGTTGGCGAGGCCGCCGACGTCGATCGTGCAGGAGTCCGCGGTGCACGACGGCCCGGATGCGCTCACCTCGCTTTGCGGGCCGCCCCCGACCGTCACGACGTAGCCGCGCATCGCGGTGCCGCCGCCGACCGGGGTCACCGTGTTCCAGTGCAGCCGCAGCCCCGAGTCGAGGGGCTCCGCCGACAGCCCTGTGGGAGCCGGTGGCACGACATCGGACCAGACCTGGTCGGCGAGCACCGTGGCCGTTGAGAGCCCGATGCCGTTGCGGGCGGCGACCGAGATCTGGACGGCATTGTCCCGCCCGTTGCCGGCCGTCGCGATCTCGCAGGCTGTTGCCTGGCAGACCGTGCTGCCGACGACTGCGCCCGTGGCCACGCTTTTCACGGAGATCTCGTAGCCGGTGACGGCGGAGTTGTTGGCTGCCCCCGCGTTGAACGACACCGAGATCCGGCGGTCCGCGAAGGCTGTCACGCCGAGGCTCGACACCGGGTCGGGTTTGTCCTGCACCGAGATGCGCACCGTGCCCCAGGCGAACCGGTCGGGGTCGCCGGTCGCATCGGCGACCTGGTATTGCAGATTCGTGTCGGCGGGGGCGGCATCCGGCGCCACCTTGACGGTGAGACGGCTGTTGTCGGCGCTGGGGGTGATGGTCACTCCGGCGGGCACCCCGGCGCCATCGCCGCCGCGCACCGCCACGACCCGGAGCGGCACCGCCGGGAAAGGGTTGGTTGCATCGTCGTTTGCAAGCACGTCCAGGACGGTGCTCTGGCCTCGCGGGGCGATCACAACATCGGCGGCTGGAACGGCAAGGGGCCGCGTCGACGCGACCACACCCATCTCGATTCGGCCGGCCTTTCCGGTGTTAATGCCATCGCGCACTCCGATCGTGATCGCGCCGCCGACGCCCTTCGGCGTCGACTCGGAGGCATGGAGGGTGAGCGTCTGCCCGTCGAGGGAATAGTTGAACCCGACGGGACGGGGTTCGAGGACCGTGTAGGTCAGTTCGGCCTGGTCCTTCGGGTAGGGGTACGAGGTGAGCCGGGTCAGGTCGATGACCTTGGTCTGGTCTGGTTCGAAGTCGATCACGGCGCCGTCGAAGCCGGGGGGCTGGTTCTCCCGCGGGGTGACGTTGATCGGCAGCACGATCGTCGCGGTGCGGCCGTCCTGGTCCTTGGCGCCGGAGCCGTCGGTCACTTCGAACGAGATCGAGGCGGGCCCGTAGTACTTGTCGCTGCTGGTGAACACGAGCCGGGTGTCCGAGGAAACCAGGTCCGCACCATTTGAACGAGTCGCCTGGACCAGGCTCCGATCGGTGAGCCGGACCCGTTTGCCACCGACGGCGACGACGTAGTCGTTGATGTCGATCGTCAGGGTCGATTCGCTCTGGATCTTCATCGGGCGCATCCCCTTGCGCAATTGGGGCAGGGCATCGTTCGAGCCGGGCACCCAGATGAACGCGTAGGAGACGATGGTCGGGTCGTCCGGATTGGCTACCTCGAAGGGGATGATCTGGCTGCTCTTACCGACGCTCACCCTGACGCGGCGATTGTCCGTCACCTCGGCGACGCCCGAGAAACCGGCCGGCACGGCCAGGCCGAGGCTCCGGCCGGACCCTTCGGCGAAGAAGACATTGGCGAGGACATCGACGTCGATCGTGCGCCGGTCGAGCACGTCGGAAAGCGTCAGGTGGGTGTCGCGCGCGTCGGGCTGGGAACGCGGAGCATCCTTGCGCACGACAACGGTGAGGAAGGCGGAGCTCGAGCCGCCGCGATCATTCTGGATCTCGTAGATGAAGCCGTACCGGCCCTCGCCCGCCGGCGCGTGCACCGATACGACGCCATCGACGATGGCGGCCGTACCCTGGGCGTCTCCTGCTCCGCTCGCCAGGACGGCGGTGATGGTCAGGGACCCGCCGTCGGGGTCCGAATCATTCCCGAGTACCCGGACGGCGACGGTGCTTTTGGGACGCACCATGACCTCGTCGGGCGCGGCGACCGGGTTGCGGGCGCCGTCAAGCCGAGGGCTGATCCCAACCCGCACGGTCCCCACTGCCCGTGCGCCGAGGGCGTCGACGACCGCGTAGGTGAAGGTATCGGTGCCTGCCGAGTAGTCCCCCGCTGTGTACACGATCGAGTCGAAGCCTCCGATCGCGACCGAGCCCCTCTCCGGGTTGGTTTCCTGGCCGACGAGTTGCACGGAGTCACCGTCCGGGTCGATGCCGGAGAGCGGAATCGGGATGCTCACGGTGTCGCCGGCGAGAACGCGGGCGGTCACGGTCTTCGGCACGGGCGGGTTGTTCGAGTGCGGGTCGGCTTCCCGCACTGAAATGCGCACCTCCGCGTTGGCGAACTGGCCGTCGGGGGCGTTCACCCGGTAGACGGCGGTGAAATTGCCGGTCCTGTTCGGGGCAAGGTAGCGCAGCACGGTGCCCGAGGCGAAGAGCAGTCCGGCTCCGGCCGGGAGTTCGGTGGCGAGGGTGGGATCGAGCGTGAGGGTGTCGCCGTCGGGGTGTTCGTCGTTCACCAGCACGGGCACGTCGATGGCGTCACCGACCCGGACCGAGACGGTGTCGGGCACGGCGAGAGGCGCCTGCTTGCGGGCCGGTGGCGGGATCTGGATCACCGTCACGGTGCCCTCTGCCTCGGCCAGGCCGTTGCTGATCCGGTAGCCGAATGCGACCGAACCGTTCTCGAGGGGCTTGGTGAGCGTGACCCGCAGGATGCGCTGGTCGAGGATCTCGATTCGTAGCCCGCTGGCGGCCGGCGCGTTCGTCGTGCCGGTAACCAGCAGCACGCCGCCGGCCGGGTCGATATCGGTCGCGAGCACGTCCACGAGGGTGGCCTGCTGGCCGCGGACGAAGGCCGTGTGCGGGACGGTGATCGGGGTACTGTTCGCGTCCGGCGCCGCCGACACGTCGACCCGGATGCGGCCGGTCGCCGTGAGCGTCCCGTCCGTCACCGCGTACTCGATCTCGTGCACCCCGACGGCGCTGCTGGCGAAGCGGAAGGTGCCGCCGTCGAAGTCCGGGGTGATGGTCACATCCGGTTTCGCCGGCACGCTGCTCAGCCGGAGCGGTGCCGATCCGCCCCGGACGTGCTCGAGCGGCGACACGGTCACCTCGGCGCCGGCGGTGGCCAGCACGATGAAGGCCTCGGCGATGATCGGCACCGACCCGGATGGACGGACCGTCGCCGACAGCGTCCCGGTCCCTGCCGCCCGGCCGTCGGAGACGGTGAGACCGATCGACTTCGCGTCGGAGCTGGTGCCGGCATCACTGAAGACGACGGCACCGCCCGGGGTGAAGCTGATCTGGTCGGGCGCGATCGCAGTCGCCTCGGTCAGGTAGATCGGGTCGCCGTCCGGGTCGACCCAGTCGCCGAGCACCTGGCTGGTGACCCGGCCGCCGGCCCTCACCGTGGTGTGGGTGCCGCGGGCCTGCGCCGGGGCCGAGTTCTCCTCCGGGCCCCGGATGGTGACCGTGACCGTGGCCGAGGCCTTGCCTCCACGGCCGTCGTTGACGGTGTAGCCGAAGCTCACCGTGCCCGCTGCGGTCGGTTCCAGCGTCAACTGCACCTGCTGGGTGTTCCCGACCAGGTCGAGTCGGCCGGTCTCGGGCGCGAGGGTGCTGAGCGAGTCGATCACCAGGACGTCGCCGTTCGGGTCGAAATCGTTCAGCAGCACCGGCAGGGTCACGGTGCGGCCGGGCCGCGCTCCGAAATCATCGTCGACGGCGACCGGCGGCACCTGGGCCTTCTCGAACTCCGGCGGGGTATCGTCGTTGTTCTCCACCACCCGTTGCTGGTCCTGGTTGCTGTCGATCAGCTCGGCCCAGTTGTCGATGAGCTCGTTCCCGCGCTGCACCGCCCAGGCCTCCCCGTTGAGGGCGTCGTTGAGCACCATCCCCGTGCCGTTCCGACGGAAGGCGAGCCGGGCGTCGCCCGCGAGGCCGGTGAGGGTGTCGGTGCGGCCATTGGCCGGGTCGCCGGCGCAGTCCCGCCAGACGGTGCCGTCTCCCCAGGCTGCGTAGGAGCATCCGGCGTCCGAGGCCGGTGCGACGGCCTGCCCGGCCCGTCCGCTCACCACTGTCGACGGTCGTCCCCCGGCCAGGGGAACCGCCTCGAGGCCACTGCGGTGCGCGATCAGCACCCGGTCCCCGCGAACGCCGGGCTCCTGCAGCAGCGGGGCGTCGCCGGCACGGATGTCCCGCGAGAGATCGACCTCGCCGCGGGAGAGGAACAGGTGCCGGGTCGACGCGTTGAACAGCGCCCATTGGCCGTCCACGCTGGTCAGCTGATAACCGTCCTCCGGGCCGCCGGCGGCCACGGTGACGGCGGAGGCGATCGAGTCGGGACTGGTCGGATCGACGAGGGACAGGGAGCCGGTTGCCGGGGTGAAGGCGTACAGCCTCCCGTCGGCATCCATGCTGACCAGGGACCCGGCACCGAAGGAGAGCGCCGGCTCGGCGGTGCTGTCGAAGCTGTCGAGCCGGTCGGCCGCCAGGTTCCAGACGTCGCCGTTCGAGACGACGACGGCACGATCGCCGGCGAGGAAAATGCCCGGCTCCTTGGGCGGAAGCGCCACGCTCTCCGTGACCTTCGCCGTTGCCGGGTCGAGGATGTCAACGGAGTTGTTGCCGCGGTCGAGCACCAGGACGGTCGCTCCCTGCTGCACGACGTCGAGTCGGGAACTACCGGCTTCGACAACGGTGTTGAGTTCGAACACGGCCGTGTTCGCCCGTCCGACCACCTGACGGGCCTCGTTCGTCACCCAGACGGCGGCATCGCCGAGGTCGAGCCGCTGGGCGGTATAGCCGCCCGACACAATCGCCACGGTGGCAATGACCGCCACGATGACGGTGCCGCTCAGCGTCGTGGTGAACAGCGACCGGTGGGCGGAGAGCCACCGCCGGATCATGGGCCGTCACCAGCGGTGTCGACGCACTTCTCCCCGCTGGGCGTTCCGCCCTTGCCGTCGCGATTGACGGTCACGGTCACGCACACCCGGGGCTGTCCCTTGGGGTCTACGTTGAATTCCGTTCCTCGCTGGATGCTGCTCTCGCCCGTGCGCAGGGCCACGACGTAGCTGTCACCGTCCCTGATTCCCGGATCGGCCCAGCCGAACAGCACCGTGCCGTCCCTGAGTTCCCCCGACACGTCGCTGACCGTGGGGATTCCGGAGCCGACCTGGCGCACGAGGATGCTCGCAGCGGTGGCCGCGAAGCCGACGATGATCACCGCGGCCGCGATGAGCGCCCAGATCGTGAGAGCACGCCGCCGTGGCCGGTGTGCGGCAGTCACGGACTCGCCGCCGGTCAGGCTGGGCGGCCGGGTCGCGGAACGGGACACGCTCTTCCCGGCCTCCGGCCTCCGCCGCCGGCGCCTGCCCGCGTAGGCGTCGACTGAGTTTACACCGGTGATCCGGGTCTTGTCGGCCTGGTCGGCGACGGTGTCCGTCGCCCACCCGTCCATGACGACCTCGAGCGGGGTTTGCGCGAGGCCGAGTTCCGCTTCGACCGATTGCAGCTCTCGGATCAACTCGAGCACGCTGCGCTGCCTCAACTCCGGGCGTCGGGACATGGTCTTCGCGAGGATGAATTCGAGCCGGGCCGGCACGTCCGGCCGATCCAGGGCCGGAATCCTGGCCTTGCTGATCCTGGCAATGATCTGGGCCGAACCGTTCTCCTCGCCCGGCAGTTCGAACGGCGACCGCCCGGCCAGCAGCGAGTACAGGGTCGCACCCAGCGACCACACCTCGGAGGCGATCGAGCCGGAAACCTCGTCGAGGAGCACCTCGGGGGCCGACCACGGGATCGACAGCCCGATCGCTTCGGAGTTCTCCACCTCGCCGAGGGTGGCCGCGATCCCGAAGTCCGACAGGACCGGATGCCCATAGGCCGTTACCAAAACGTTCGACGGTTTCAGGTCGCGGTGCAGCACGCCGCTCTGGTGGGCGGTCTCCACGGCGCTGGCGATCTTGATGCCGATTCGAAGCACCTCGGGAACGGACAGGGTTTCGACGCGATAGCGCTGGCTGAGCGTGGAGGAGCAGTACTCCATCACCAGGTACGGCCGGCCGTCAGCGGACACACTGGCCTGGAAGACAGTCAGGATTGACGGGTGCGAACTGAGCTGCGCCATCAGGTTGGCCTCGGCCTGGAACAGCTGGCGCACGTGGTCGTTCACGATTTCGGCCAACAGCACCTTGACGGCCACCTGGCGCCTGGGCATGTTCTGCTCGTACAGGAACACGTCGGCGAAGCCGCCGGATCCAAGCACCCTGAGGTAGGAGAAACCCGGGAGAATCGGGGGCGTCGAGGGCAATCGTCGAGCCATGTTCGCCTCCCCGTGTAACGGTGCGTGTCGAGCGTGCGATGAACGCGGGTCGAACGGGCGAATCGACGAGCGTCTGACAAGTCTAGGCAACGGTCGGGCCGGATTCCGGGAAGCAACTACCCCAACTCTGGGGGTACGGCTGAAGGCGAGATTTCGCCGACATCGATCACGTCGAGCACGATCACGGTGACGTTGTCACGCCCGCCGTTCTCGAGCGCGGCGTCGACGAGAGACTTCGCCGCGTCGGCTGCCCGCGGGTTGGACATCAGGAAATGACGGATGCCGTAGGCCGTGAGTTCCTTCGTGAGACCGTCGGAGCAGACCAGAAGTCGCATGCCCGGCTGGATTGGAAGCACCCGGTAGTCGGGAATCGGGGGCTCATGGAATCCGACGGCGCGCGTGATGATGTTGCCGTGGGGGTGCACGTCCGCTTCGTCGCGGGTGATGCGCCCCGCGTCGACGAGTTCCTGCACCACGGAGTGGTCGGTCGTGACCTGTTCGAGCACGCCGGAGGTGAGCTGGTATACCCGGGAATCGCCGATGTTGAAGACGATCCACTGGGGCACGCCGGAGACGACGGCGACAGCCGCTCCGGTCACCGTCGTTCCGGTGCCGAGGTCGGTGACGCCTTCGCCCGTTGCCATGTCGGAGACGGCGAGGCTGAGCGCACCGTTGATCGCGTCGGGTTCGAGGTGATCTCGCCCGGCGAATTCGGCCAGCCGGGTGACGACCGCGGCACTGGCGACGTCGCCGGCCGAGTGCCCGCCCATGCCGTCGGCGACGGCGAAGACCGGCGGTTCCGAAAGCAGGCTGTCCTCGTTGACCTCGCGGCGGTGCCCGGTGTCGGTCAGCGCCGCCCAGGCCAACGTGACGGTCTTGTGCAGCGACGGAATCTCGAGCGTGAAACCGGAGGAGCCCTGACCAATCTGGGTCACGATTGTGCCTTCCAAAATTGGCGCGTGGACACGGAGCCGGCTAGTCGCCGCTCGCGGGGAGGATCTCGATGATATTACCGTCCCCGATGTCCAGTCTCGTACCGGGGAGCACGGCGAGGGACTGCCGGGAGCCCAGCCGTTGCGGGTGTCGGCGGGGAAGCGTGACGATGGTTCCGTTCGTGGAGCCGAGGTCGGTGACCACCACCGAGTCGCCCACCTGGCGGATGTCGAGGTGGGTTGCCGATACGGCGGACGTCGGCGAAACCACCTCGAATAGCCGCGGCGGCGGCACTTCGGCCACCCGGGCCGGGCGCGGGCGCCGGCCCAGTCGGCAGGCCACGTCGAGTCGTACCTCCGTTGTGTCCGGCAGCCGGAAACCATAGAACGCGTGGTCGGGTGCGACGGGCGGGCCTGCCGGAACGGGTGCCCGCCCGCGGCCCCTGGAGCCCCGGGCCGGCAGGATCACCGTGTCCTCCTGCGCCCTCGGCACCCGGAGCACCGTGTCCGCGTCGACGGCCGCAGGGCGCGGGGCCCGGATGATCGTCGCCTCCATGCTCTCGGGCTGGTCCACGAGGGTCCAGAACAGGCGGCTCGCCGAGACGGTACCGCCGAGGAAGGGCCGCCCGGAGTCCAGCAGCCCGGCCGGCACGACCGGCCGCGCCGGGCCGCCGATGACGAGGCCGGTCACGGCCCGGAAATCGGCGAGCAGCCACGGGCGGATGTCGCCGGCCGCGAAGCGCCGTGACCCACCCACCGAGAACACGTCGACCGCGATCTCGCCTCGCACGATCACCGACACCGGCACGCCGTCCTCGTCGGTGGGCTCCCGCTGCACGATCACCGCGAAGCTGTCGACCGCGCGATCGCCGCCGAGCGGGAGGAGAGCGACGAGCGACTCGGCCTCGACCGTCGGCGCGCCGGTGAGCGCGTCCAGCGCGGCCAGGACCGGGGGCGGTGTGTCCGCCGGGAGGGCGGCCAGGAATGCGCACCCGACGACGAAGGACCACTCGGCGTCTTCCCCCGGTGCCACCAGATAGCCAACGCGTGCCATAGAACCGGCCTTCCGCTCAGTGTCCGACACGACCCATTGTCGGACACGACCCATTGTCGGACACGACCCATTGTCCGGCATCCCGGCGTCGACGGCAGAGCGACTGGCAATCCGGGCCCAACTCTGGATTCCGCAGTTTTGTGCCCCATTCACTACGGAATCCCTTGCTGAAAGGCAATCTCACTGGCATAATCGCTGGATGAGCGTAAATGGACGCGGTGCGGCAGCGAAGCCGGCCCAGCTGGACGAGGTGTCCAAGAAGATCATCGAGCAGCTGCAGGTCGACGGGCGTCGCTCGTACGCCGAGATCGGCAAGGCCGTCGGCCTGAGCGAAGCGGCGGTGCGCCAGCGGGTGCAGAAGCTCACCGAGGCCGGCGTCATGCAAGTGGTCGCCGTGACCGATCCGATGCAGCTCGGCTTCTACCGCCAGGCCATGATCGGCATCCGTGCCAGCGGCGACACCCGGATCCTGGCCGACAAGCTGGCGGCCATCCCGTCCGTCGACTACGTGGTTCTCACCGCCGGCTCCTTCGACATCCTCGCCGAGGTCGTCTGCGAAGACGACGACGAGCTCATCGCCCTGCTCAACTCGCAGATCCGCAGCCTGGAGGGCGTCAACTCCACCGAAACGTTCGTCTATCTCAAACTCCACAAACAGCTCTACAACTGGGGAACACGGTAAAAAATGACTATCACTGCGCCTGACACCATTGAAGCAACGCCCGCCGAAACATCGCCGCGCGTCTACACCGACGCCGAGAACGCGGCGATGCAGCAGAAGGCGAAAGACCACCTCTGGATGCATTTCTCCCGCCAGTCCGTGCTGGAGTCCGGCGCCGGGGTGCCGATCATCACCAAGGGCCTCGGCCACCACATCTGGGACTCGCACGGCAAGAAGTACATCGACGGGCTGAGCGGCCTATTCACCGTCAATGTGGGCCACGGCCGCAAGCGCCTCGCCGAGGTGGCGGCCAGGCAGGCGGAGGAACTGGCCTTCTTCCCGGTCTGGTCCTATGCGCACCCGAACGCCATCGAATTGGCCGACCGGCTGGCGTCCTACGCGCCCGGCGACCTGAACCGCGTCTTCTATTCCACCGGCGGCGGAGAAGCGGTCGAGACCGCCTTCAAGCTGGCCAAGTACTACTGGAAGCTGCAGGGCCGGCCGACCAAGCACAAGGTCATCTCCCGCAACGTCGCCTACCATGGCACCCCGCAGGGTGCCCTGGCGATCACCGGGATCCCGGCGATGAAGGAAATGTTCGAACCGGTCACCCCCGGCGGTTTCCGGGTGCCCAACACCAACTTCTACCGCGCGGACGAGATGGGCTCCGGCCTCGGCTACGACGTGGAGAAGTTCGGACTCTGGGCCGCCAACCGGATCGAGGAGATGATCCAGTTCGAGGGCCCCGAGACGGTCGCCGCCGTGTTCCTGGAACCGGTGCAGAACTCCGGCGGATGCTTCCCGCCACCCCCCGGCTATTTCAAGCGGGTTCGCGAAATCTGCGACCAGTACGATGTGCTGCTGGTCGCGGACGAGGTCATCACCGCCTTCGGCCGGATCGGCAACATGTTCGCCTCCACCACCTTCGGGATCGAGCCGGACATGATCACCTGCGCGAAGGGCATGACGAGCGGCTACTCGCCGATCGGCGCGACCATCGTGAGCGACCGCATCTACGAGCCGTTCAAGCACGGCGACACCACCTTCTACCACGGCTACACCTTCGGTGGCCATCCGGTGTCGGCGGCGGTGGCGCTCGCCAACCTCGACATTTTCGAGGAGGAGAAGCTGAACGAGAACGTGCGCGAGAATTCGCCTGTCTTCCGCGCCGAGCTGGAGAAGCTGCTCGACCTGCCGATCGTGGGTGATGTGCGCGGCGAGGGCTATTTCTTCGGCATCGAGCTGGTCAAGGACAAGGCGACCAAGGAGACGTTCACCGACGCCGAGTCGGAGCGGCTGCTGCGCGGCTACCTGTCCAAGGCGCTGTTCGAGGCCGGCCTGTACTGCCGGGCCGACGACCGAGGCGATCCGGTGGTACAGCTCGCTCCCCCGCTGACCATCGGACCGGCCGAGTTCCGCGAGATCGGCGAGATCCTGCACGGGGTGTTGTCGGAGGCGCCGAAGTACCTGTAGCCCGACCCGGAAGGCCGGCCGTCAGTCCACGTGCCGGCCGGACTCGTCGTCGCCCGGCGGTCGTTCTTCGTCGAACGGCACTGCGAACGCCCAGTCCGGCAGGTGGCCGGAGGAAATGAGCGTGTCCAGCAGATTTGCCATGCCGTAGCGGGGGTCGACGGTCAGCGCGCGGTCGATGAAGATGCCGGCCACCGAACCGCGACCCATCGCCCAGGACAACCAGGCGAGCATGCAATACGGGGCCGGCCTGGCACGGCGAGGGGCCAGGGCGACCACGGTCAGCAACAGCCGCACCGCCCCTTCGATCCGGTCGGGGTCCGGCCGCACGGTCGTCAGCCCGAGCATGAGGTCACTGGTCTGTTTCGCGTCGGGGTCGTCGTCACCCTTGTGCTCCCGCTCGGCCCGCACGATGTCGTCCATGCTCTGTCCCGTCGCGCTCTGGACGGCCGCGTACCGCAGGTTGAGTGCGTGGGTGAGCGCACCGACCGTCTCGCCGAACGCGAACTGGAGCATCATCTGGTCACGGCAGGCAGGGCCCTGCAGGAGGAAGAGCAACGCCGCCACGTCATCGGGATCGAGGGCACTCGGATCCCAGTCCAGTGCCGCCTCCGCGGTGGCCACGGGATCGAGGATGTCGCCGACCATGGCCAGCAGCTCCGGCACGGTCTCTTCCTTGCCGCCGAGTTTCCGGTAGCGGGCCAGCCGACGGCTGATCCTCTCCCGGGCCGCGAGGTCGACCCGGGGCAGGTCGGCCCGGCTGCGCAGGCTGGCCAGGTCATGCCGAGCCTCCGCTGGAATGGCCCGCTGCACCTCCGACGCGGCGATGTCCGCCAGCGGATGCCCGCCGGCCGGGCAGGACGGGTCCAGGTAGGACCCCCAGCCATCCGGTGCGACGCAGAGCGCGTCGCGCACCAGGAAGCCGGAGAGCTCCGCCCGCGCGCACACGGTCTCGGCGAATCGCTCCGCCGGCAGCCCGGCCACCGATGCGAACGCCTCCTCCGTATAGACCACCGGCACGACGGCATCCACCCCGGGAATGCGGCACAGCGTGCCGACAAGGGTGGACGCGATTCTCTGCAGGAGCATGCGGGATGCGTCGGCACTCGGCAGGTTGAAGCGCATGGCCCCGCAGGTCCGGTTTCCCCGGAACGCCACGAGGACCATGCTTCGTTCCGGCTGGAATCCGACGAGTTGGGGCACGAGCGCGAGGAAGTCATACGCTTCCCTGGTCTTGACGATTGTCCTGTTCATGCGGCAACCCTCGCCTGCCGGCCCTCGCGACGGTCCCCTGCGACGCAGTCGGTGGAGAGCCCGACCTCCCGAGTGCCTGTGGATGACTCCCACGGATGGCGGGTTCGCGCGGCGGCACCGTACGCTTGACCCAGAGATGCGGCCGGTGGGGAAACGCCGGGCACCGACGAAAGCGCAGGGTCACGAATGCCGGGTTCAACGATTGTTGACATCCTCCTCGTCCTGCTGCTGGTCAGCTATCTCGCCTCGGGCTTCCGCAGCGGGCTGATCGGCAGCCTGAGCAGCATCGCCGGGCTCGTCGTCGGCGGCATCGCCGCGTATTTCCTCGTTCCGCTGGTCGGCACCTGGGTTCCCGCCGCGGAATGGCGAACGGCCGCAACACTCGCAACGGCCGGAGTGCTCCTGGTCGGCGGCCTCTCCCTCGGCAGCTCGATCGGCCGGTCCCTGCGCCCGCACAGCGCCCGCACGAAGCTCCGGCTGGCCGACCGGATGCTCGGCGCCGGCGCCGCCGTCGTCGCATCCGCCCTCGTCGTGTCGATGCTCGCGTTCAGCCTCGGCGGGTTGGGTGTGCCGCTCCTGTCTCCCGCCATCGCCTCGTCCGGCGTGATCAGATCGATCGATTCACTGACGCCCGACCCGCTGAAGTCGTTCCTCGCCCAGCTGCGCTCCGTCGTCGTCAGCGAAGGACTCCCCCGGGTGGTCGAGGCCTTCAACGGGCCGGTCCCGACGATCCCGCTCGTCTCCGCCGACAGTGCCGCGCTCCTCTCGGCCAGGCAGTCCGTGATGAAGATCACCGGCACCGCGTACGCCTGCGGCCAGAACCAGTCCGGCAGCGGCTTCGTCATCGCCGAGGACCGCGTGCTCACCAACGCTCACGTCGTGGCCGGCGTGACGGAACCGGTGGTCGTCACTCCGGGCGGCAACGCCCGGCCGGGCCAGGTCGTCTACTTCGACCCGGTCGTCGACCTGGCGGTCATCGCCGTGAGCGGCCTCGCCGCCCCTGCCCTCGAGCTCGGCCCTAACCTGGCCCCGGGGAGCCGGGCCGTCAGCGACGGGTACCCCTACGGCGGGCCGTTCGACTCCGGGCCCGCCCAGGTCGTCGCCGTGGCCCCGGCGCTCGTCGCCGACATCTACGGCCAGGAACCGGCGCAGCGGCAGATCTACACCCTTGCCGCCGATGTGCAGCACGGCGAATCAGGAGGACCGCTCCTGAGCGAATCCGGCCGGGTGGCGGGGGTCATCTTCGCCAAGTCCACGGTCACGACCAATCTCGGCTACGCGCTTGCGATGGAGGAAGTCGACCCGGTGGCCGCTCAGGCGGCCGCGCTGGCGGCCCCGGTGTCCTCCGGGGACTGCATCGGGGGCTAGCTTTCCCGTGCCGGAAGTCGATCACCCCGGTGGACTGGCGCTCCTCGCGGCGCAGGTTGCGGAAGCGGGCGGAGGGTGTGTTGTGCGCCGGCTTCTCTAGCCTCAGCCACGAAGCTCGTCGTCAAGGAGCTCCCTGAACCAGGCGAGGCCGAAGCCATGGGCGCCGATCCCGTAGTCCAGCGTGAGTCGTTGGTAGTGAAACACCGCCGAGTGTTCGGCGGGAATCGTCAAGCCATCGAGGCTGGCGGAGAGTTCGTCGAGCTCCGCGGCATCGCTCTCGACGCGGCGAACGATGTCTGCGAGGATCGCCTGGCGTCCGGCTGGATCGGGGATCAGGCCGAGAAAATAGACCTTGGTCAGCGCGATCACCTCGAGGTTACCGCCCGCTATGGGTTCCTTCATCCAGGCGAGAAATGCGGACCTGCCCACAATCGTCAGTCGGTAGGTCTTCTTGCTTCGTCCGTTCGCGACTGACTCGGTGAATTCCACGAAGCGCTTCGCGAGCAGGCCGTTTGTCGCACTGCTGAGGCCGCCGAGGCTGGGCCGATAGAACAGTGAGATCCCCGCAGCACAGTGCTTGTTCAGGTCGTAGAGCGTTTGCGGGCCCAGCATGACCAGAAGGCCGAGAACGACATTTCCCATTGCGCTGCCCTCCGGAGACGCCTATATTTCTATTTGTAATATTACAAAGCGTAACATCAGGCTTGTTCGACCGCTGGGATATCGACCATGACATTCGACCTCATTGCTCAGCTCGACCCGCACTTCGAGAAGGTGACCCGGGCGCGCGGTCTTCTCGGTGCTCCTCAGGTGCTGGTGACCGCTCCTGGACTGCGCTATCAGTTCGGCGACCCACTCGCCCCCTTCCACGCAGCGAGCATCGGGAAGGTCGCCACCGCGGTTCTCGTGATGCAGCTCGTCGAGTCGGGCACCCTCTCGCTGGAGAGCCCCCTGACGACGCTGCTGCCGGCCAACGAACTCACACACCTCTTCTCCGGCGACGGCTCCTCACGCGCCACCGTGCATCAGCTCCTCACCCATACCGCCGGTGTCGCCGACTATTTCGCCGGGCCCGTGCGCACCGGCCCATCCTTCATGCGCCTCGTGGTCGACGAGCCGGAGCGCGTCTGGAGCCCCGCCGACCTGCTGGATTTCAGCCGCCACCACCAGTCTCCCGTCGCGGCACCCGGCGCCCGGTTCTCCTATTCCGATACCGGCTACGTGCTCCTGGGGCGCATCCTGGAGGAGCTGACCGGGCAGCCTTTCCACGATCTCCTGCACGAGCGGATCTTCACCCCGCTCGATCTGGCCAACAGCTGGCTGGTGTCACGCTCGGCGCCGGCCGACCCCAACACTCCGGAGCTCGCGCCCTTCTGGCTCGACAGGGTCGAGGCGAGCCGTTTCGCCAGCGTGAGCTGCGACTGGGCGGGTGGCGGCATCGCGGCGACTCCCGCGAACCTTGTCACCCTGAGCGAAGCCCTCCACAACGGTGCGCTCCTGGCGCCCGAGTCGCTGGCCTATCTCTCAGAGATGCGGCACCGTTTCCGTGCCGGAATCCACTACGGCGCCGGGTTCATGGAGCTGCGCTTCGAGGGCTTCTTCTTCGCCCTGCGGGGCCTCCCGCGGCCGCTCGGCCACATCGGGGTTCTCGGCACCCACATGTTCTATGACCCCCGGCACGACGCACACGTCGTCCTGAACTTTCATTCGACCCGGGAGATGGTGCGGAGTTTCAAGTCGCTGATCCGGATCGAACAGGCCCTGGGCCGAGCGTCCGCCGGCTGAGCGTCTGGCTGGCCGGGCCTTTGGCGCGCCCGGCGTCTGGCACGCCGAGCGTCTGGCAAAATGGACGGGGTCCCGCACCGGCGGGATCGAAGGAAGGCCAGACATGACCATCATCGCCGCCGCCGACGGCTCCGCCCTCGGCAACCCCGGCCCCGCCGGATGGGCGTGGTACGTCAACGACTTCTGCTGGGCGGCAGGCGGGTGGGAGCACGCCACCAACAACCAGGGCGAGCTCAAGGCCGTACTGGAACTGTTCCGGGCGACCGCGCACCTGGACGACGACCTCCTTGTGCTCTGCGACAGCCAGTACGTGATCAACTCGGTGACGAAGTGGATGCGCGGCTGGAAGGCGAAGGGCTGGCGCAAGGCCGACGGCAAGCCCGTGCTCAACCTCGAGCTCCTCCAGGAGATCGACGCCGAGCTGGTCGGCCGCCGGTACCGGTTCGAATGGGTCAAGGGGCACGCGAACCATCCGCTGAACGAAGCGGCAGATTCGCGGGCGCGGGCGGTGTCCGAGGCATTCCAACGCGGCAAGCCCATTCAGGCGGGACCCGGCTGGGTGCGGACCGGCGACGACACGGCAGCGCCGCGGACGGCGCCAACCCGGCGGGCAGCGACAGCGACCGCGCCGGTCGCCACGGCATCCTCCCGCCCGAACCACCCCGAGCTGTTCTCGTTCGGGACCAAGGCCGATCCCGGTGCCGACACAGTCCGCACGGATGCCGCGGGGCACACCATCTCACTGGCGCTGTCGCAGGACGAACACGCGCGCCTCTCCGATCGCGCCGGCCGGCTCGGCATCACCGCCGAAGAGCTGCTGCGCACACTGATCTAGTACCTGGGTCGGTGGCCGAGCCGGTGAGCGCGGTCTCGACAAGCTCGACCACCGGTGGTGGTCGAGCCGGTGAGCGCGGTCTCGACAAGCTCGACCACCGGTGGTGGTCGAGCCGGTGAGCGCGGTCTCGACAAGCTCGACCACCGGTGACTGCGGGAGGGGTGGCGGGCGGGAGCTCGGGCCACACTGCGCGCCGCATCCGTCGGCCTAAATTTGAAACACCCGCACCGCCGTGAAACGGGTACGGGTGTTCCGTACCCTCGGTTTCTGTAGACAACCTTTCGAGCCTACGTCGGAGCGGGGGCTCCCAAAAAATCGGCGAAGAATAGCCGACGGTGCGCGCCGGCAGGAACGCCCACTTCGGGTGACACGGGCTTGTGCTATCCATGACACATGACGCGATTCCTCGGAGTGGATCTGGCTTGGGCCGAAGGCACGCCCACGAAACCGGCCAACGAAACCGGCCTGGCCTGCATCGACGAAGACGGCCACATCCTCGACGCCGGCTGGGCCAGGGGCACCGCGGCCGTGCTCGACTGGATCGATTCGATGTGGGAGCCGGGCGCCGTGCTCGCGATCGACGCCCCGCTGGTCGTCAACAACCCCACCGGGATGCGGCTGTGCGAGCGCGAGACCGGCAGCCGTTACGGCGGCTGGTTCGTCTCCGCGAACGCCTCCAATCTGGCCCGCCCCTGGCAGGGCGGAGTGTCGATCCGCCGCCGGCTCGAGGCATCCGGCTGGACCTACACCGACGGCCTGTCGCCGGTCGACCCGGCCGCCGCCAGTTTCTTCGAGTGCTACCCGTACACGACGTTGGTCGGCGCCGAGGAGTTCGGCTACGACGACAAACGACCGCGCTACAAGCGGATGGGGTCGTCCCTCCCTCCCGACCAGCGCCGCGCCGCGAGGGCGATCGTGTGCGACGACCTCATTCAGCGGCTCTGGCAGCTCCAGGCTGCGACGCCGCCCCTCGACCTGTCCACCCACCCGGCATCGGATGCCCTCGTCACCACCCATTCGCCGCTCCCCGACCGGGCGTACAAGCACCGGGAAGACCTGATCGACGCCCTCGTCAGCGCCTGGACCGCGTCGCTCTGGTGGCACCATGGCACCGAGCGCAGTCAGGTGCTCGGCGCAGACGACCAGGCCTCCACCGACGGGCACCGGGCCACGATCATCGCGCCCGCCAGGCCGGAACAGCGCCGGGTCCGGATGCGCTGAAGCACGAGTGTTGAGCCGCCGCCCCACGACGGGGCGTCAGCGCACGGGGCGTCAGCGCACGGGGCGTCAGCGCACGGGGCGCACGACGTGCGGGGCGACCCCGGGCTTCACCGCGCCGATGGTCAGTTCGATCCGGAACGAGGGCATGCTGCCAGCGTAGGCTCAACTGGCCTGGGCCGAGTCGGCCTGCCCCTCGGCCGGAAACCTAACCTCGACCCTGGTCCTGTCGGCGAGCTCATCGCCGGCCGAATTCTGCACCGCGATGATCACGACGCTGGGCGCCCGACCGAGCCGGTCAAGCACCTGGCCGATCTCGATCTCCGAGTATGGGTCGTCGACATCGAGCACCTCCGGGCGCAAGCCGAACAAGGACTCCGCCTCGTCGATCAGCAGCACCGCCCCCCGGTGCTCGGCCTGCTCGAACAGTTCGGTGAGATTGCGCTCGGTTTCGTCCATGTCCCGGCTGACGATCGAGTCGAGCGGCACGGTCACGAGGGGCTTGCCCAGCTCCTGCGCCACGGATGCCGCCGCAACGGCCTTCGCCGCCGCATCCGTGCCGCTGAACACGGCGATCGCTCCCGCCCCGGCGAGCTGCACGACGTCGTGCACCGTGCCGACCACGGCGACCCGTTCGGCCGCGTCGAGGGTGAAGGAAGCCATCACCCCGAAGGACAACCGCAGCGGCGCCCCGGACGCCTGCCAGAGAGAGGTGAGCACCTCGACGGTCAGGGGCGACGGGGTGAGCCAGACCTGGAGGCTGTCTGCCGAGCCGACCGGCACCGTGAGCACGGGGTGCCGCTCGATCGCGGCCCTCGCGGCGCCGAAGGCCCGGTGGCTGCCGGCATCCGCGTCCCCGTCGTCCGCGGGGAAGGCGCTGACCAGGTAGTGCAGCTCGGCGATGACCCGGCTCGGGCCCTGCTGGGCGCTGGCCTCGCGGTAGCTGATCAGGCTGTCGCCGTAGAGGAACAGGTTCACCGATGCCCCGGTCAGGCCCGTCGTGGCCGCGCCGGGCGCCCGGGCGGTGGCCTGCAACCCGACCGGCGGAGAGGCCAGAAGCTGCTGGAGCGCGATGGTGGTCGATGCGATCGCCTGGCCGTAGTTTGTCAGTGACGACATGACGACTCCGTATTCTGGCCGCGGTGAGCCCGCACCCAGTGTCACGGTACTCCGGCGAGGGTTCAAGGTCGACCCTTTCTACATCACGCTGTCCAGGAATGCCCTCGTGCGCGGGCTCTGCGGGTTCTCGAGGACCTCGGCCGGCGGCCCCGATTCGACCACGACTCCACCGTCCATGAACACCACAACGTCGGCCGCGCCCCTGGCGAAGCCGATTTCGTGGGTCACGACGACCATGGTCATTCCGTCCGCGGCGAGGGTGCGCATCACGTCCAGCACGTCGCCGACGAGCTCCGGATCCAGGGCGCTGGTCGGCTCGTCGAAGAGGAGCAGCTGGGGATCCATCGCGAGCGCGCGGGCGATCGCGACGCGCTGCTGCTGCCCGCCGGACAGCTGGGCCGGATACGACTGGGCCAGGCTGGCCAGGCCCACCCGGTCGAGCAATTCGAGGCCCCGGTCCTTCGCCCTCTGCCTGGAGATCCGGCGCACGCCGATCGGCGCGGCCGTGATGTTCTCGAGGGCGGTCATGTGCGGGAACAGGTTGAACCGTTGGAAGACCATGCCGATCCCCCGACGCTGCCTGGCCACCTCACGCGAGTTCATCTCGAAGATGCGATCCCCCCGCTGGGCGTAGCCGACGAGCTCTCCGCCGACCGAGATCCGGCCGCCGTCGATTCGCTCAAGGTGGTTGATGCAGCGCAGGAACGTGGACTTTCCCGAACCGGACGGACCGAGCAGGCACATGACCTGGCCGGGGTTCACGGCGAGCGAGATGCCCTTCAGCACCTCTACCCCGCCGTAGCTCTTGCGCACCTTGAGCGCGCTGAGCAGCGGTTCGACCGTGGTGTGGGTGGCGGTGGGAGTGGAGATCGCCTGGCCTGCGCCGGTCATGGGGCGTCCTGACTGTCGGTGCGGTGGGTGTTGATCGGGGTGTGCCGGAGGACCGCGCGGAGACGTTGGAACGGGGTCGGCGGGAGGCTCCTGGCCTTGCCGCGGCCGTAGTAGCGCTCGAGGTAGTACTGCGGGATCGACAGCACGGAGGTGAGGAACAGGTACCAGCAGCTGACGACGAGCAGGAGCTCGACCTGGCGCAGGTTCTGCGAGGAGATCTGGGTGGCGACCGTGTAGAGCTCGAGCACGGCGATGACCGACAGCAGGGAGGTGTTCTTGAGCATCGAGATCGTCTCGTTGCCCATCGGCGGGATGATCACCCGCATCGCCTGTGGCAGAACCACCTTGAACAGGGTGAAGACCGGGCTCATCCCCACCGAATAGGCGGCCTCATACTGGCCCTCGTCCACCGAGAGCATGCCGGAGCGCACGATCTCCGCCGAGTAGGCGGCCTGGTTGAGGGTGAGGGCGAGGAGCCCGGCGGTGAGGGCCGGGATCAGCGTGTTCGTGTCGATCGAGAAGATCGTGAAATCGGTGAACGGGATGCCCATCGAGATCTGCGAGTAGAGCAGCCCGAGGTAGCCCCAGAACACGATCTGGATCAGCAAGGGGGTGCCGCGGAACGCCCAGACGTACAGCCAGGCCAGGGTGTTCATCACCGGGTTGTTCGAGAGCCTCATCACGGCCAGCAGCACCCCGAGCACGGTGGACACGAGCATGGCGACGACCGTGAGCACGACCGTCAGCACGACGCCGCTGAGGATCCGGGGGTTGAAGATGAACTCGGTGATGGTGGGGTGGTCGATGTTCTCGTTCTGCCAGAGCGAGATGCCCAGGCTCACGAAACCGATCAGCAGGAAGACGGCGAGGATCCACCGCCACGGATGCCGGAGCGGCACGGCGACGATGTCGTCCGGGTCGATCTCGAGCGCCGGGCCGGCGGGTGCCGGGCCTGGGCCGGTCAGGGTTGCCTGCGGCATCCGGTCACGTGCCGAGGTTGAGGCCGGCAGCGTCGACGGCGTAATCGCCCATGTCGTACTTCTTCAGGATCTCCGCATAGGACCCGTCGGCCACGACCGCCTGCAGTGCGAGCAGCAGCGCCTGGCTCAGCCCCGAGTCCTTCTTGAGCACGCCGATGCCCGTGTAGACCGGGTTGTACCCGGCCGGATTCGCCGGGTCGCGCACGACCTCGAACATCGTCCCTCCGCCCGCGGTCTGGGCCGCATAGGAGGCGACGGCCGAATCGACGACATCGGCGACGGCCTTCCCTGAGCGCACCGCCGTCTGCACGTCGGTCTCCAGCGGCAGCTCGGCGATCTTCATCGGGCCGGGGCCGGCCGCCGTACATTCGGCGTCGTAACCACGCAGGATCTCGGCCTGCACGGTGGCCTTCTGCACAGCGACATCCTTGCCGCAGAGGTCCAGCACCGTGGCAATCTTGCCCGGGTTGCCGGCGGGCACGAGGATGGAGAATCCGGCATGGAGGTAGTCGACGAAATCGATCGTCTTCTGGCGCTCCGGGGTGTCGTTCATCCCCGACATGATCACGTCGTGCTTGCCGGACTGAAGCGAGGGAATGATGCTGTCGAAGCTCTGGGTCTGCAGGTCCATCGTCACGCCGAGCTTGGCGCCCATCGCCTGCGCGAGGTCGTAGTCGAAACCGGTGAGGTTCTGGTTGTCGTCGAACATCTCCATCGGCGGGAACGGGATGTCGGAGGCGACTTTGATGGTGCCTGCCTCCTTGTACCTGGCCGGCAACGCCGCCGCAGCAGCAGCGTCGACGTCGGCGGGGGACGGCGCCTTCGCCGCGGGGGCCGTGCCGGCGGCGGAGCACGCCGATAGCACGAGCGCCGCGGTG
This sequence comes from Cryobacterium fucosi, assembly GCF_004403515.1. Classification (GTDB taxonomy): domain Bacteria; phylum Actinomycetota; class Actinomycetes; order Actinomycetales; family Microbacteriaceae; genus Cryobacterium; species Cryobacterium fucosi. Next base: position 19,941 of record NZ_SOHH01000106.1, on the reverse strand, counting down.
ACCCCGATCGAGGCTGCCAGCAGAACAGGCCGGCGGGTTCGTTTGTCAAAGTTCATTGGTGCTCTCCTGACTGGGGTGGCGCGGGGGTGGGACGAAGGTGTGGTGGGGGGAGCCGGTCAGAAGGCGATGTCGGTCCTGGCCGTCGTGACGTCGGCGAGCACGTCGGGCAGCACGTCGACGCCGATGCCGGGGCCGCTGGGCACCCGCAGGTGACCGTCCTCGAGCGCGAACGGCGCGGTCAGGTCCTGCGCGTAGTAGCGGTTCGAGGCGGAGGTGTCCCCCGGCAGCACGAAATTCGGCAGGGCGGCCAGCGCGACGTTCGCAGCCCGCCCGATGCCGGTTTCGAGCATGCCGCCGCACCAGACCGGAACCCCGTGGGCCGCCGCGACGTCGTGGATGCGCCTGGCCTCGAGGTAGCCGCCGACCCGGGCCGGCTTCACATTGATGATGCTGCACGCGCCGAGGGTGATCGCCGCGGCCGCGTCGCGGGCGGACTCGATCGATTCGTCGAGGCAGATCGGAGTCGTGATCAGCCTGGCGAGGGCGGCGTGGCCGAGGAGGTCGTCCTCCTTCAGTGGCTGTTCCATCAGGAGCAGGTCGAAGGGGTCGAGACGGGCGAGGTGGCGGGCATCCGCGAGGCTGTAGGCGGTGTTGGCGTCGACCTGCAAGAGGATGTCGTCACCGAAGCGCTCACGCACGGCGCGCACGGGCACCAGGTCCCAGCCCGGTTCGATCTTCAGTTTGATCCGCAGGTAGCCCTCGGCGAGGTAGCCCGCGACCGCGTCGAGCAGTTCGTCCAGTGAATCCATGATGCCCACCGACACTCCCGCCGGCACGGTGTCATGCACGGCGCCGAGGTACTGGCCGAAAGACACCCCGGTCTCCTTGAGCTGGGCGTCGAGAATGGCGGTCTCGAGCACCGCCTTGGCCATCGGGTGTCCCTTGACCGGGGCGAGGGCCGTGGCCACGTGTTCGGCGGTGAGCCTGTCGCCGAGCGCTTGCAGCCGCGGCACGAGGTGGTCACGGATGACGAGGTCTGCTCCGTCGAGGAACTCGGAGCTGTAGAGGGGGTCGGGTTCGGCGGCGCATTCAGCCCAGCCCTCGGCGGTGGCGGTGCTGACCCGCACGAGGGTGGTCTCGCGTTCCGTCGAGGTGCCGAACGAGGTGCGGAACGGACTGACCAGCGGGAGCGTGACCCGGCGCAGTTCGATGTTTTCGATTCTCATTGCTGTCCTTTGGTTGCGAGCCGGTACCAGCCGGATCGGGTGACCCCGTGGGCGGCGAGCCCGGAGGCGAATGCCGTTGTGAAGAGTGCTCGGGTCGCGGCCCGCCAGGCGCGGGCCTCGCCGGGTCGCCCGACCCGCAGCGCGACGATGTCGGTCGGCACGCGGCACCAGGTGGACCCGGCGGCCAGGGCCACGCTGGGGTGGCCGTCCGGGCCGGTGCCGCGCACCTGGTCCGGCGTGAAGGCCGGCAACGCGATGGCCACGGGGAGGCCCGTGCTGCAGTCGATCGCCTCCCTGCTCGTCAGCGGCCAGATCGCCACGAGCCGGTCGCTCTCGTCGTTCGCGTTGATCTCGTCCGCCATCGGGCCGTAGAAGTCATCGAGGTATTCCTCCGCCTGCGCGCCCAGTTTCGTCAGGTTGAACCGGGCGTTCCTGCTCACCAGCGGGTCGAAGGTCCAGGTCATCGTCTCGATTCCGCGGGCGAGCGCCCAGGCTCGCTGGTACTGCTTGAGTGCGAAACCGACGCCGGCGTCGCCCAGGCCAGGCAGGACCCCGGCGATGAGCGAATACATCCCGGCGGTACCCGGCGACACGATCGCCACGGCGGCCCCGCAGAGAACCCCGCCCGCGGTGTACGCAGCCGTGACGTTGCACCCGGCATGACTGATGCTCCTGAGCAGGTCCGTCGGGATCGGGGCGCCGTGCTGCGAGGTGCCCCACACCGTGACGAGCAGAGCCTCGACCTCGCGAAGACGCTCCAGCTCGGACTCGTCGCCCACCCGCACCCCGGCGAGGACAGCCGCACGCGCCGCGGCGTCCTGCGCCTGGCGGACGACGGGGCTGACTTCGAGGCTCTGCAACATTGTTCCAGTGTGGCCAAGTGGAACGCCGGTGTCGTCGTCGTGCAGCATGAAGAATATGTTTTTTTATTGTCGTGCAGCACAATTATCGACTACGGTGATCGATATGCGACCGCCCGTGACACCCCACGCCACGGCTGCGGCCGGTGCCGCCGCGCCGGATGCCCCGGCCGGCATCGGTGTGGCAGAGCTGCTGGCGGTGCTCGACGGGTCGGGGCTGCGGCTGGCCTCCCGGGAGAGCGCGCTTCGGTTGCCCTTGACCAGCCCGACCCTGTTCGATCCGTTGAGCGTCTCGCGCGGCCCGCGCGACGGCATCCTGCTGGGAATCGGGGTGCACCCCACCGATGCGGACTCGCCGCGGATCGTGCGCGACGCCGCCCGCCGTGGGTTCGGCGCGGTCATCGTGAAGTCGCTCGGCCTGAGCGTGGAGACCCTCGCCGCGGTGGCGGACGCCGAGGGCATGGCCCTGCTGGTGGTGGACGACGAACTCGACTGGCGCCAGGTGGACGCCCTGCTCAACTCCGCGCTGACGAGTGCGAGCGAGGCCGACAGCTCCCTCTCGGCTACCCCGGTCGGCGACCTGTTCGCGCTGGCGAACGCGATCGCCGCGATGATCGGAGGCGCAACCGCGATCGAAGACCTCCAGACGCACATCTTGGCCTACTCGACCGTGCCGGGGCAGATCATCGACGCCGATCGGCGCGAGGGGATCCTCGGCCGCCGGGTGCCTGACCTGCCGGAGAACGCGGCCCAGTACGCGTCGGTGTTCCGCGCGGCGGGCGCCGTGCGGGTGCCGGGGCTCCCGCCGGGCCTCGACCGCCTCGCGGTCGCCGTTCGCGCCGGCGCCCAGCCGCTCGGATCGATCTGGGTCGTCGACGCGGCCGGCGATCTCGACACGGATGCCGAGCGCGCGCTGGAACGGGCCTCCGACATGGCCGCCCTGCACCTGCTCAGAGCCCGGAGCACCGCTGACCTGGCGCGCCAGCAGCGCGCCGAACTGTTGCGGCGCCTGCTCGAGGGCGGGGACGACTCGCGCCTCTTGGCCACCCAGCTGGGCCTCGACCCGGCCGGACCGTTCGTGGTGCTCGCCTTCCTGCCCGAGCTCGCCTCGACGGGCGACGAGCTCCGTCTGCTCAGGCTGATCGACCTGATCGCCATCCAGTGCGAGGCACACCAGCCGGGCTCGGAATGCGTCGTCATCGGCACCACGGTCTACGCTCTGTTCGCCGGGCAGGCCGGGTCTGCACCGGCCGGCGTCGAGGCCGTCGCGGAGCGGGTGGTTGCGCGGGCCGGGTCCGCGTTCGGGATCACGGTGCGCGCCTCGGTCGGGTCGTCGGTGCCAACCCTCGGCGGCATCGCACGGTCGCGTCACGACGCCGATCTGGTGCTGCTCCTGGCTGCCGGGCGTCCGGACACCGGCCGACCGGGCACCGGCCGGGTCGCGAGCGCGCGGGATGCCCGCAGCCAGTTGACGCTGCTGGAGTTGGCCCAGGTCTTCCGGGACACGCCCCGGCTGGGCTCGCCCGCGGCCACGCGCATCCTCGAACTGGATGCCGCCACCGGTACCGAATACGCGCGCACGCTGCGCACCTACCTGGACTGCTCCCGGGATTCCGCCGTGACGGCCGGCCTGCTCTCGGTGCACCAGAACACGCTCCGGTACCGGTTGCGCCGGGCCCGCGAGCTGTTCGGCGTCGACCTCGGCGATCCGGACGACACCCTCATCCTGTGGCTCAGCCTCCGCGTCGCCGAATTCGACTGATCACCGAGCTGGACTGAGCACCGAGCTGGACTGAGCCGCGGGTCCGGCGGCGCGCCCGTTTCCGCAGCCCGCACACGCCGACGCGGCCGCGGCGTGCGGAAACGGGCGCGGCCATCACGTTCGGGACTGGTCGCGGCACGACGGGGCGCGGCTAGCGAACGGATGCCGATCGAAGTAGCGTCGTGAGCAGGCATCCGTCAATGGAGAGGAGCCGACCATGTTCTATCCGGACGATCTCGACCAGCTTCCCGAACTCCCCGACCCTGGCCCGCGCGACGGGCACCACGGCGTCGATCGCGATCCTGACTACGACCCGTATCCGCAGCTCCACTCCGGCACCGGCCGGCTCCTGCCTCTGACCGTTTCGGTGCCCGATGCACGATGGCACCTCGGCGTGCTGGTGGACCGGGTGGTCGCCGGCGAGGAGATCGTGCTCACCCGGCGAGGGAAGCCGGTCGCCCGCATCGTGCCGTTCGCGTAAGGTTTTTTCGGCGCGCTGTCCTGGGCCTCAAATGTCCGAACAGCGGGGCACCTCGAGCGGCGCGAGGGTCACCACTCCGTGCGCGAGCGCTCCTGGTCGACGACCGCATCCCGGTCGACGAGACGGCGCAGGCCGGCGAGAGGTTGCGCCATTCGGTGATTGCCCCGGATGCGTGGCTCCACCCGGTCGAGGAAGGCCCAGTAGCCGGCCGTGAACGGGCAGGCATCCTCGCCCAGCCGCTTTCTGGGATTGAAGGTGCAGGAACCGCAGTAGTCGCTCATCTTCGAGATATAGGCGCCCCCGGAGGCATAGGGTTTGGTGGCGACGATCCCTCCGTCGGCGTGCTGGGACATCCCCACCACGTTGGCGGGCATCACCCAGGGAGTGCCGTCGACGAAGGAGTTGGTGAACCACTCGGTCAGTTCGGCCGGCCGGTAGCCGCGCTGCAGCGCCCAATTGCCGAGAACCATCAGGCGCTGGATGTGATGTGCGTAGCCGGTGCGGCCGACCTCGTCGAGCACGTGGCTCAGACACCGTGCCCGCACGTCCCGACCGTCGAGTTCGAGGAACTCCCTGGGCAGAGGCTTCTGCGCATCGAGGTGGTTGCTGCGCCGCACGTAGTCCTCCCCGAGGTGCCAGTACAGGTGCCAGGCCCAGTCCCGCCAGCCCATGATCTGCCGCACCACGGCCTCCACGCTCTGCAGCGGGGCTCCCCCGGCTTCATAGGCGGCGACCACGGCATCGATCACCTCGCGCGGATGCAGCAGCCCCAGATTGAGCGGAACGCTCAGCCGCGAATGGGCCATGGCGTCATCGCCGATCAGCGAAGCATCCTCAAAAGGTCCGAAATCACCCAGCCGGGTCTCGACGAAGTCGGCGAGCGCCGTCAGGGCTTCGGCTCGGGTCGCCGCGAACCGGCGGGGGCCGTCCTGCCCGATCAGACGGATGCGCCCCTCCGCCTGCAGGCGGTCGAGGTCGGCGCGAACCTCTTCGTCGATGTCGTCCTCGACCGGGCGGTACGGATCTGGCAGGCCGAGGCCCGACGCCCCCTTGGGCGGCGGCTGGCGGTTGTCGTGATCGAAGTTGAAGCGGCCGCCCTCAGGGTCAGGGCCGCGCATCAGCAGGCCCGTGCTGGTGCGCACCTGCCGGTAGAACTGGTCCATGACCAACCGGGACGGGGGTCGACCCTGGGCCCAGGCCGCGAAGTCTTCCTCGCTCGTGACGAAGCCGCGGCTGGGCAGCACTCGCGCGCCGAGCTCGCGCACAAGCGCCCGCGCACCCCACGAAGTGGGATCAACGACTTCGAGATCGCGCCCGGCCAGCACGTCTCGATAGTGCTCGGCGTGGAGATACTCGACCCGGTCGCCCAGTTCCCTGACTCGGTGACGGAGGGCGCTGAGGATCAGGTGCGCCTTGGCCCGGTGGTACGGGCGCCGCCCAAGCACGCCGACCGCTTCCACCATGAGCAGCGGACCGCCGTCGTCGAAGTGCGGGCCGAGCTGGTCGGCAAACAGAAAACGGGACAGCGGCATGGTTCCGATCCTAGATCGGCGGGGCCCGCAGCGTTCGCGCCGGCCCGGGTTCCGGCCGATGCCCAGCCGCCTCGGTTTCGGGGCCGACGCCCAGCCGGCCCGGGTTAGCCTTCCTCCATGGGCAGGTTCGTGGACAGCTGGCGGTCACACCTTCTGGTGACGTTCTCCGGCAACGGTGACGGCCGGCCGAGATGGGTCGAGAAGATCGAACTCGGCGACGATGCCGGCTTCTTCGGGCCGAACTCGGCATCCTGGGCCGTGCACGGCGGGATGGCGACGCTGGTAGCCGGCATCCGTGCCCTGCTGATGCAGACTCTGCACCCGGGTGCGATGGCCGGCGTGCACGACTGGTCCCGGTACAGGGAGGACCCGCTCGGCCGGCTCTCGGGAACCATTCAGTGGCTGGTCACGGTCACCTTCGGCGACACCGCGCTGGCCGAACTCGAGTCCTCCCGGGTCGGCCGCTTCCACGACCGGGTCACCGGAACCTACCGCGACGCCCAGGGCATCGAGCGCCCCTACGCCGCCGGGGACCCCGATCTGCTGGCCTGGGTGCACATCGTGTTCACCGACGCGTTCCTCCAGTCGCACACCATCTGGGGCGGCGCGATCCCGGGCGGGGCCGACGGCTACGTGCGCGAGTGGGCCAAGGCGGGCGAGCTCGTCGGGGTGCAGAACCCGCCCCGGTCGCGCCTGGAGCTGCAGCAACAGCTGGATGCGTTCCGGGATGCCGGCACCCTCAAGAGCGACGAGCGCGTCGCCGAGGCGGTGCGCTTCATCCGCAACCCGCCGCTCCGCCCGGCGATGATGCCCTTCTACCGGGTCATGTTCGCCGGCGCGGTGGCCTCGATCCCCCGCGAATACCGGGACCTGCTCGGCGTGCGTCGCTCCCTGCTCCCGGTCGTCTGGGCCACCGGCGCCGTGCTCGGCCTGGTGCGTTTTCTCCTCGGCCGGTCCTCGACCTCAGAGGATGCCGCCCGGGCCCGGCTCGCCCGGCTCGCCGCAGCGGCCTAGGAGCAAGGCGATCGCAGTGGACCCGTGGAGAGCCCGGCCATCCGGGAGTAGCTGCCAGGCCACGCAGCCGGCGGCAAGGCGATCAGGGAGAGAATCGAGCCAGGTCGTCCCGTCAGTTCACCAGCGTGGCATCTCCCGAAAGGACTGAGGGATCTCGATCTCGGGCACGGACCACTCCGGCTCGCCCATCCCTGAGTGTATCCACCACGGGCGATAGGGTCGTGCACACCGGGGTTCGGATCTGAAATTGCATAGGAGGCCTGCGAGGTGCTCTTCTGGGTCTTCCTTCTCAGCGGGCTGACAGCGCGCTATGTCCTGCGAAGGCAGCTGCTCAGCACCGGCCTGCTGGTGGCCGTCCCCCTCGTCGACCTGATCCTGCTGGTTGCCAGCATCCTCGATCTCCGCGCCGGAGGAGTCGCAACGGTGGCGCATTCACTCGCCGCCATTTATCTGGGCGTATCGGTCGGTTTCGGACATCGGATCATCACCTGGGCCGACGCTCGCTTCGCCCATCGGTTCGCCAACGGACCCGTCCCGACTCCGAAACCTCGATTCGGCCAGTCACGGGCGATCTACGAACGACGCGGCTGGTATCACCATCTGCTGGCCTGGGGCCTGGGCGTGGGCCCTATGATGCTGGCCGTTTGGTGGATCGGTGAGCCCTCGCGCACTGCACAGTTCCTTGCGACTGCCCGGATCTGGACTGTAGTCCTGGTCATCGACGCAATCGGCTCCTTCAGCTACACCGCTCTTCCCCGCACGTCGCCTGAGCGCCCGGCGACGCTGGATCAGTGAGTGACACGTAAGTCGCCGATGAGAGTGATGGTGTCCGTCGGGGTCGGAAATCGCGGCGAGCCTGGTGAGCATGGCCCCTTCAAAGAACCGCGACGTCGAGGCGGAGAAGGTTCGCGCAACTGACGGAGGGCAGCGTCTATCCCGCGCTTACCCGTCTGGAGTCGTCCGGGTTGCTGGCTTCGCGCCTGGTGCGCTCGACCTCGGGACCGGCACGCAAGTACTACCTCCTCACAGCCGTCGGCCAGGCTGAAGCATTTCGCGCCCTGAAGGCCTGGACCACGCTCACTACCAACGTCGACTACATCCTGAAGACAAGGAGTTGCTCTTGAACATTCTCGACCGCGCCCGAATCAGCGGCACCACCCCCGCGACATGGCGTGGGCAGCGAACGTCCCGAACCCCAGCCGCCCGCGTTGGACCGTCGGTTTGACGCTTGGCCTCTGTCTCGCGGCTTTCTGTGTGTTCGCCGAATTTCTCGCGGGGCTGAGCTGGCTCGACGGCGCCATCGCAGCGGCTTGCCGCAAAGCCTTGGCGGCTGCTCGTCCGTCACGCCGCGTCGCAGCCCAGATGACCGGGTGCAAGCGGTCGCGGTCCGCACGCGTCGGGAGGGTCTTGACTCTCCGATGAAGCGGATGCCGCGTGCCCGGCTCCTTCCGCGACGATTGACTTAACCCGTCCCGGTGAAGCAAGGTCGTGCTGTGAGACCTGACAACGCGATGCCGCCATCCGTTCTGCGTTACGCCGCCTTCGCTGCCACGCCCGGGGGCGGCAATCCGGCAGGGATTGTGTTGCACGCGGGCGCACTGTCGGCCCCCGAGATGCAGCGCATCGCGGCCGACGTCGGCTATTCCGAAACCGCGTTCGTCACCGAACGGAACATTTCCGGGAACGCGCGCCACCTGAGCATCCGCTTCTTCTCCCCGGATGCGGAGGTCCCGTTCTGCGGACATGCGACCATCGCCACCGCGGTCGCCCTTGCCGTGCGCGAAGGAAGCGGCGCATTCGAATTCGAGACCCCGGTCGGTCCGATCGTGATCAAGACTCGCGTTGTCGACGGCGGCATCACCGCGTCGTTCACCAGCGTCGAGCCGAGGATGGCCGCACTGGAGTCGGCTGCCGAGGACGCCCTGTTCTCCCTACTCGGGCTCGCCCCGAGCGATCGGGATGCGCGGTATCCGCTGCTGTCGGCGTACGCCGGAAACTGGCACCCCATTCTGGTGCTGCGCGACCGGGCCACGTTCGACGGATTCGCATTCGATCCGGGCGGCATCCGCACCCTGATGGACGCCCAGGGCTGGCGCGGTACCGTGTCTGTGCTGCACGCCATCACGCCCACCGTTTTCGAGGCCCGCAACCTGTTTCCGGTCGGCACCGTCACCGAGGACCCGGCCACGGGCTCGGCGGCCGCGTCGCTCGGCGGCTATCTGCGCGCCACCGGGTCCGTGGCCGTGCCCACTCAAGTGGACGTGCGTCAGGGCGCGCACGTCGGCCGGCCGAGCCTGCTTAGAGTGGAGATTCCGGTCACCGGGGGCATTGTCGTGAGCGGGACCGCAACCGAGATCGCCTGACCCGGCGGGCACGGGCGGGCGCGATCGGACTGACCCGGCCGCGCACCGGTCAGGCCGACCCTGGGCCCGACAAAGTCGGCGACATCTGCGCTCGCCGACGACCATTCCGGAAGACTCCGGCGGCGGCGAGGGAGGCCAGGGACAGGAGCGCGGCCGCGATCCCGGCGACGACGGCATCCGGTCGCACGATCGACTGGCCGGCGATGGCCTGACCGGTGAGCAGGGCGAGGATGCCGAGGTAGGCCAAGGCCACGATCCAGACCAGACCGAGTCTCACCCTGGCGTCGCGCAGCAGTCCGACCCGCCGGGCCAGGACCTCGATCAGCAGTGCGATCAGCGGGATCACCTGAAGGGCGTGCATGCCGACGAAGTGCGGGATGCGCAGATCGCCGGCCACGGTGCTCCAGCCCAGCAGGGGCAGGCCAGGTCCGCCGTCCGCGATTCCGACGGTGTGTGCTCCGGCGATGCCCTGAAAGCTGTCGAGCTGGGCCGCGGTCGGTGCGGTCATCAGGAAGGCCAGGCCCATTCCGACCACGGCGATGAGCGCGCCGGCCCGAATGGCGAGGGACCTGGCCGGGTCACCGAGATCGGCCCGGAAGAGCAGGAACGCGAGGATCAGGGTGGCCAGCCAGACCACGACGATCGCGGACGCCATCACCGACCACAGGCCCGATGCGAGCGGGGTCGAGACGTTGAAGTGACTGGTCACACCGACCCACGCGGCGCCGACGATGATCATCATCTCGACGGCCAGCCCCGCCATCGCCGCAGTGCCGATCCACCAGGCAAGGCGACGCCGGCGGAGAAGCGGAAGCAGCCATGCCAGAGTGATCGAATATATCAGCACGCTGATCGAGAATTTGAGCGGCTTGGCCCAGATCGGGGCGCCGGCGAGGGTGCGCGGATCGACGAGGAGGCCGATCAGGCAGACGACGACAAGGCCCGCCATGGCCAGGGACATCCAGAGCAGGGGACGATGCCAGACGAGCGGATCGAGGATCGCCCGGCGTAAACGCTGAGCCGGGTCAGCAGGCACGGGAAGGATGCCGGCCGGCACGGGGCTCGGCGGGGACGACGGGGACGACGGACGGGACATGGTCACTCCTCAGACCTAGTTGTTTCGCTGGGACGGGTTCGTGGGACGGGTTCGTGAGACGATTTTGGGGCGTGCGGTGTGTTTTTACAGTTCAGACTCGGGCGGGGCCGCGTACCGGAGCGAGGACACGTGCTCCTGGGCGGCCCGGCGCAGGCCGGAGAACAGGGTGTCGCCGAGCACCGTGCCCACAACGACGATTTCCGCCTTGGCCGCCCGCTCGACGCGGGCGTCGAGTTCGTCGATGTCGGCCTCGGCCGCGAGCAGGGCGGCGGCGGCGTAGCGCCGGAACCAGCCGGCGGCGTCGACCTGGCCGATTCCCGTGAAGGTGTCGAAGACCCGGGCCGCGGCGAGGCGACCGGGGTTGTCGGCCGAAACGTGCCATCCCGTCATCAGGGTGTCGACGTGAGTGAGGGCATCCGTGGTCACGGTCTCGGGGTCGATCGGCTCAGACACCGAGTGCTGGGCGATCTCGAAGGTCTCCTGTAGTGGACGCTCGGAGTCGATGGCCTCGACTACCTGCCGGGCGGCGGCGACGCTGAGGCCGCCGACCTCGATCAGGGCACGGATAAGACGGATGCGGTCGAGGTGCGCGTCACCGTACAACGCCTGATTCGGGCCCGTGCGTTCTCCTGGCGGCAGCAGATTCTCCCGCTGGTAGAACTTGATCGTCGCGACCGGTACGCCGCTCCGGGAGCTGAGTTCGGCCATCTTCCATGCGGCCGTATCGCGTTCAATCATCGCCATGGTCAGGACACTTCCTGCGCGGCCTTCGCCCGATAGCCGTCGATCACGGCGGGCAGCGAGCGCTCCCAGGGCGTGGCTTGCACGCCGAGCAGGCGCCCGGTCTCGGCGGAGTCGACGATGAACGGCTGGTCGAACTGGTAGACCGAGTCGTTGGCCGCCCGGATGAACGGAACGAAGAAACCGAGCAGACCTAAGAACGCCGGACTCAGCGCCGTGACACTCCCCTTTTCACCCGTGAGCCGGTTCACCCGTTCGGCGAGCTCGGCGCGGGAGAGCGGCTCCGCCGCCGGCACGTGCCAGACCCAGCCCCACGGCCCGCGGTAGTCCGCGGCCGCGATGAGGGTGGCGACGATGTCCGGCAGGTAGCACCAGCTGTGCGGTTCGGTTGCGCTGCCAAAGATCCGGGCGGTCTTGCCTGCGAGCAGCGGCCCGAAGAAGGCCGAGCCGAGCTGAGAACTCTTACCGGCGCCCGGTCCGAAGTAGTCGCTCGCGCGCACCTCGACCACCTCGATCTCGCCCTGTGCCTGGGCGGCGAGGGCGAGCGCCCAGCCCTCGGCGCGCACCCGCCCCTTCGGCTCGGTCGGATGCTGCGGCATCGTTTCGGACATCGGCATCGCACTGCCCTCCCCGTAGCCGTAGAGGTTGCCCATCAGCACCAGCCGGGCCGAGGACCGGTGTGCCGCTTCGATCGCGGCGCGGTACATCGGCGGCCACAGTTCGGGCCAGCGGTGGTACTGGCGAGGACCGGTCGCGAGGAAGATCGTGGCGACGCCCGCGGCGGCGGCGGCCAGGGCATCCGGGTCGGACGCGTCGACCGTGAGCGCCGTCACACCGGGCACGATCGTACCGGAGCGAGTTGCGAGCCGGACCGTGTCGCCGCGCGCGACGAGTGCGCGGGCAAGGGCGTCCCCGATGAAGCCGGCGCCGACGACGAGTTGGATTGCCATGGGATTCTCCTCCGCGGACGACACGAGTGCCGCCCTACCGATAGTGAAACTTTCTGATATCGACAGTATCAGATAGTTCTACTATCGGATAGGAGGGATCGGCAGTCCGTCCGCGCTGTCGCGTGGCCAATTCAGGAAATCCGCCGGATTCCGGCCAGGATTTGGCCCCTGACCGGGATTGGCCCGCACATTTCCTGAATTGGCCACCGGATCGCGGCCGGACGGGCCTATAGACGGGCCTATAAAGAGGCGGCGGCTGGAGCGGTGGGGGCGAAGAAGGCGCCGATTGCCCGGGCGAGGGCGATCGGGTCGTTCACGTGGCACAGTTCCCGGGCCGAGTGCATGGAGAGCAACGGGATTCCGACGTCCACGGTGCGGATGCCGAGCCGGGTCGCCGTCAGCGGGCCGATCGTGGAGCCGCACGGCACGGTGTTGTTCGACACGAACTCCTGGTATTCCACCCCGGCCGCGGCACAGCTGCGGGCCCAAAGCGCCGCGCCCGCGGCATCCGTGGCGTAGCGCTGGGTCGCGTTGATCTTGAGCAGCGGCCCGCTCCCGGCGAGGGGGGTGTTCGCCGGGTCGTGCCTCTCCGGGTAGTTCGGGTGCACGGAGTGGCCCGCGTCGGCCGAGACGCACCACGAGTCGGCGTAGGCCCGCAGGCGCTGGCTGACGGATGCCCCGAGCCCGGCCCCGATCCGGGTCAGGATGTCGCCCAGCAGCGGTCCGCTCGCGCCCGAACGGGTCTCGGAACCGAGTTCCTCGTGGTCGAACGCGGCCAGCACGCTGATCTGCACGGAGCCGACCTGCCCGGAGCCGACCTGCCCGCCGATCTGCCCGGCGATCTGCCCGGAGCCGCCGGCCGCCAGGAGGGCGACGAGGCCGGCGTGCACCGAGGACAGGTTGTCCATCCGCCCGGCGGCGAACAGAGCGTCGTCCAGGCCGAACCGGGCCGGCGCCTGGCTGTCGGCCGTCAGCAGGTCGTAACCGGCGACATCCGCCCCCGCCAGCCCGGCCAGGCCGGCCAGATGCCCGATCAGGTCGGCCTGAGCGAGGTCGCCGACGCCGAAGACGGGGGTCAGGTGACGCTGGCGGTCGAGGGTGAGGCCGGTGTTCGCGTCCCGGTCGAGGTGGATCGCAAGCTGCGGGATCCGCAGGAACGGGCCGGTGCGCACGAGATGCTCGGTGCCGTCACGGGTGACGAGCCGGCCGGCGAACTCCAGCTCACGGTCGAGCCAGGAGTTCAGCAGCGGGCCGCCGTAGACCTCGACGCCCGCCTGCAACCAGCCGTGAGAACCGATGGTGGGCTTGGGCTTGAGCTTGAAACCGGGCGAGTCGGTGTGGGCGCCGAGGATCCGGAACGGCGTCGTCGGCCCCGCGCCGTCCGGCTGAACCCAGGCAATCACGGCGCCGTCGCGCACGACATAGCGCCGGCCGGGCGCCGCCGGCCACTCGTCCGACTCGCTCAGCCGGGTGAAACCGCCCTCATCCAGGCGCCGGGCCGCCTCCGCCGCAGCGTGGTAGGACGACGGGGACGCCGCGATGAACCGGGCGAAGTCGTCGATGTACGCTGTGGTCGAGGCCGCGGTGCCCCTGGGCGCTGTGTAGGTCATGGGTCAATCCAACCACCAGGACCGAAGGGCCTCCGCCAGCGGCAGTAGGCCAGGCGCCTCGAGAGGATAATTCGGGAAGGCGGCCCTCTCACGAGGGCGGTCACGCCACATGTTCGGTGTGGCGTCTTTCTATGCAGTTCTAGGAGTTCCCATGTCCGCACGATCCTGGCTCATCACCTCAGCTCTCACGGTGGCCGCCGTCACCCTTGTCGGCTGCGCCCAGCCCACGCCGGAGCCGAGCGTGACACCGGTGGCGGAGCCGGTGCACTGGTCGTACGACGGCGCGAGCGGCCCGGCATCGTGGGCGGAGCTGGACTCCAGCTTCGAGACCTGCGCGGTGGGCACCGACCAGTCCCCGATCGACCTGCCCGCGACCGTGCCCGCGCCGAGCACCAGCATCCGGCTGAGCGCGGAGGACGCGGACGGCGATGTGTTCGACACCGGCCACGCGGTGGAGTTCGAATCCGACGGCGAGGGCGAGACCCTGACCTTCGCCGGCGATGAGTACAGCCTGCAGCAGATGCACGCCCACGTGCCGTCGGAGCACACCGTGAACGGCCAGCCGGCGGCGGCCGAGCTGCACCTGGTGCACGCGGATGCGGACGGCAGGCTGCTGGTGCTCGGCATCCTCGTGACCGAGGGGCAGGCATCCGACGCCCTGATGCCGTTCATTGAGGCGGCCACGCATGTGGCTGACGAGGAGGACGTGACGATGGATGTCTCGGCTGTGCTGCCGCCGTCGCTGGAGAACTACGAGTACTCGGGCAGCCTGACCACGCCGCCGTGCACCGAGGACGTGCAGTGGGTCGTGATGAGCACGCCGATCTCGATGTCGGCGGAGCAGATCGGCACGCTCGAAGGCGCACATAGTCACAATGCGCGGCCGACGCAGCCGCTCGGGGACCGGGTCGTTGTCGGGGGAACCGCGGACCTCGACGTCGAGGACTAGCGCGCGCCTCCTAAGGCTGGCTGACGATTCTGGCAGGCTGGACGCATGTCTCGTGCTGCCTAGTCGTTGTCCCGGGACTCGACGTTCGTCTGCAGGGTGGCGCGCGCGAACGCGGCACCGCCCGGGGTGATCGTCCAGTGCGTGTAGTCGTTCGGGGTGCGGGCGAATACGCCGAGCTGGTTGAGCAGCCGCCACTTGGGCGCGACCAGGGCCATCGCCACATGGCTGGACAGCTGGGCGCCGTCGGGGGCCACCCAGCCCAGGGTCTCCAGGCCGAGGGCGAGCATCTGGGTGAACAGTTCCGCCTCGTCGAAGCCGCGCCGGGCGATGAGCACGAGCAGCAGGTTGATCGCGTCGCTTTCGGCCGGGTTCCGGCTGACGTGGATGGTGCGCGCGAGATGCCACCACAGCTCCCGCGGTGCCTCGGCGAGCGCCCGGCCACGGCTCGTCAGCAGTAGCACGCCCTTGCTGACCCGAAGCAGTCCGACCGCCCGCAGGTGCCCCCGCAACTCGGCCAGCGGGAGCAGGTTGGACTCCCGGTTCACCCCGGGCGACCAGTCCCAGTCGAGTTCGGCCGACGCGGCGGCCACGACGGCGGGCGGCAGATGGCCGGCCCGGGTGAGGCGGATGCCGTCGGCCCCCACCCGGCGGAGGATCCACTGCACCTGGCCGAGCATCCGCGTCATCGCCCGCTCGGGGAGGAGGATCGAGTCGGTGACGCGGGCCTCGGCGACCACCAGCCGGAAACCGGCGATGGCATCCGGGTGCATCCGGGTCTCGATTTCCTGAATCACCTTCACGCTGCGAGCCTAGCGACGCTCGGCCGAGGGGAGGGGCGACGCCCCGGCGCACCGGTTCCTCCCGTAGCCTTGGTGCATGGCCAGAAGCATCGCAACCACCACCGTCGTCGACCTGGACGGCATGCTCGATTTCGTGCGGCCCCGGCACCGGATGCTGCTGGCCACAACGCGCGCCGACGGCCGCCCGCAGATCTCGCCCGTGTCCGGCGGGGTCGACCCGGCCGGGAGGATCGTGATCTCCTCGTACCCGGCCAGGGCCAAGACCCGCAACGCCGAACGGGACGTGCGGGCATCCGTTCTCGTGCTTTCGGATGACTGGGACGGCGGCTGGATCCAGGTCGACGGTGACGCCGAGGTGCGGCACATGCCTGAGGCGGCCGACGGTCTGGTCGAGTACTTCCGTTGCATCGCCGGCGAGCACTCGGACTGGGCGGAGTACCGCGCGGCGATGGCGCTGCAGGACAAGTCGCTGATCCGGATCACGCCCACCAGGTGGAGCCCGATCGGCACCGGTGGCTTCCCGGCCGACGTGGCCGCCCGCCTCGACGCGCTCTAACGGGCTCGCCCGCGCGTTCCGCGGCCTCGCGGCATCGCGGCCTCGCGGCATCGCGGCCTCGCGGCATCGCGGCATCGCGGCCTCGCGGCGCACCTTGCGGAACGCGGCGCAGGTTCTATCGTGCGCCCGCTTCCCGAAGGTGCGCCACGACGGGTCCTCACCACGCATACGGCTCGGAACTCACCCCGCGGCACCCGAACGGCACGCGCGTTTTGGGGCGCACTGTCACCCGCGTCTGCAAGGCTGGGCCGATGACCGACACCCGCGCCGACGCCCTCGAGATCCTGCGCACCCTGGTCGGGCGCGACGACGCCGCCTTCCACGAGGGACAGTTCGAGGCGATCGCGACCCTGGTCGACGCGCGCAAACGCGCGCTCGTGGTGCAGCGCACCGGTTGGGGAAAGTCGGCCGTCTACTTCGTGGCGACGTTGCTGCTGCGCCGACAGGGCGCGGGCCCGACCATCCTGGTCTCACCCCTGCTCGCCCTGATGCGCGACCAGGTGGCCGCGGCCGCCCGCGCCGGCGTGCGCGCGGTGTCGATCAACTCCTCCAACGCCCACGAGTGGGCCGAGGTGCTGCAGAAGCTCCGGGACGACGAGGTCGACGTGCTGCTGGTGTCGCCCGAACGGTTGAACAACCCGTCCTTCCGCGACGAGCAACTCCCCACGCTGATCGCCCGGGTCGGGCTGCTCGTGGTCGATGAGGCGCATTGCATCTCCGACTGGGGGCACGACTTCCGCCCGGACTATCGACGCCTGCGCGACCTGATCGCCGAGATGCCGGCGGGCGTTCCGGTGCTGGCCACCACCGCGACTGCGAACAGCAGGGTCGTGACGGATGTCGCGGAGCAGGTCGGGGTCTCGACAGGCTCGACCACCGGAGGCGGGGTCTCGACAGGCTCGACCACCGGAGGCTCGACCACCGGAGGCGGGGTCTCGACAGGCTCGACCACCGGAGGCTCGACCACCGGGGGCACGGAGGTCGTCACCATCCGCGGCCCGCTCGCCCGGGCCTCCCTGCGGCTCGGCGTGCTCCGGCTCCCCGACTCCCGCGCCCGGCTGGCCTGGCTGCTCAGCCACCTGGACGAGCTGCCCGGCAGCGGCATCATCTACACGCTCACCGTCTCCGCGGCCGAGGACACCGCCCGGATGTTGCGGGAGGCCGGGCATCCGGTGCGGGCATACACCGGGCAGACCGACACGGCCGAGCGGGAGGAATCCGAAGGCATGCTCAAGCGCAACGAGGTGAAGGCCCTCGTCGCCACCAGCGCCCTCGGGATGGGCTTCGACAAGCCCGACCTCGGCTTCGTGCTGCATCTCGGCGCGCCCAGTTCCCCGGTGGCCTACTACCAGCAGGTCGGCCGTGCGGGCCGTGCCACCGCGAACGCCGACGTGCTCCTGCTGCCGGGGGTCGAGGACGAGGCCATCTGGCAGTACTTCGCCACCGCGTCGATGCCGAGCCGGCACAAGGCGGAGGCGGTGCTCGGCGCGCTGGCCGCCCACGGCGGCACCCCGCTCTCCACGCCGGCCCTGGAGGCACGGGTCGACCTCAAACGTTCCCCGCTGGAGCTGCTGCTCAAGGTGCTCGACGTCGACGGCGCCGTGCACCGGGTCACGGGCGGCTGGGTCGCGACCGGGCAGCCCTGGGCCTACGACGAGGACCGGTATGAGCGCATCGCGGCGGCCCGGCTGAGCGAGCAGCAGGCGATGATCGAGTACGAACGCACCAGCGGTTGCCGGATGGAGTTCCTGCAGCGCGCCCTCGACGACGACACCGCCGTGGCCTGCGGCCGCTGCGACAACTGCACCGCGGCCTGGTACCCGTCGGGTGTCGCCGAAGAAGCCGCGGCAGCGGCCGCCGCGTCGCTCGACCGGGTCGGCGTCGCCCTCGAGCCCCGGGCCCAGTGGCCCATCGGGGTGGCGAGCCTCGGCGTCGACGTGCGCGGCAACATCCCCGTGGGCGAACGCCTCGGGGCCGGCCGCGCCCTCGCCCGGCTGACCGACCTCGGCTGGGGTGGCCCGCTGCGCGACCTGTTCGCGATCGACGCCCCGGATGCCCCCGCGAGTGCGACCATGATGGCCGCGTGTTTCCGTGTGCTGGCCGACTGGGGCTGGGACGAACGCCCGGCCGCGGTGGTCAGCGTCCCGTCGCGGCGGCATCCGCTGCTGGTCGACTCGGTCGCGCGGGCGCTCGCCGAGGCCGGTCGCCTGCCCTGGCTCGGTTCGCTTGACCTCGTCGGCGGCGGCCCGGTCGGCACCCCCGGCGGCAACAGCGCCTACCGGCTGTCGTCCGTCTGGGACAGGTTCGCGGTCGGGCCGGCACTCGCCGAGGCGCTGGCCCCCTTCGCCGGGCGGCCCGTTCTGCTCGTCGACGACCTCGCCGACAGCCGCTGGACCCTCACGGTGGCCGGTCGCCTGCTCCGCCGCCAGGGCGTGGCCGCGGTGCTACCGTTCGCGCTGGCGCTTCGTTCCTGACACGGCCCCGGCACGACCTTGACAACGGCCGGGCCTGCCCGCAGACTCGATCCACACCAATATTGCCTCTGAGACACTTTTAATTGCGTCAGAGTGCCACCGTTCGACTCAGAAGCAAGGAACCCCCATGGTCACTGGAGACTCTCCCATCGGTCCGGTCGACGCCAGTCTCGTCCCGCGCTACGCGGGGATCGCCACCTTCGCCCGGCTCCCCCGGCTCGAAGACGTCAAGCGCGCCGACATCGCCGTGGTCGGCGTGCCCTTCGACTCGGGCGTCAGCTACCGGCCGGGCGCCCGGTTCGGCCCGGCCCACGTGCGGGAGGCCTCCCGCCTGCTCCGCCCGTACAACCCGGTGCAGGACGTTGAGCCGTTCACCAGCCAGCAGGTCGTCGACGCCGGCGACATCGCCGCCAACCCGTTCAGCCTCACCGAGGCGGTCGCCCAGATCCAGGCCGCCGCGGCCGAGCTCTCCGCCGACGGCAAGCGCCTCGTCGTGATCGGCGGCGACCACACCATCGCCCTCCCGCTGCTGCGGGTCGTGGCCGAGCGGCACGGCCCGGTCGCGGTGCTGCACTTCGACGCGCACCTCGACACCTGGGACACCTACTTCGGCGCCCCGGTCACCCACGGCACCCCGTTCCGCCGGGCGTCCGAAGAGGGCCTGATCGACCTCACCGCGAGCCTGCACGTCGGCATCCGCGGGCCGCTCTACTCGCGCGACGACCTCCGCGATGACGAACGTCTCGGCTTCGCCATCATCGCCAGCCACGAGTTGGAGACCGAGGGGCTCCCCCGCGCGATCGAACGGATGCTGGCCCGCCTCGGCGACCGTCCCGTCTACCTGTCGATCGACATCGACGTGCTCGACCCGGCGCACGCGCCCGGCACGGGCACTCCGGAGGCCGGCGGCATGACCAGCCGGGAACTGCTCGCGATGATCCGCGCCCTGCGCGCCGTGAATCTGGTCGGCGCCGACGTCGTCGAGGTCGCCCCCGCCTACGACCACGCCCAGATCACCGCCGTCGCGGCCTCCCACGTTGCCTACGAGATCATCTCCGCGATGACGCCGTCTGCGTGATTTCGACAAGCTCAATCACCGGTGGTCGAGCTCAATCACCGGTGGTCGAGCCTGTCGAGACCGTGATTTCGACGAGCTCAATCACCGGCGGTCGAGCTCAATCACCGGCGGTCGAGCCTGTCGAGACCGTGATTTCGACAAGCTCAATCACCGGCGGACGAGCTCAATCACCGGCGGTCGAGCTCGATCACCGGGGACGAGCTCGATCACCGGTGGTCGAGCACCGGGGCGGGAGGTTAACGGACCACGTGCAGCCGGAACGGCAGCGGCTCGACGTCCTCCCCGTGCCGGCGGCCGTGGGAGCCGAGCACGGCCAGGCTCACCAGGTCGGGCCCGCCGAGCCCCGGCCAGCCGTGGACCAGGCGCCGCCAGGATTCCGGCACGGCCGCGAGTCCCCAGCGCGCGGCCAGGAGCGCACCGGCGGCCCCGGCCACCGCATCGGTGTCGCC
>NZ_SOHH01000097.1 GCF_004403515.1 Cryobacterium fucosi | reverse complement strand
GGCCACCGCCGGGACCGCGGCGGCGCACGGGGGCGGCAGGGCCGGCTGCACCGGCGGATGCCGCGGCAGGTCCCGCCGGGATGGCGACGGTGGGTGCCGCGCTCGGAGCCGCAGTCGGTTGGGTCGGCGTCGGCTGCTGGTCAGTCCTGGCCGCGTTCGCCAGCCTGCGAGCATGGCGGGTCTCGGGCTGGTCTGCTGCGGGCTGGTTTGCGCCGGGACTCGTGGCGGCGACCTGGGTCGAGTCCGGCTCGGTTGACAGGGCACTGGTCGGCGCGGGCTCGGGGGTCGGTGCAGGAAGCGCGGCGGGCACTGCCGCCGGGGCCTCACTCTCCAGCGGAGCAGGTGCGGCGTCGCTCACCCGGAACCGGCGAAGCGCGGGGGCGGGAACCGGCTCCGGCGGCGACGTTGCGGCAGCCGGTGCGGCGTGTGCGCCGTCACGGAGCGCGGCTGCGGTCTCCTCGGGGGTCGGCACGAGGGGAGACAGGGCCGGGGTCGTCCACCACGGTGCCGGCTCGAGGTCGGCCTCGGAGCGGGACGCCGGAACAGCGGGAGCAGGCGCGACGACCGCAGGCCGCTCGGGCGCAGGCGCCTCGGGACGGACGGTCGCTTCGGGGATGAGCGGGGTGTGCCCGACAGTCCGGGCGGGGGTCAGGTCGGCGGGCGTGAGGTCAGCGGGCGGTGCGGGCGTGAGCGGATCGGCCCGATGGCCGGCTCCGACTCCGGGCTCCGGGGCACGGCCGGGACGCGGCGCCGTGGCAGCCGGGGAAGGCGCGGGGGTCGCCGGGGACGCGGCGGGAGTCGCGGCATCCGTCGACGCCACGTGCGGGTCGGTCTCCGTGGTGGGCTTGAGGCCCCAGAGGAAACCGACCTCCTTCGGGGCAGTGTCCTCAGGCGGGGCGGCGGTCGCCTTCGGGCCGCGTGGAGTGCCCTTGCGGGGGACGAACTGGTCGGGGCTGGCGGGCTTCGCTCCGCCGCCCAGTTGGGACGCGAGCCAGTCGACGCCGTCTTCGCCCTGTCCGTCCTTGTCCGGCATCAGCGGAGCCCCAGGTCCTCAAGGCCGATGGCGGCGTAGTAGGGGTAGCCGGCCGCTTCGATCACTTCGCGCGCGCCGGTGTCGCGGTCGACGACCACGGCGACACCGGCGATGATCGCGCCGACCTTTTTCAGCGCCTCGATCGCGGCGAGCGGGGATCCGCCGGTCGTGGAGGTGTCTTCGAGCACGATGACGCGCTTGCCCGCAAGGTCGGGACCCTCGACCTGTCGGCCGCGGCCGTGGTCCTTGGGTTCTTTACGCACGACGAAGGCGTCGTAGGCGAGTCCTCGGTTGACCCCCTGGTGCAGGATCGCGGCGGCGACGGGGTCGGCGCCCATGGTCATCCCGCCGACGGCGGACACGTCAGGGATCTCAGCGATGAGATCGAGCATGACCTGGCCGATCAGCGGGGCAACCCGGTGGTCGAGGCTCACCTTGCGGAGGTCGACGTAATAGGTGGCCTTCTTGCCGCTGGTGAGGGTGAAATCACCGTGGAAGACGGCCTCGGCCGAGATGTGGTCGATGAGCTGCTCGCGAGTGTCTTTCACAATCCAACTTTAGGCCATCGGCCGGTCAGCGGGATCGTGGATCCTGGCCGGGAGCTCCGGCTGCTCAGAAGATGCGAACGAGCTTGCGCTCTGGCAGACGGCGGTAGCCGTCCTTCTGCACGTCGACGACGACGGCGGCAACGGAGGAGAGAACGATGAGAACGAGAACGGCGAGGAGAACGAACACGGTCGTACCTTTCGTGAATGGGGGGTTGTGTCGGGGAGACGGAGGCACCATTGCACGAGTTCGACGTGTTAATTCGACCACGACAAACAGTGCAGCACAATCGCATTGTTCTGCAATAAGTGTGAAGCTTAGCTACATGGATGTGCAGAGGCTCGAATTGCTCAGGGAATTGGCCGAACGCCGCAGCATCACTGAGGTCGCGCGGGCAACGCACCGTACGCCCTCGGCCGTCTCGCAGCAGCTCAAGGTGCTCGAACGGGAAGCCGGCCTGCCGCTCACCGAGCGCAGCGGCCGCGGCCTCATCCTGACGGATGCCGGGCGCGCGCTGGCCCGCAGCGCGACCGATGTCGCGGTCGCGCTCGCCCGGGCGAACGCGGTGTGGGACGAGTTCCGGCACCACGCCACCGGCGAGGTGAGCCTGGTCACCTTCCCGACCGCGGGCGAGATGCTGCTGCCGGGGGCGCTGCAGCAGATCGCGGCCGTACCCGGGCTGATTGTGAACTGCACCGACAAGGACCCGGAGCTCAGCGACTTCCCGGCCCTCACCGCCGACTTCGACATCGTGCTCGCCTACAGCCTGCGCGGACAACTGCCCTGGGGCGGGCGGGGACTCACCGTGGTCCCGCTGATGACCGAGCCGCTCGACGTGGGCCTGCCGGCAGACCACCGCCTGGCCTCCCGGGCCTGGATCGGACCGGCCGACGTGGTCGGCGAGACCTGGATCGGCGCGCCGGACGGCTACCCGTTCGAACGCATCCTGCACCAGATCGAGCAGCAGGGCGGCGGCCGGGCGTTGGTGGCGCAGCGGTTCGCGGACATGCGCCTGATCGAGGCGTTCGTGATGGCCGGGCTCGGCATCGCGCTCGTGCCGCGCTACACCTGGGGCGGCGACCAGCCGGGCAGGCTCACGCTCAAGCCGCTGCGAGGGGTCGATGCCGAACGGCAGATCGTGGCGCTGATGCGCCCCGATCGGGCCGAACGCCTGGCGGTGCGCACGGTCGTCGACGTGCTGCGCGCCGAGGCCGCTCGGGTGCAGGCCGAGCACACCTCGACCGCCCCACCCTCCTCCCCCTAACCTCCCGCCCCCAGTCCGCGAAAGACCGGGGTGTGGGAGGAGAGAGGGAAAGGGGGGATGCCGGGGGCTAGGCGTTGTGGGGGAAGCCGAGGTTGATGCCTCCATGGCTGGGATCGAGCCAGCGGCTGGTGATGGCCTTTTCCCGGGTGTAGAAGGCGATCCCGGCCGGGCCGTACGCCTTCGCGTCGCCGAAGAGGGAGTCCTTCCAGCCGCCGAACGAGTGGTACGCCACGGGCACCGGGATCGGCACGTTGATGCCGACCATCCCGACCTGCACCTCGTTCTGGAAACGCCGGGCAGCGCCGCCGTCGTTGGTGAAGATCGCGGTGCCATTGCCGTAGCGGCTGCGGTTGATCAGGGTGAGCCCCTCCGTGTAGCTGCCGACCCGCACGATCGACAGCACCGGGCCGAAGATCTCGTC
This sequence comes from Cryobacterium fucosi, assembly GCF_004403515.1. Taxonomy (GTDB): domain Bacteria; phylum Actinomycetota; class Actinomycetes; order Actinomycetales; family Microbacteriaceae; genus Cryobacterium; species Cryobacterium fucosi. Next base: position 41,252 of record NZ_SOHH01000097.1, on the reverse strand, counting down.
GAGGTACACGGCCGAGGAGGTTGTGACCCGGTCGAACAGGGTCGGGCCGAGCCAGAAACCGGATGCGTCACCGTCCACCTCGATGCCGCGCCCGTCCACGACCACCTCGGCCCCGTCGGTGCGGGCCACCTCGATGTAGGAGGCGACCTTGTCCCGGTGAGCCTTCGTGATCAGCGGCCCCATGTCGCAGCCGCGCATGCCATCACCGACCTTGAGCCCCGTGAGCCGTTCGGTGATCTTCGCGACCAGTTCGTCGGCGACCGGTTCGACGGCCACCACGACACTGATCGCCATGCACCGCTCACCGGCCGAGCCGAAGCCTGCGTTGACGGCGGCATCCGCCGCCAGGTCGAGATCGGCATCCGGCAGCACGAGCATGTGGTTCTTGGCGCCGCCGAGGGCCTGGACGCGCTTGCCGTGGTGCGCCGCCGTCTCGTAGATGTATTTCGCGATCGGAGTGGAGCCGACGAAGGAGATCGCCTGCACGTCGGGGTGCACGAGCAGGGCGTCGACCGCTTCCTTGTCCCCGTGCACGACGTTGAGCACGCCGGCGGGCAGGCCGGCCTCGGTCATCAGGGCGGCCATCCAGTTCGACGCCGACGGGTCCTTCTCGCTCGGTTTGAGCACCACGGTGTTGCCCGCCGCGATCGCGATCGGGAAGAACCACAGCGGCACCATCGCCGGGAAGTTGAACGGGCTGATGATGCCCACCACGCCGAGCGGCTGGCGCAGCGTGTAGACGTCAACGCCGGTCGACACGTTCTCCGAGTACTCGCCCTTGGTCAGGTGCGGCATGCCGAGGGCGAACTCGACGACCTCGAGGCCGCGCGCGATCTCGCCGAGGGCATCCGAGGTCACCTTGCCATGCTCGGCGGTGAGGATGTCGGCCAGCTCGCCCTTGCGCGCGTTGAGCAGCTCGCGGAAGCTGAACATGACGCTCTGGCGCCTGGCCTGGGACGTGTCCCGCCACGCAGGGTAGGCGGCCTGCGCCGAGGCGACGGCGGTGTCGACGTCGCCGGTGCCGGCCAGGCGCACGTTCCTGGCGACGACGCCAAGGGCCGGGTTGAAGACGGGCGCGGTGCGGGTGGAGCTGCCGTCGAACGGCGCCCCGTCGATCCAGTGGGTGATTACGGGTAGATCAGTCATTGTTCTTCGTTTCTCTTCGTCGAGGGATTGGTGGGGTCAGGGGTGTCGGGGGTTGGTCTCGACAGGCTCGACCACCGGGAGGACAGCGATCGGACGCGTCGGGGGTTGGTCTCGACGGGCTCGACCACCGGCGGGGCTCGACCACCGGCGGGGCTCGACCACCGGGGGCTCGACCACCGGGGGGGCTCGAGCCTGTCGGTGATCGAGCCTGTCGAGATCCCGGTCAGGCAAGGAGGTCGAGGCCGAGGACCTCGTCGTAGATGGCGAGCGCCTCGGCGACCTCGTCGTCGGTGACCACGCAGGGCGGCACGACGTGGATCCGGTTGTCTGCGAGGAAGGGCAGGAGATTGCGGGCGAGGAGCTCGGTCTTGATCCGGCCCATCACGACGCCGCTGAGCGGCGCGCGGGTGCCCTGGTCGGCGACGAGTTCCAGCGCCCAGAACACGCCCTCGCCGCGCACCTCGCCGATGATCTGGTGTTTCTCCTGCAGCGCAGCGAGGCCGGGCGCGAGCCGGTCTCGTCCGATCCTGGCGGCGTTGGCGACGATGCCCTCGTTCTCCATCGCGTCGAGGGCGGCCACGATGGACGCCATCGCCAGCGGATGCCCGCTGTAGGTGAGTCCGCCGGGGAAGACCGTGGTCTCGAAGTCGTTCGCGATCGACTCGGAGATGATCACGCCGCCGGTGGGCACGTAGCCGGAGTTGACGCCCTTGGCGAAGGCGATCAGGTCGGGGGTCACGTCGTAGCCTTCGAAGGCGAACCACCGCCCGGTGCGCCCGAAGCCGGCCATCACCTCGTCGAGGATCAGCAGGATCCCGTAGCGGTCGCAGAGCGCGCGCACCCCGGCGAGGTAGCCGGGCGGCGGCACGAGCACCCCGGCCGTGCCGGGGATCGATTCGAGCAGCACGGCCGCGATCGTGGTCGGCCCCTCGCTCTGGATCACGCGCTCGAGGTGGCGCAGCGCCCGCTCCGACTCCTGCTCGGGCGTCGTCGCCCAGAACTCGCTGCGGTAGAGGTACGGGCCGAAGAAGTGAACGTGGCCGCGCGCGAATTCGTTCGGGATGCGCCGCCAGTCGCCGGTCGCGACGATCGCCGCCCCGGTGTTGCCGTGGTAGGAGCGGTAGCTGGAGAGCACCTTGTCCCGCCCGGTGTGCAGCCGGGCCAGCCGGATCGCGTTCTCGATCGCATCCGCCCCGCCGTTGGTGAAGAAGACCTTGTTGAAGCGGGCAGGGGCGCGGTCGACGATGCGTTTGGCCGCCTCGCCGCGCATCAGGTTCGCGGCCGACGGCGCGACCGTGGCGAGCGTGCCGGCCTGGTCGATGATGGCCTGGGTGACGGCCGGATGCTGGTGGCCGATGTTCACGTTGACGAGCTGACTGGAGAAGTCCAGGTAGCTGCGCCCGTCGTAGTCCCAGACCCGGGAGCCCTGGCCGCCCGCGATCACGAGCGGTGTGAGGGCTGCCTGCGCCGACCAGGAGTGGAAGACGTAGGCCCGGTCCAGCTCGTAGGCAGGGTCGTTCAGGCTGGCGGAGGTGGTGTCATTCACGAATATCGTGTCTTTCTCTGCGTTGAGTGAAGGAAATGCGTGGAGTGAAGGTTTCGGGACGCGGGGGCCGGGCGGCCGGTTGACCGCCCGGCCCTGTGCAGTGAGGAGCGGTGGGGCGAGCCTACTTGCCGCCCTCGGTGAGCGTGACCGTGCTCGGCTTCCAGTCTGCGCCCATCACGTCGACGCCGTCCGCCTTCAGCTCGTCGAGCGCCTGCTGCACGTACTCATTCGAGTACGCGGTCGTGGGCGGTTCGGCGGTGATGATGGTGGCGCCGGTCTCGTTCCTGGTGTTCATCGCGATGTCGACGGTGTTCTTCCAGGCGGCCGCATCGATCAGGCCGACCCCGTTCGTGGACGGCCAGATCAGCTTGTTGACCTCGTTGGTCATCCAGAGCTGGTGGCCGGCGGGCAGCTGCGAACCGGCCGCGGTGACGATTCCGGCGGCCTTGTCCGGGTCGGTTGCCGCGTAGATCCAGCCCTTGATCGACGCCTTGATGAACTTGACCGTGTTGGCGGCGTAGTCCTTGTCGGAGGCGAGCTTGTCGGCGTCGGCCCAGATCGCATCCTGGAGCCTGGCCGTGCCCTCGTCGTTCCAGTCGATCACGTTGAGGTCGGCCGGCTGGTAGAGCTCGCCCGTTTTCGGGTTCCTGGTCTCGAGCACCTGGGCGTACTCGTTGTAGGTCATGGCCTGGGCCGCGTCGATGTCCCCGGAGAGGAACCCGTTCATGTCGAAGGCCTGCTGCACGAGATTGATGTCGCCCACCTGCACGCCGCTCTTCTGCATGCCGGCGAAGAGCTCCCATTCGTTGCCGTAGCCCCAGCTGCCGACGTTCTTGCCCGTGAGGTCGGCCGGCGACGTGATGCCCTTGTCCTTGAAGGAGATCTGGGTGGTGGCGCTGCGTTCGAAGATCTGCGCGACATCGGTGATGTTGGCGCCCTGCTCGATCGAGCCGAGCACCTTGGGCACCCAGGAAATGGCGTAGTCGGCGTCGCCGGCCGCGAGGACGTCCTGCGGCACGATGTCCGCGGCACCCTCGGCGATGGTGACATCGAGGCCCTCGTCCTCGTAGAAGCCCTGGTCGACGGCCGCGTAGTAGCCGGCGAACTGGGCCTGGGCGACCCATTGCAGCTGCAGGGTGATCGGAACGAGGTCGCCGCCGGGACCCGAGGTCGATCCGGTCGACGCGGTCCCGGTGCTGCAGCCGGTGAGGACGAGGGCGCTGCTGGCGGCGAGGGCGCCCAACGCGCCCAACCATCGTGTGCTGTGGTTCATGTCTACCTCCGTGAAGTGGTTGCCTGACTCTGCTGTGGATGGTGCATCGTGGTGCATCGACCGCCGCGCGCACGCGGCGGACGCCTATCCGCCTGACCGGCGGCTGACGAGCTTCTCGACGATGAGCGCTGCGGAATAGAACAGGAGGCCGAGCAGGACCCCGCCGAGCACGTACGCCCAGGCCAGTCCGTAGTTGCTGCTCGACGCCGACGACGTGATCGACTTGCCGAGGCCGCCGACCGGGCCTCCGAAGTACTCGGCGATCAGGGCGGAGATGACGGCAAGCGAGGAGGCGATCCGCAGGCCCGTGAAGACGAACGGCAGTGCGGTCGGCAGGGTCACGGTGCGGGTGGCCTGCCAGCTCGTGGCCGCATACGACCGCATCAGGTCGCGGTGCACCGGGCGCACCTGACGGAGCCCCTTGAGGGTGTTGAAGTACACGGGCACGAATACGGCGAGCGCCGCCACGAACTGCCGGGCGGTCTCGGCGCCGGCGCCGTACATCGTGTAGAGCACCGGGGCGAGCGCCACGATCGGCACGACCGCGATGGCAGCCACGATCGGCGCGGCCATCTCGTCGAGCAGCCTTACGAGCGCGGCGAGGACGGCCAGCAGCACCCCGAGCACGGTGCCGATCAGGAGCCCGACGAGGGCGTTCCGGCCGGTGGCGAGCATCCCGTCGGCCACGTTCTGCAGGTTCGCGCCGAACTGGTCGGCGATCGCGAGCGGCCCGGGCAGGATGAACGGTTTGATGGCCAGCAGGGTGACCGCCCCCTGCCACAGCAGTACCACGGCGAGTCCGAGCAGGATCGGCGCCAGCACGGTGCGGACCGGCCCGGTCGGCGCCTGGCCGGCCGCTCCGGCGCCGCCCGGTCGAACGGATGCCTGGCTCATTGGGTCGCGGCCCCCCTGGCCCCGGCCGGGGCCTCTCCGTGCAGCAGCTCGCGCACCTGGCTCACCGCGCGGAAGAACTCCTCGTCCTCGCGCAGGGTCTCGCCGCGCTCCCCCGGGTTGCCGAGCCCGACCCGGAGCACATCCCGGATGCGTCCCGGCCGCGGCTCCAGCACGACGACCCGGTTGGAGAGGAAGACGGCCTCGGGGATGGAGTGGGTGACGAAGACCACGGCGGCGCTCGTTTCGCCGCAGATCCGGACGAGTTCGTTCTGCATCCGCTCCCGGGTCATCTCGTCGAGCGCGCCGAACGGTTCGTCCATCAGCAGCAGGCTCGGGCTCTCCGCCAGCGACCGGGCGATCGCCACCCGCTGCTGCATGCCGCCGGAGAGCTGGTCGGGGTAGTGGCCGGCGAACTCCGACAGCCCGACCAGCTCGATCAGCTCGGCCGCGCGGGCGCGACGGGCCGCCCGTCCGGCGCCGTGCAGTTCGAGCGGCAGCTCGATGTTGCCGGTGACGGTGCGCCAGGGCAGCAGCCCGGCCTGCTGGAAGGCGATGCCGTAGTCCTGGTCGATCCTGGCCTGCCTGGCCGGTTTGCCGAAGACCCGGATCTCGCCGGTGGTCGGGGTGTCGAGGTCGGCGATCAGCCGCAGCAGGGTGCTCTTGCCGCAGCCGCTCGGCCCGATCAGCGAGACGAATTCGCCCGGCGCCACGGTGAGGCTGACATCGTCGAGGGCCGTGACGGATGCCCCCTTCCGGCCGGCGAACACGCGGCTCACCCCGCGCACGTCCACGGCCAGGCTCGCGGCCCCCGCGCCGGGCACCGGACCGGCGTTCACGTCTGGCGTCGCATTCCGTCCCAGCCCGCTCACGCCGCGACCTCCCCGCGCCGGAACCGGCGGAGGCCCCGCCCGATCAGCCCGACGAACCCGGCGGCGACGAGCCCGACCAGCACCGAGCCGAAGATCGGCGCCCAGGGTTTGCCTGGGTCGCCGCCGGCCGCGCCGGCGTATTCGACGATCAGTCTGCCGATGCCGCCGCGCAGCCCGATCGACACCTCGGCGACGACGCTGCCGATCACGGCGCTGGCCGCGGCGAGGCGCAACGCGGGCAACAGGTAGCCGACGCTCGCCGGCAGCCGCAGCCGCCAGAGGGTCTTCCACCAGCCGGCCGAATAGCAGTGCATCAGGTCGACGTGGTTGGCGTCGGGTGAGCCGAGGCCCCGGAGAGCGCCGACCGAGACCGGGAAGAAGGCGAGGTAGGAGGCGATCAGGGCCACCGACATCCAGCTCTCCCAGCTGAACGCGCCGAACTGGATCTGGGCCCCCCAGCGCCGTACGAGCGGGGCCAGGGCGATCAGCGGAACGGTCTGGCTGAGGATGATCCAGGGCAGCACGGCCGCCTCGGCCAGCCGGAACCGCTGCATCAGGAGCGCGAGCGCGAGGCCGACGGTGACGCCGACGAGCCAGCCCACCGTGGAGATGCCGAGGGTGAACAGGGAGGCGTCGAGAACGGCCCGCCAGAGCGGCACGGCGCCGCCGGCGCCGGTGACCGGTTCGAGCGCGCGCCCGGCCATCACCCAGAGGTGCGGCATGGCCAGGTCGCTGGTGCGGGGCAGCACGGTGACCCCGGCGAGCACGACGCCGCCCGCCGGGCCGAGCAGCTTGTACAGCTCCCAGATCCCGGCGAGCAGCACCAGGCCGAGCGCGCCGACGACAAGCCGGCGCGCGGGGAGCGGGCCGCGGCGGGAACGGGCGGGGACGGCCGTGGTCACAGCTTCGCCACGATCGGGTCGGTGAGAGCGGGGATCACGGTCTCGCCGTAGACGCGCAGGGTCTCCTCCTTGTTGTCGTGCTGGAGGTAGCCGGCGAACTGGTCGACCCCGAGTTCCTTGAGGGCCTGCAGCTTCACGATGTGGTCCTTCGAGGTTCCGAGGAGGCAGAACCGGTCCACGATCTCGTCCGGCACGAAGTCGGCGTGCGTGTTGCCGGCGCGGCCGTGCTGGTTGTAGTCGTAGCCGCTTCGGCCGGCGATGTAGTCGGTGAGGGCCTTGGGCACGAGGGACTCGGTGCCGTACTTCGCGACGATGTCGGCGACGTGGTTGCCGACCATTCCGCCGAACCACCGGCATTGGTTACGCATGTGCTCCCAGTCGTCGCCGATGTACATCGGCGCTGCGACGCAGATGGAGATCGACGCCGGGTCGCGTCCCACGTTCGCGGCGGCATCCCGCACCGTGCCGATCATCCATTCGGCCACGTCGAGGTCGGCCATCTGCAGGATGAAGCCGTCGCCGACCTCGCCGGCAAGCTTGAGCGCGAGCGGGCCGTAGGCCGCCACCCACACCTCGAGGCTGGAGCCCGTGCTCCACGGGAACCGGAGGGTGGCGCCGTTGTGCAGGACCGCGCGGGAATTGGCCAGCTCCCGGATGACGTGGATCGATTCGCGCAACGTCTTCAGGGTGGTGGGCGCCCCGTTGGTGACCCGCACCGCGGAGTCGCCGCGGCCGATGCCGCAGATGGTGCGGTTGCCGTACATCTCGTTCAGGGTGGCGAAGGTCGACGCCGTCACGGTCCAGTCCCTGGTGGCCGGGTTGGTGACCATCGGCCCGACCACGATCTTGCGGGTCTCGGCGAGGATACGGCTGTGGATCACATACGGCTCCTGCCAGAGCAGATGCGAGTCGAAGGTCCAGACGTGGCTGAAGCCGTGCACCTCGGCGAGCTGGGCGAGCTGCACGACGCGCGCCGACGGCGGGTTGGTCTGGAGTACTGCTCCGAAGTCCATTTGGTCCGCCCTAGATCAGGTACTGGCTCAGGCCGCGCTTGACGAACCGACCGTCACCCTTGGCGCCGAGGTAGCTGTTGCCCTCGATGACGACCTTGCCGCGGGAGAGCACGACGTCGACGTGACCGTCGATCTCGTAGCCCTCCCAGGCCGAATGGTCCATGTTCATGTGGTGGCTGCGCCCGGTCGGCTCGCCGAACTCGTCGGTGCCGTAGCCGATGGACGTGTGGCCGTCAGGGTCGTAGACGACGATGTCGGCATCCGCTCCGGGCTGGATCACGCCTTTCTTCCCGTAGAGGCCGAACATGCGTGCCGGCGTGGTGGAGGTGATCTCGACCCAGCGTTCGAGTGAGATCCGGCCGGTGACCACGCCCTGGTAGAGCAGGTCGAGGCGGTGCTCGACCGAGCCGATCCCGTTCGGGATCTTGGAGAAGTCGCCGAGGCCCAGGTCCTTCTGGCCCTTCATGCAGAACGGGCAGTGGTCGGTGGAGACCAGTTGCAGGTCGTTGGTGCGCAGGCTCTGCCAGAGGTGGTCCTGGTGCCCTTCGGCTCGGGAGCGCAGCGGGGTGGAGCACACCCATTTGGCGCCCTCGAAGCCGGGGGCGCCGAGGTTCTCCTCGAGCGAGAGGTAGAGGTATTGCGGGCAGGTCTCGCCGAAGACGTTCTGGCCCGTGCCCCGGGCGGCCGCGATCTGGGCGACGGCCTGTTTGGCACTGACGTGCACGACGTAGAGCGGCGCCCCGGTGAGGTCGGCGAGCATGATCGCCCGGTGGGTGGCCTCCTCCTCGAGCTGCCAGGCGCGGGCGACGCCATGGTAGTACGGGTCGGTCTTGCCTTCGGCGAGCAGCTGGCCGACGAGCACGTCGATCGCCGGTCCGTTTTCGGCGTGCATCATGGTCATCAGCCCGGTTTCGGCCGACTTCTGCATCGCCTTGAGGATCTGCGCGTCATCGGAGTAGAAGACCCCCGGGTAGGCCATGAACAGCTTGAAGCTGGAGACCCCCTCGGCGAGCAGCCCGTCCATCGCCTGGAGGGAGTCCGCATTGAGGTCGCCGATGATCTGGTGGAAGGCGTAGTCGATCGCGCAGTTGCCTGCGGCCTTCTCGTGCCACGCGGCGAGGCCGTCGAAGACGCGCTGGCCGTAGCTCTGCACGGCGAAGTCGATGATCGTGGTCGTTCCGCCCCACGCGGCCGCGCGGGTGCCGGTCTCGAAGGTGTCGGATGCCGCGGTGCCGCCGAACGGCAGCTGCATGTGGGTGTGCGCGTCGATCCCGCCCGGGATCACGTACTTCCCGGTCGCGTCGATCACCCGGTCGACGCCGGAGGCCAGGTCGGCGCCGAGGAGCCGGGACCCGGGTGCCAGCACCGCGGCGATCGTCTCGCCGTCGATGAGCACGTCTGCCTGCACGCGGCCGGTGGCGCTGACCACGGTGCCGTTTCTGATCAAGGTTTTCATCGCCCGTTCCCGTCCTGGATGTTCGTGATGTCGACTTGGTTCATGATTTCGACAGGCTCAATCACCGACCGGTGGTCGAGCCCGCCCGGTGGTCGAGCCCGCCCGGTGGTCGAGCCCGTCGAGACCCTCGCCCCGGTGGTCGAGCCTTGCCCGGTGGTCGAGCCCGTCGAGACCCTCGCCCCGGTGGTCGAGCCTGTCGAGACCCTCGCCCCGGTGGTCGAGCCTGTCGAGACCCTGATCTCGACAAGCTCGATCACCGACAAGCTCGATCACCGACACGCTCGATCACCGGGATCTCGACAAGCTCGATCACCGGGCTCAGGGTTCGACGATCGGCTCGTAGGAGTCGGGGCGGCGGTCGCGGTAGAACTGCCACGAATTTCGCACCTCCCGGATGACGCCGAGATCGAGGTCGCGGATCACGATCTCCGTGGCATCCGTCGACGCCACCTCGCCGACGTAATTGCCGCGCGGGTCGACGAAGTAGGAGCTGCCGTAGAAGGTGACCGCCTCATCGCCGAACTCGCGGCTCTCGGTGCCGATGCGGTTGTTCGCGCCGACGTAGTACTGGTTGGCGACCGCGGCGGCCGGCTGTTCGAGCTCCCAGAGCCGGTTGGAGAGGCCTGGCTTGGTGGCCGAGGGGTTGAAGACGATCTCGGCGCCGTTCAGGCCGAGCACGCGCCAGCCCTCCGGGAAGTGCCGGTCGTAGCAGATGTAGACGCCGATCCGACCGACCATGGTGTCGAAGACCGGGTAGTCGCCGTTGCCGGGGCGGAAGTAGAACTTCTCCCAGAACTGGGGCAGGTGGGGGATGTGGTGCTTGCGGTACTTGCCGAGGTAGCTCCCGTCGGCGTCGATCACCGCGGCGGTGTTGTAGAGCACGCCGGGCTGCTCCTCCTCGTAGACGGGGAGGACGATCACCATCTTGTGCTCCGCGGCGAGCTTCTGGAAACGTTCGACCAGCGGGCCGGGAACGGCCTGGGCGTAGTCGTAATACTTCGGGTCCTGCACGATGCCGAAGTACGGGCCGTGGAAGAGCTCCTGGAAGCAGATCACCTGCACGCCGGCCTCGGCCGCCGTGCGCACGAACCCCTCGTGCTTGACGATCATCGACTCCTGGTCGCCGGTCCAGTCGGTCTGGGTGATGGCGGCCCGCACGAGTGTGCGCCCGTCGGTCGTGCTGGTGTCCCCGGTCATCCTTTGCCTCCACATCGAGCTCGGCGCTGAGCTGGCCCAGGGGCCGGGAGACGCAGCGCCGAATCAGTTGAGTCGAATCGGACTGCGTTGTCCGTGTTTGTTATTCTTCGACGTAAACATTTCAGTTCTGTTTCTGTGTGTGACGCACGCGTTAATCATCCTGTCGCCCTGACCAGCCGGAGGCAAGGGGTCATGCAAACCGTTATCGACGAGGTCGAGCACCGCACCCCGGAGGGGATCGCGGCCGCGCTCGGCCGCCTGATCAGCTCCGGCAGGCTCGCCCCGGGCGACCGGCTGCCCACCGTGCGGGCGCTGGCCGCGGCCCTGGCGGTGAGCCCGGCGACGGTCAGCCGCGCCTGGCAGGCGCTCTCCGCGGTTGGGCTGATCGTTTCCCGGGGGCGTAGCGGCACCTTCGTTCTCGACGCTGCTCCCCGCTGGCTGCCGACACGCAGCCAGTCGATGGCCGGCTATCACCGCGGTGCCAGGATCGACCTGTCGAGGGGCACGCCCGACCCCCAGCTCCTGCCCGACCTCGCGCCGGCGCTCTCCCGGGTCTCCCAACGGGCCGCCACCGTGGTGTACCAGGAGCTGCCGGTGATCCCGGAGCTCCTCGCGGTGCTGCGGGAGTCCTGGCCGTTCCCGGCCGAGTCGATCACGGTCGTCGACGGCGCCCTCGACGCCATCTCCCGCAGTCTCGACGTGGTGGCCCGGTTCGGCGACCGGGTCATCGTGGAGGACCCGGGCTTTCCGCCGTTCTTCGACCTGCTCGACCAGCTCGGCATCGAGCGCCTGCCGGTGCCGGTCGACGAGCATGGCATCGTTCCCTCCGCCTTCGCGGCGGCCCTCTCGCGGTCGCCGGCAGCGGTCATCCTGCAGCCGCGCGCGCAGAACCCGACCGGGGTGTCGATGCCGGCCGCCAGAGCCCAGGAGCTGGCCCGGCTGCTCAGCGTGCACAGGCGCAACGCGCAGACCGTCGTGATCGAGGACGACCATTCCGGCGAGATCAGCGTGGCCCCGGACGTGAGCCTGGGCCGCTGGCTGACCGGCCGGGTGCTGCACGTGCGCAGCTACTCGAAGTCGCACGGCCCCGACCTGCGCATCGCCGCGCTCGGCGGGCCGACGGCCCTCGTGGACCGGATCGTGGCCAGACGGATGCTCGGGCCCGGCTGGACCAGCCGGATGCTGCAGTCGATCCTCTACGACCTGCTTACCCACGGTGACAGCATCGCCCAGATCGGCGAGGCACGGCGGATCTACTTCGCCAGGCAGAAGTCCCTGGCCGAGGCGCTGACCGCGCTCGGACTGCCGACCGGGCAGGCGGACGGGATCAACACCTGGCTCCCGGTGGCCGACGAACGGGATGCCATCGTGCAGTTGGCGGCCTCGGGCATCCGTGTTGCCGGGGGCTCACCGTTCCAGGCCGAGGTGCGCCCGGAGGCGTTCATCCGGGTGACCGCCGGCGCCCTGATCGGGGACCCGGCGGAGGTGGCGCTGGCCCTGGCCGCCGTGCTGCGCCGCAGCGCCGGGGCCGTCGGGTCGGAGCCCGCCGCCCGCTGGGCCTGAGTGCCATTCGCCAACGGCCGCGAGAGTGCAGTTTTCGCCCCTTCAGTTTCGCTGTGGGGGCGAAAACTGCACTCTCGCGGGCTCACTCAGTCAGCAGGTGGCGAGCATCGCGTTGATCGCGGCCTTTTCAGCGGAGTCCATCGACAGGCCCCAGCCGTACTTCACGTGCACGACCTGCTTGGCGTAGGTGCAGTGGTACGAGGCCAACGGCGGCTGCCACTCAGCCGCGTCCCGGTCGGATTTCGACGCGTTGACGTTGTCGGTGACCGCGATCAGCTGGCCGTCGCCGAGACTGTTGGCGAACTGCCCACGCTTGGTCGTCGTCCAGGTCGACGCCCCGGATCCCCACGCCTCGGACAGGGCAACGACGTGGTCGATGTCGACGTCCGACGACGCGTAGTTCCAGGCGCCCTCGTAGACCGAGTACCAGCTCCCCGAGATCGCGGAGCACGTGCTGCTGGTCACGACGTTCTCGCCGTCGCGCGCCAGCACGGTCTCCCGCGTGTCGCAACTGCCGGATTGGGTGGCCCAGTGCGGGAAGAGGTCTCGGGAGTACCCGGCCGAACCGGTCTCGACGCGGGTGGGGATCGCGGCCAGCTCGCCAGCTATCGTGCCGAGTGCCGGCGGGTCGGGCGGCGAGGCGAAGGCTGCTGTAGTGCTCAGCTGCGTCGCGACGACGACGAGTGCACCGATCACGAACAGGGCTGGGGATGGACGCTTCATGGGGACTCCTCGGTTCGGCCGCGAACCGAAAGCCTCGATTCGGTGGCTCGTCTCGATCCTGTCGTGCGGCGGATGGATGCCGCAGGCCCCTTCTGGTGAACGGCCGGCATCCGTCGAACGCGCCGGGAGCCGCCGAACCGAGAGTTCGGCCGCCTTCCCAGGGGCGAACGGATGCTCAGCTCACTTCTTGGCGACGGGTTCGGTGGGTTCGGGCGGGCGGGTTCTCCTCGTGGCGCAGGTCGTGGAAGCGGGCGAGGGGTATATCGTGCGCCGGCACCTCTATCCTGAGCCGCGAGGCTCGGTCGCCGGGGCAGGAACATCGAAATCACGGCCGACCGACCCAGTGGGAGCAGTCCGCATAACACCCCTCCGTGCCGGTGCCGCCCGGGTCGTCGGCGACAGGCCCCGCCCGGAACAGGATGGGTTTAGGCTTGACGCAGACCGCCGGTTGGCTCTGACCGGTCGCGCCGACCCTGACTTGGGCGGCAGGTCCCCCCACTTACTCCCCCCTCTCCCGCGGCTCCCCCGCTACTCCCCCGCCCCGCCACCCCGTCTCCGGCCGCGAGAGTGCAGTTCTCGCCCCTTCAGCACCGCTGTGAGGGCAGAAAGTGCACTCTCGCGGAAGGGGAGTGGGCGGTTTCGAAACGTGAGGTCTTCATGAACCGTCGAAGTGTTCTTCTTTTCGTCGCAGGCGCGGCATCCGTTGCGTTGGTGCTGAGCGGATGCGCCGGGGCCGGCGGCACCGCCGGCGGGGCACCGACCGCGGGTAGCACGGCGACCGCGGCGGGAGCAACGGCGGGGTACCCTGTCACGCTCGACAACTGCGGCACCCCGGTGACCGTGGCCCAGGCGCCGGAGCGCATCGTCACCATCAAATCGTCGACCACGGAGCTGCTGCTCGCCCTCGGCCTCGGCGACCGCATCGTCGGCTCGGCGTTCCTCGATGGCCCGCTGCCGGCATCCCTGGCCAAGGCGGGCAAGGGCCTCAACGTGGTCAGCGACTTCGTGCCCGGCCAGGAGGCTGTCCTGGCCCTCACGCCCGACTTCGTCTACGGCGGCTGGGAGTCCAACTTCACGGCCGACGGCGTCGGCGAGCGCGGCCAGCTGGGCGGCCTCGGCATCGGCAGCTACGTCTCCCCCGCCGCATGCAAGGGCGCCCGTTACATGCCAGACCCGCTGACCTTCGACTCCGTGTTCGCGGAGATCACCGAGGCCGGCGCCCTCTTCGGCCGCGCGGATGCTGCCGACCGGCTCGTGACGATGCAGAAGAAGGCGCTGGGCGACCTTGCCCCCGCCGGCACGAAGACCACGGCACTCTGGTACTCCAGCGGCACCGACAGTCCCTATGTCGGGGCCGGGATCGGCTCGCCCGCGATGATCATGACGGCCGCCGGCCTGAGCAACGTGTTCGCCGACGTGCGCGACACCTGGACCTCGGTCGGCTGGGAATCGGTGATCGAGGCGAACCCGAGCGTGATCGTGCTGGTCGACGCCACCTGGAACACGGCCGCGTCGAAGATCGCCGCGCTCGAGTCGAACCCGGCAACCCAGGGGCTCGCCGCCGTGCAGGACAAGCGCTACATCGTGCTGCCGTTCGCGTCCACCGAGGCCGGCATCCGCAACGTGGAGGCCGCCGGGTCGGCCATCGACCAGCTGGCCGCGCTCGACAAGCAGAAGACCAAGTAGCCGGGGCTCACCGTGACTGGGGATACCGTGGCTGGGGACGGACGGACCGTGACCGGGGGCACACCGTGACCGGGGGCACACCGTGACCGGGGGCACACCGTGACCGGGGGCACACCGTGACCGGGGGCACACCGTGACCGCAGGCGGACGGACCGTGACCGGCCGGGCCGCGGCGCGCGGGCGCTACCTCGGCCTCGTCGCGGTCTCGGCCCTGGCGCTCCTGTTCGTCTGTGCGGCCGCCGTCGCCATCGGCCCGGCCGACGTGGGGCTCCCGGCCGTCATCGCGAGCGTCGGCGGGCACCTGGGCCTGCCCGGCCTGGCGGATGTCCCGCCGCTGGCCGACTCCATCGTCTGGCAGCTGCGCCTGCCGCGGGTGCTCACCGCGGCCGCTGTCGGCGCGGGGCTCGCGCTCTCCGGCGCCGTGATGCAGAGCGTCACCCGCAACCCGCTCGCCGACCCCTATCTGCTCGGCCTGTCCAGCGGGGCGTCGCTCGGCGCGGTCTGCGTGGTCATCCTCGGCGTCGCCTTCGCCCTGCCGGCAGCGGCGTTCCTCGGCGCGCTCACCGCCCTGGTCGCCACGCTGAGCATCGCCAGGGTCGGCGGCACCATCACCCCCGGCCGGGCGGTGCTCTCCGGGCTGGCGATCGCCCAGCTCGGTGCGGCCGGGACATCCTTCGTCATCTTCTGGTCGGCCAAGGGCGACTCCTACCGGGAGATCCTCAACTGGCTCCTCGGCTCCCTGGCCGGCAGTTCCTGGACCAGCGTGCTCATCTCCGGCGGCGCACTCGTGGTCGTGGGCACCGGGATCGTGCTCGCGGCCACCCGGCTGGACGCGTTCGCGTTCGGCGACACGGCCGCGGCATCCCTCGGCATCAACGTCAACGCCACCCGGTGGGTGCTGCTCGGCGCGGTCGCCCTCCTCACCGGGGCCATGGTCGCCGTCAGCGGAGCGATCGGTTTCGTCGGGCTGATCCTGCCGCACCTCGTGCGGGGGCTGAGTGGACCCGGCCACCGCCGGCTGCTGCCGCTGACCGTGGTCTTCGGCGCGCTGTTCCTCGTCGTGGCGGACACACTCGCCCGCACGGTCTTCGACCCGCGCGAACTGCCGGTCGGCATCATCACCGCGCTCATCGGTGTGCCCGTCTTCATCGCGCTGATCAAGAGCCGGAGGGCCGCGGCATGGGCGTGACGCTCGATCGGGTGTCGTTCCGGATCAACGGAACGGCCATCCTCGACGACGTGTCGGCGCAGCTGCCGACCGGCTCGGTGACCGGGCTGCTCGGCCCCAACGGCGCCGGCAAGTCCACCCTGCTCCGGCTGATCGCCGGCCTCGACACACCGGCGAGCGGCCAGGTCGAACTCGACGGGGCCGCGCTGCACAGCCTGACCCGCCGGGAGACGGCGCGGCGGGTGGCCCTGCTCGAACAGAATGCGGCACCGAGTGTCGACCTGGCGGTGCGCGAGGTCGTGCTGCTCGGCCGCATCCCGCACCGCAGCAGCCTGCTCGGCGGCTTCGGCGGCGAGGAGGACCACCGAGTGGCCGAGGAATCGCTCGCCATGGTCGGCGGCAGCGCGCTGGCGGCCCGACTGTGGCACAGCCTCAGCGGCGGGGAACAGCAGCGGGTGCAGATCGCCAGGGCACTGGCGCAACGCCCGAGCCTGCTGCTGCTGGACGAGCCGACCAACCACCTCGACGTGAGCGCCCAGTTGGGCCTGCTCGGCCAGGTGCGGGAACTGGGGCTGACCGCGATCATGGCCCTGCACGACCTGAACCTCGCGGCCGCGTACTGCGACCGGATCCTGCTGCTGCACCGCGGACGGCTCGTTGCGGCCGGCAGCCCCGCCGAGGTACTCGTTCCGGAGACCATCGCCGAGGTCTACGGGGTGGCCTGCGACATCGTCGCGCATCCGCGGGGCGGGCATCCGGTGATCGTCTTCTCCCCGGCCGCGGAAGAGCCTCGTCCGCCCGTCGAATTCGACGGGGATTTTCGTTCATCGGGCCCGGTAGAGGCCAAAAACCGCAATCCGAAGCAAAATCTCCGTCGAATTCGACGGGGCCGACCCGTGGGGCGGACCGTGAGGGCTGAGCTGGAGGATCCAGACCCGACGAAGGAAGCATCCGCATGACACGCATCACCGTCTTGGCCGGCGGAATCGGCGGCGCCAGGTTCACCCGCGGCCTGCTGCACCACCTGGCCGCCACCGCCCCCGACACGGCCGTTTCCGTGATCGTGAACACCGGCGACGACATGTGGCTCGACGGGCTGCGCATCTGCCCCGACCTCGACACCGTGATGTACACGCTCGGCGGCGGCATCAACGAGGAACAGGGCTGGGGTCGGCCGGAGGAGACCCGGCGCACCTCGGCCGAGATCGCCGCCTACGGTCGCGGCTGGTCCTGGTTCACCCTCGGCGACCTCGACCTGGCCACCCACATCGTGCGCAGCGACCTGCTCCGCGGCGGGGCCACCCTGAGTGAGGCGACAGATTTCCTCTGCCGGCGCTGGCAGCCGGGCGCCCGGCTGCTGCCGATGAGCGACCAGCCGGTCGAGACCCAGGTGCGGCTCGACGCCGCGATCGACGAGCACGGGGCCGGCGACCTGATCCACTTCGAGGAGTGGTGGGTGCGCTACCGCGCCCAGGTCGACGTCACCGAGTTCGTGCAGGTCGGCCTCGAGCACGCCGCCCCGGCCCCCGGGGTGCTCGCCGCACTCCTGGACGCCGACCTGGTCATCCTGCCGCCCTCGAACCCGGTCGTCTCCGTGGGCACGATCCTGGCCGTCCCCGGGATCCGCGACGCGCTCCGCGGCACCTCAGCGCCGGTTGTGGGGGTGTCGCCGATCATCGCCGGTTCCGCCGTGCGCGGCATGGCCGACGCCTGCCTCCGCACGATCGGAGTCGAGACCGCGGCCGAGGCCGTCGGCCTGCACTACGGCTCCCGCGCCTCGGGGGGCGTGCTCGACGCGTGGCTGGTGGACGAGACGGATGCCGCGGCGCTGCCCGCGCTGGCGGCCGCGGGCATCCGCTCGGCAGCAGTGCCGCTCTGGATGCGTGACGTGGCGTCGACCGCCCGGATTGCGGCGGACGCTCTCGCCCTCGGGCGCTCCGTCGGCACCGATCGACGCGGCCGGCGCGATGGCCCGGATGGAGATTTTCACGACGCGCCGCGAATCGTGACCGGAAACGCCGCGCCTCGCCAGAAACTCCATCTCGAGCGGTAAGCGCCGGCCGGCGAGGCCGCGCCGAACCGGGGGTCAGCTCCCGCCCGCCGCCACCGAGTCGTCGGCGACGAGCGGGAGGGTATGCGCGCCGAGCCCGAGACGCTCCGCGACAAGCAGGTCGGCGGCGGTGTCGACGTCGCAGCGGATGCTGCTGGACGGCGGGATGTCCAGCGGCACGTGCCCTGCGGCCTCGTGCGCGGCCCGGGAGCCCGGCCCGAACCGGGGCTCGATGGGCACCCCGGCGAGCGCGAACAGGGTCGTCGTGCCGGTGCCGGCGGCGTCCGGCAGCATCGAACGCTCGTGCCCGGCGGCCAGCGCGAGGGCGCGCTCCACGTCTGCGGGCGTGAGCGCCGGGAGGTCTCCGGTCAGCACCATCAGGTTCGCCCGCGGGAATCGTGCCCGCGCCGCCGCCAGCCCGGTGCGGATCGCGGCGTTCATCGGGTCGGCCGGAACCGGGACTCTCCCGGACGACGCCATGCCCGCCAGGGTCGCCGCCGATCCGTTCTCGGGCGCAGCCGCTCCCGTCACAGACACGGCCATGGTGAGCGGATGCCCCGGCCGCCCGGGCGCGCGGCCGCCGGCCGCCGGCCCCTCCGGCACGATCTCCGCGCCGAGATCGGCGAGGCGGGCGCCGATCTCGTCGTCGGCGGTGACCACCAGGACCAGGTCCACTCCGCGTGCCGCACGCACGGCAGCGACGGTGTCGAGGGCGAAGGCATCCGCCAGGCGGGCGCGATCGGGACGCTCGCCGAGCCTGCTCTTCGCGCCCGGGTTCCCCTTCACCGGAACGACGGCCACCCACCGCGCCGACTGCTCCGATTCCATGCCCCGAAGTTTACCGTCGCGGGGAACGGACCGGCCCTGCAGCGTCACGGCCAGGCCGCCACCGACGCCACGCCGAGAGCAGCCAGGGCGAGCAGCACGGCGGCCCCCGCGCTGCGCCTGACCGTGCCGGTGCTGAACCGGTCGACGAGCACCTGCAGCCGGAGGCGCACGCGTTCCCGGAACAGGATCCCGAGCACGAGCAGCACCAGGCAGGGCAGGCAATAGACGAGGGCGTAGCCCGCCAGAACGAGCGCCCCGGTCGCAGCCGGAACCTCGGCATTGATCATCCGCTCGATCGCGATGAAGTAGGGGAAGGCGTTCGGAAGGTCAGCGCCGGTCATCATCACTCCGAGCGGCAGCGCCGTGACCGGCGAGAACCAGCGGGGCAGGGTGACGCCCTCACGGGGGCGATCGCGCAGGCGACGGAACGCCGCGACCAGCAGCGCGACCGCTGCCACCCCGAAGGCGATCCGGCGCAGCCAGACCACCCCGCCCGAGACCACGTCGGCCGCCGCCCCGGCGCTGAGGAAGATCGCCAACCCGAGCGTGAAGACCGTGGCGAACGCCCCGAGCACGAAGGCGAGGGCCGACACCACGGGCCGCCGCAGGCCGGCCAGCAGGATCAGGGTGATGGAGAGGATCGTCGCCGGGTTCAGGGAATCGAGCAGGGCCAGCCCGGCCACGCCCGCGAGCAGCACCGGGGTCACGAAACAGTCCCGCCGAGCCGGCGCTCGATCGCGTCGACGTCCTGCTGCGGCACCGGTGTTCCCGATAGGGCGTTCAAGAACAAGCCGTCGCCGACCAGCCGCACGATCAGTGCGTCCGTGGCGTCGCCCAGTTCGGCCGTGAGTAGCGCGTCCCAGCGCGCGATCGCCTCGGCGACGAGAACGGATGCCCCGGGCTGCGCCGAGTCCTGATTCGTCGCGCTTCCCTGCGCCGCGCCCAGCGCCTTCAGCGCCACCGTCATCGCGCGGTACAACTCGAGCTCGTCGCCATCCGGCGCGGAGAGCCGCAACCAGCTGCGCGCGGCGTGCCCGGCTGCCGCGGCCAGGGCCATCCCCTCGTCGACCTCGGCAACGGCCCTCCCGATCAGCCCGTCGACAAGGGCGGCCCGGGTCGGGAAATAGTGGATCAGCCCACCCTTCGACAGACCTGCGGCGCGGGCGACCTCGTCCATGGAGGGCAGCACCCCCGTGTCGATGGTGAGCCGGCGCATACCGGCGAGGATGTCGTCTCGGCTGGTCATGGCAGCACGATAGCACACCAACCGACCAGTCGGTTGGGTCGACGGCCGGCCCCAGAGCAGAAGGGTCGGAGTGCGTTTCTCGGCGGGCGGTCGGCTGCGCAGGTCACGGCATCCGCTGGGCCGCCAGGTCGGTTCAGCCGGAGATTTCCGCGACACGCCGCAATTCGCGCCGGGGCAATCGGCGCGTCGCGAAAAGCTCCATCCCGAATGTCAGCAGGTCGGCTTCCCGCGACGAGCTGCGAAGCCTGGGCCGGATCTAGCCCGCTGCGGCCCTGGTTCGGCGCCCCGCCCTGTTTCTACCGAGGTGGCCCCCACCGCGCCGGCCGCGCCGACTCCCCCGCCGGCCGCGGCGAGTCCGGCGGCATAGCCCGCGGCGAAGCCCTCTGCCACGGCCTCGGCCGTGCCGAGCCGGAACATGTCGTTTTCACCGGGCCGCAGCAACGCGGATGCGCCGCGCGCGGCATCCTGCACCCCCGAGACCCCAGGCACCCCCGCATCGACCAGCCGGCCGAGCCCGCGCACGACCGCGACCGGGTTGCCGCTGGTCTTGCCCTTCACCAGGTCGGCCGCGCCGGCGATCTCGTCGGCGACGGCGGCGACGGTGACGTCGAGGCGCCGGCCGGAGGCATCCGTCGTGCCACGCAGGTCGTCGAGCACGGCCACCCCGGCGGCGCCGATCGCGATGTCGGTCTGGCCCTCTCGCCACGGGCGGCCGACCGTGTCGGTGATCAGCACGCCGAGCCGAAGCCCGGTGCGTTCGCGGAGGGCGGCGCAGAGCGCACGGGCAGAGGCATCCGGGTCGACGGGCAGCAGCAGCACCGTGCCGTCGGGGGTATTGCTCGCGTCGACTCCGGCCGCGGCCATCACCAGCCCCTGCCGGTTCTCGACGATGCGGGTGACCCCGCCCGGGTAGGCGCGGGTCGCTACCACGCGCACGGTCTCGTCGGTGATCGCCTGCTCCCGGTCGGCGGCAGCGACCTGGCGGCCCTCGGCCTTGGAGACGATCTTGCTGGTCACGGCGAGAATGTCCCCGTCGAGCAGGCGCGAGCCGGCGGCACCGGCGATGAGCGCGGCGAGGTCGTCACCGGCCCGGACCTCGCCGATCCCCTCGAGCGCGAAGACGAGCAATCCGGTGGGGCCGCCCACGCTCAGCGCACGAGTTTCGGCAGCACGGATGCGCCGAACACGTCGATCCACTGGCGCTGGTTGCGACCCACATTGTGCAGGTAGATCCGGTCGAAGCCGAGGTCGACGAATTTCTGGATGTAGGCGCGATGGTCGTCGGGGTCGGCCGAGATGATCATCCGGCCCTCGAAGTCCTCCGGCCGCACCAGCTTCGCCATCTGCTCGAATTCGAACGGCGACCGGATGTCCGCCTTCGGGAACTTCATCCCGCCGTTCGGCCACTCGCGCAACGCGTTCGTCATCGCCTCCTCGTCGGTCTCGGCCCAACTCATGTGCAGCTGCAGCACCTTGGGCATGGTCGAGGGGTCCTTGCCGGCGTCGCGGGCGCCGTCGTCGAACTTGCCGAACAGCATCGAGATCTTCTCCAGCGGGGCACCGACCGTGATCAGACCGTCGGCGTGCCGCCCCGCGCGCTTGGCGGTGACCGGCCCGGCGGTCGCGACGAGGATCTCGGGCGCCACCTCGGGCATGGTCCAGAGCCGGGTCGACTCGAGCTTGAAAAACTGGCCGGAGTGCTTCACGTCCTTGCCGGCGATCGATCCGGTGAACAGCTTCGAGATGATCTCGATGGCCTCGAACATGCGGTTGATGCGTTCGGGGGCCTCCGGCCAGTAGCCGCCGACGATGTGTTCGTTGAGGGCCTCGCCTGAGCCGAGGCCGAGCCAGTGCCGGCCCGGGTACATCGACGCGAGCGTTGCGGAGGCCTGGGCGACCATGGCCGGGTGCCAGCGGAAGGTGGGCGCGGTGACGCCGGGGCCGAAGTCGCCCTTCGTGCGCTCGGCGACCGCGGCGAGCACGCTCCAGACGAACGACGACTGGCCCTGCGCCGGCACCCACGGCTGGAAGTGGTCCGCCGCCATCACGCCGGTGAAGCCGTGTTCCTCGGCGTAGGCCGAGAGCGAAACGGCCTCCGCCGGGGCGAACTGCTCCAGCATCGCCGCGTAGCCGATCTGCAAATCCGTCATGGGTCCACCCTGCCTTCTGGTCGTGCCTCAATCCTGCCATTCCTGTCTCCGAGTATCCCCGTACCGGGCGGCGCCGCAGCCGTCAAATAGGCTGGGTGCATGCGCATCGCCACCTGGAACGTCAATTCGATCCGAGCCCGCGTCGACCGGGTCGTCGACTGGATGGTGCGCGAGGACATCGACGTGCTCGCGATGCAGGAGATCAAGTGCAAGCCGGAACAGTTCCCGGCACGCCAGTTCGAGGAGGCCGGCTACGAGCTGGCCATCCACGGCCTGAGTCAGTGGAACGGGGTCGCGTTCGCCAGCCGCCACGAGCTGACGGATGTCGCCACCGCCTTCCCCGGGATGCCCGGCTTCCTCAAGGGGGAGGAAGGTCCCGGCCTGCCGCTCGAGGCGCGCGCGCTCGGCGCCACCGTCGGCGACCTGCGACTGTGGAGCCTGTACGTGCCGAACGGGCGTTCCCTCGACGACCCGCACTACGCCTACAAGCTGGACTGGCTGGCCCGGCTCGAGGAGCACGCGCGGCAGGAACTCGCCGCCGACCCACACCTCGCGCTGGCCCTGATGGGCGACTGGAACGTCGCCCCGCTCGAGCGCGACGTCGGCGACCCCACCCTGATCCAGGGGGTGTCGACCCACATTTCGCCTCCGGAACGCGCGGCCTTCGAGGCCTTCGAAGGCGCGGGCCTGCACGACGTGGTGCGCCCGCTGGTGCCGGAGGGCTTCACCTATTGGGACTACAAGCAGCTGCGCTTCCCGCGAAACGAGGGACTGCGAATCGACTTCATCCTCGGCTCGCCGGCGTTCGCCGACCTGGTCACCGGCGCGAGCATCCACCGCAACGAACGCAAGGGCGACGCGCCCAGCGACCATGTGCCCGTGGTCGTCGAACTGGCCCTCGAGGGCCAGGACGACGACCGGCCGATGATCTTCTGACCCTCCCGTCCCGTCACCCGGCAACCAGCCGGAAACGAGCCGGCAACGGCGGGGGCGGACGCACCGGCGATACTGGAACCATGTCTTCCGTGCCCCCGGGGAACGCCGCCGGAGCGCCACAAGCGCGGCCAGCGTCCTCCGTCACCGTGTCCGTCACCCGGTCGAACCCACCCGCATCCAGGAGGCCACCCACTGGGCCCAGCAGGGCATGGACCTGGCGAGCAGCTTCCCCGGTTTCCTCGGCTCCGGCTGGGTGCGCGCCACCGCGGACTCGCTGAGCTGGCACATGCTCTACCGCTTCGCGAACTCCGAGCTGCTGGATGCCTGGGAAGGCTCAGCGGAACGGGCGCACTGGCTGATCGACGGCCACGATCTCATCCTCGACGCCCGGGTGGAGAAGCGCACCGGCATCGAGGGCTGGTTCGACGCGCCCGTCTCCGACGATGACGACGCCGACGCTGCGCCGTCCTTCCAGCCGCCGCGCTGGAAACAGGCCGTGAGCATCGGCCTCGGCTTCCTCCCTTCTAACCTGGCCTTCACCCTGCTCGCGACCTGGCTGATCCCGGGCTGGCACGACGTGGAGATGCTCCCCAAGATCCTGGTGACGACACTCGTGATGGCCCCCGCCATGACCTTCCTGGTGATGCCGTGGGTCACCCGGATGCTGCGGCCCTGGCTGAACCGCCGGAAGCCCACAGGCACCTGATCGGGCACCACCGACGGTGGTCGAGCCCGTCGAGACCCGGGGCGCCGATTTCGACACGCTCAATCACCGACGGTGGTCGAGCCCGTCGAGACCCGGGGCGCCGATTTCGACAGGCTCAATCACCGACGGTGGTCGAGCCCGTCGAGACCCGAGGCGCCGATTTCGACAGGCTCAATCACCGGTGGTCGAGCCTGTCGAGACCCGGTGCGCCGATTTCGACAGGCTCAATCACCGGCGCGGCGTGGCTTCGACGGGCTCGATCACCGACCCGGGGCCAGCAGAGCCGCGATCAGCAGCAGCGCAGGCACCGACGCGAGGGTCGTGACCAGCACGGTGTCCCGCGTCACCGCGACGGCCCGGTCATACCGGGCGGCGAAGTTGTAGATGTTCTGCGCGGTGGGCAGCGCGGAGATCGTGACCACCCCGAACAGCTCTGCGGCGTCGAGCGCGAACACGAACCGGCCGAACAGGTAGGCAAGCAAGGGCACCACGGCCACCTTGATCACGGCGGCCACCACGACCCGGATGCGGCCCGGACCGGCCTTGAGCAGTCGCTCCCCGTGCAACGACATCCCGAACGCGAGCAGCACCATCGGGATCGCCGCTCCGCCGAGAAGCTCCAGCGGCGCGAGCACCGGGGCAGGGAGCCGGAGCCCCGAGACCGAGACCAGCACCCCGGCGGCGGAGGCGATGATCATCGGGTTCCGCAACGGCTGCGTCAGGATGGCGCGCACGGACATCCGCCCGCTGGTCGACACATCGAGCACGGCCAGGATCACCGGGGCGAGCACGAGCAGTTGCAGCAGCAGGATCGGTGCGACGAAGCGGGCGCTGCCGAGCACGTAGATCGCCACGGGCAGACCGATGTTGTTCGCATTGACATAGCTGGACGATGCGGCCCCGAGCACGGTCTCGGCGACAGGGGTGTGGAAGAACAGCCGGGCGACCAGGAGATAGACGCCCACGCCGAGCAGAACGCTGCAGAGGCTGGTCAACAGGAACGAGGAGAACAGCACCCGGGCGTCCGCGTGGGAGAGCACCGTGAACAGCAGGGCCGGCGTCGCCACGAAGAAGGCGACCCGGTTGAGCACCCTCCCGGCGCCCGCGCCCGCGATTCCGGCTCGCTCGATCAGGTAGCCCACCAGGATCACAAACCCGATGATGGAGAATCCGACCAGCACACCACCCATGAGTCCGAGCCTAGGGGTGCGGCGGCGGCCGAATAGTCTGCCGGGTCCTTGCGGCCGGAGAAGCCGCCCGCCTACGCTCGAGCCATGCCCCATCTCACCGTTCCAGGCGCATCGCTGTACTACGAGACCGACGGGCACGCCTCGGCGCCGGCCCTCCTGCTGCTGCACGCCGGCATCGCGAACCTGCGGATGTGGGACCCGCAGGTCGCCGCGCTGGCGGCCGGCCATTTCGTCATCCGTTTCGACAGCCGCGGATTCGGCCAGACCACCACCGAGGACGTGGCGTTCTCCAACCGGGCGGATGCCGTCGCCGTGCTCGACCACCTCGGTCTGCCGGTGGCAACCCTGGTCGGCTGCTCCCGCGGCGGCTCGATCGCCATCGACGTGGCCCTGGAGCACCCCGACCGGGTGGCCGGGCTCGTCACGATCGGGTCCGGCCCCAGCGGATTCCCCGAGGTGGAACTGACCGAGGCGGAGGACGCCCTCTTCGACGAACTCGACCTGGCCTTCGACGCGAAGGACTGGCACCGGCTTGCCCGGCTCGAGGTCGCCCTGTGGGCGATCGGGCCGCTCCGCACCGAAGCCGACGTCGACCCCGAGTTCCTCTCCACGGCCTATGCCCTCAACCGGGTGAACGTGGTGCACGCCGAGGAGAATCCGCTTCCCATCCCGTTGGAACCGCCGGCGAGCATCCGGGTGGTCGACATCGAGGTGCCCGCACTGGTCACGGTCGGCGAATTCGACATCACCCCCGCGCTGGCGCAGTACGAATACCTGCTGTCGACCCTGCCGAAAGCGAGCGGCTGCACCTTTCGGGACACCGCGCACCTGCCCAGCGTGGAGCGCCCGGCGGAGTTCGAGCGGGTGCTCGTGGCCTGGCTGGCCGAGAACGGGCTGTAGCCCACCACACCCGCGCCATCGATCGGCCATTGACGAGGACCCAGCGATCTCCGCTGTGGGAGCGGCAGCTACGTGGCGTCGAGGTCCGTTTCGAGAATCTTGACAAGGGCCTCGAGGGCCTCGTCGGCCTCGGCGCCCTCGGCGCGGAGCACGACGACGTCGCCGTTGGCGGCGCCGAGGCTCATCAGGCTCAGGATGCTCGAGGCATCCATCGCGTCCTCGGCCGGGGCGCTCGCGAGGCCGATGGTGACCTCGATCGGCAGGCCTGATTTCGACAGGCTCAATCCCCGGTGGTCGAGCCTGTCGAGACCCCGCCAGCCTGACAAGCTCAATCACCGGTGGTCGAGCCTGTCGAGACCCCGCCCTGATCAGGACTGCGCGGAGTGGCTGATCGTCAGCCGCACGGTGGCGGTGTTGATCAGGGCCTTGGAGAGGTAGAACGGGTGCCCCTCGCGTTCGAGGGTCTGGGTGAGGATGAGCACGGGGCTGCCGGCGGGCAGCCCGAGCAGCTTGCCCCGTGTCGCACCCGGCACGCCGATCGTGATGTCGGTTTCGCCGGGCCCGAAGGTCGGCCCGAGCATCGCGATGAGGGCCGAGAGCACGCTGCGGGCATCCGGCTGGTCGTCGGACACGGCCGCGACGGCGGTCGGCCCGAGCCGGTCGAGGCTCTCGGCCGGCACGTGTTCCTGCAGCAGGGCGATCGGCGCGCCGTCGCGGGAGATGACACTCTCGATGAACCAGGACGGTTCACCGGGAAGAATCCCGATCGCGTCGGCGGTGAAAGCCGGCGACGAGGGCTGCAGTGCGTTCTGGGTGCGCCGCACCTGCACCGGCTGGCCCGTCTCGCCGAGCAGTTCCTCGATCGGGCGGATCTTCTGCAGCCCGAGGTGAGGCAGCCGATCGGCGACGAACCGGCCGATGCCGCGGCGGCTTCGCACGAAGCGGTCCTCCTCGAGGAGCATCAGCGCCTCGCGCACGACCGTGCGGCTGACGCCCATCGCGGTGCCGAGTTCGGTCTCCGAGGGCAGGAGTGACGCGATCGGCAGCGAACCGTCGCGGATGGCCTCGGTGATCCGTGAATACACGGCCACGCGAAGCGGAATCCCGCCGGTGCTCTCGAGCGGCCCCGTCAGGGCCGCCTCGGTGCGTCGATCCATTCGTCTCCCCCGGTTGCGACCGAGTATACCGTGCAGATCTATCGCACATGTATAACATGCATGTACACTGAGCGTATCGACCTTTGCTCCAACGAAGGAGTTCGTTCATGCTCGTGCTTTCCCCCGAAGCGATCCCGGCACCCGTCCGGGACCGGGCTCCCCGTTCCGCCGCGGTGCTGATCGGCACGCTGGTGCTGGCCATCCTCACCTTCCAGCTGAACGCCACCCTCCTCTCCGCGGCGCTTCCGGCGATCGGCGTGCAGCTGGGCGAGAGCATGCGGGACGTCGCCCGGGTGCAGTCGACCTTCTTCCTCGCCGGTGCCGTGTTCGGCATGGTGTTCTCCCGCTGGAGTGACTTCATCGGCCGCAAGCGGAGCCTCGTCATCGTGCTCACGATGCTCCTCGTCGGCACCGTCGTCTGCGTGCTCGCCCCCAGCCTCCCGATGCTGCTCGTCGGCCGGGTGCTGCAGGGTGCGGCCAGCGCCACCTTCACGATCTCCTTCCTCCTGCTCTCCGAGCGCCTGAACTCCCGCCTGTTCGGGATCGCGGTCGGCATCATCACCTCGGTCAACGGCGGCCTGTTCGGGGTCGACGGACTCCTCGGCGGCCTGGTGACCGACACCATCGGCTGGCGGTTCCTGTTCGTGATCACCCTCGCCCTCGGGCTGATCGCGATCATCTGCGTCGCACTGTTCGTGCCGCAGGACGAGCCGGGGAACCAGGCCGGGTCGATGGACTGGTGGGGCGCCGGCATCCTCTCCCTGTTCCTGGTCTCGGTCACCAGCCTGATCTCGCAGGCCTCCTCCGCCGGCTGGTCCGACCCGCTGACGATCGCGTACCTCGTCGGAACCCTCGTCAC
Organism: Cryobacterium fucosi; assembly: GCF_004403515.1. Lineage (GTDB taxonomy): Bacteria > Actinomycetota > Actinomycetes > Actinomycetales > Microbacteriaceae > Cryobacterium > Cryobacterium fucosi. Next base: position 13,794 of record NZ_SOHH01000097.1, on the reverse strand, counting down.
CGCCGTCGCCTTCGTCATGGTCGAGAACCGCATCGCCCGCCCGTTGATCCCGATCCGCGCCCTGCGTTCCCGGCAGGTGTGGCCGCTCCTGGTCAGCACCGTCCTGACCATGGCGGGAGCATACTCGGCGCTCAACTTCACGGTCATCATGCTCAGCCAGGACCAGCAGGTCGGCTACGGCCTGAACGCGTCGATGTCCGCGCTGCTCTACCTCTCCCCCACGGCGCTGTTCGGTGTCACCGCGGCGATCTTCTCCGGCTGGGTGGCCGTGCGGATCGGCTGGATCACCTCTCTCCGGCTGAGCAGCGGCCTGATCGCGCTGGTCGCCCTCGCCCTCGCCGTGTTCGCCCTCGACCGCTGGGCCGTCTTCGGCCTGCTCATCGTGATGGGGATCTGCTACCTCGGCCTGTTCCAGAGTGCGGTCAACGGCGTGTCCGTCGTCAATTCACCGGCGGATGCCCGCGGCGCCCTGCCCGGTCTCAACGGCGCCTGCTTCGGGATCGGGATCGGCACCGGCATCGCCCTCGTGGCACCACTTGTGGCGACGGCATCCGCCGCCGGCTACCAGAGCGCGCTCTGGATCTCCGTGCTGCTGACCGCGGGGTCCTTCCTCGCCTCCCTGATCCTGCGCGCCGCCGTAAAGACCGGCGCATGACCCCCTCGACCCCAGACCCGACCCCAGAACTGGATGGTTCACCGATGAACTCCCACCTCACCCCGAAGACGCCGATCACCCCGATCTACCTCGATTGCGACACGGGAGTCGGCGACGCGCTGGCGCTCGCCTTTCTGCTCGCGACGCCCGGCATCCGCCTGGCCGGTATCGGCACCGTGGCCGGGTCCGTCACTGCGGCCGTCGCCGCCGCCAACACCCTGAACCTGCTGGCCACGGCCGACCGCGACGACATCCCCGTCGCCGTCGGCGGCTACGACCCCGTCGATGCGACGCGGCCGGGGACCCCAGGGCACAACAAGATCGAGCACGGCCGGAACGGGCACGGTAAGAACGGCATCGGCGACGTGCTGCTCCCCCGCTCGCGGCGGCACCCCGTGGACGAGAGCGCCACGGAGCTCCTGATCCGGCTCGCGCACGAGCACCCGGGCGAGCTCGAGATCATCGCCACCGGCCCGCTGACGAACCTCGCGGAGGCGCTCTACCTCGACCCCGAGCTGCCGCGGCTGGTGCGCCGCGTGACGGTCATGGGCGGCGCCGTCTTCGTGCCGGGCAACGCCGGCAAGTTCGCCGAGACCAACATCGCCACCAACCCCGAGGCGGCCGCGGACGTGTTCGCGGCCAGCTGGCCGGTGACCCTGGTTCCGCTCGACGTGACCATGGCGCACTCGTTCGACGAGACCCACCGGCGCGCCCTGGCCGCCGCCGACGGGCTGACCCAACAGGCGCTGGCCCACATGCTCGGCACCTGCTTCACCTACTACGAGAAGCATTTCAGCACCCGGCGGATGACCCCGCAGGACTGCCTGGCCGCGGCGTTCGCCACCGGCGACCTCGAGCCGGAGCGGATGCCCACCCTCCGCATCGGCGTGGACGTGAGCACCGGCCCGCGCCGGGGCCAGACCTACTTCGCCAAGGTGGAGGGCGCGGTCAGCGCCGACGTGCGCAACGGGCAGAACCCGCACGAGGCGCGCGTGCTGCTGTCCCTGCGCCGGGATGCCGCGCCGCGCCTGCTCGAGCGCATCCTCGCCCTCACGCCGGCACGATCCGCGGCTCCGGTCGCGCACGAGCCTGCCTTCGCCGGCGGCCGGTCCGAATCGGTGGCCGCCTGACCGAGGTCGGCCGGACCTCCTGCATGATTCCCAGCGGTCCTGCAGCCGGGTTTTCTGCCGCGCAACGGCACGGTTGGCGTTGACCGCGTCCGGGCCGGAGCGTCAGATCGCGCAGCAGGAGAGTTTGGAGACGTCAGTGCCGTAGGACTGGCAGGCGATTTTGATGCCTTCGGCCATGGTCAGGTAGGGGCTCCACATTGTGGCGACTTGGTCGACGGTCATCCCGGCCTCCAGGATGTATACGCCGGCCGCGGCGATCTCGCCGGCGTCTTTCGCGACGGCGGTGATGCCGACTATCAGTCCGGTTTGGGAGTCCGCGACGATCTTGATGAAGCCGCGGGTGTCCCGGTTGACCAGTGCCCGGGGCACGTATTCCAGGGGCAGCACCCGGCATTCACAGGAGATTCCGGCGGCGTTTGCTTCCTTGTCCGTCATGCCCACCGCGGCTAGGGCCGGGCTGGTGAAGGTGACGCGGGGAAGGTGGCGGTAGCCCACAGTGCGCCCGGCATTGGTGAACGCGTTCTGCACGACCAGGGCGCCATGGGAAGCTGCCACGTACACGAACTCGCGGTGTCCGGTCACGTCCCCGGCGGCCCAGATCCGCGGGTTGGTGCTGGTCAGCATGTCGGAGACCTCGATCTGGCCCAGGTCACCGACCGTCACGCCGACCGCGCCGAGATTCAGGCCCGCGGTGACCGGGCGGCGCCCGGTGGCCACGAGCAGTTTTCCGGCCCGGACGTTTTCCTTCCCGCCGGCGCTGGTCACCTCGGCGATCACGTCGCCGGTTCTCTCGTCGCGGTGCACCGCAGACACGGTGGCCCGGCGGATGACCCGGATGCCTTCGTCAGCGAAGACCCCCATCAGGGCCCGAGCGGCCTCGGGTTCTTCCTGCGATGCCAGCCGGGAACGCACCAGCACGGTCACCTGGGAGCCGAGCCGGGCGAAGAGTTGTGCCTGTTCCAGGGCTACGTAGCCGCCGCCCAGGACCAGAAGCGACTTGGGAACCTCCTCCAATTCCATTGCGGTCGTGGAGGTGAGGTAGCCCACCTCCGACAGCCCCTCGATCGGAGGTGCCCACGGTGCGGAGCCGGTGGCCACGAGGTAGTGGTCGGCGCGCATTGTTTCGACCGAGCCGTCGGTCGCGGTGATGTTCAGCAGAGGCTCCTCCGCCGTCCCGGTGAACGTACCGTCGCCGTGGCGCAGATCCCAGTCGTAGTCGGCGATCAAATCCACATACTTGCCCGCGCGCATCGTGTCGACCAGGTCACGCTTCCCGCCGATGAGCTTTCCCATATCCACCGGCTGGGCCGAAGCGACGATGCCCGGGAACCGGCTCGAATCCAGGGCAACGTGGCGGGACTCGGCGGCCGCCAGCAAGGCCTTGGAGGGAATACACCCGGTATTGACGCAGGTGCCGCCGATGGTGCCACGCTCGACCATCAGCACCCGCCTACCGAGCTTGGTCGCCCGGATTGCAGCGGCGAACGCACCGCCACCGGAACCGATGATCGCCAGGTCATAGTGGGCCGGTGTTACGTCAGACATGAATCCTCCAGGTGGCGCCAATGGTCATCGCGTCGCCGCTGGACAGAGCCGGTGTGCGCTGAGCCAAGCATGCACCTTCCCCTATGCTGGAAGGTCAAGACGGACTGCAAATCCGGTCACGGCAGGAGCACGGCATGCGCATAGGAGAAACGGCCGACGCGGCCGGGATGACGACGAAAACACTGCGGTTCTACGAGGACCGCGGCCTGCTGCCGACGGCAGAGCGCGCCGCCAACGGGTACCGAGAGTACGGGCAGGACGCCCTCAGCCGGCTGGACTTCATTCGCCGCGCCCGCGCCACCGGACTGACACTGGCCCACATCCAGGACATCCTTCACCTGCGCGACTCCGGCGATTCCCCCTGCACCCACGTGCGCGACCTGCTCGCCAGGCGGCTGTCCGAACTGGACGCGCGGATCACGGAACTGACCGCACTGCGCACGACAGTCGCCGGCTTCTATCGGGACGTCGCCGCGGCAGACCCCACCAGATGCGAACCCGACGAGATCTGCAGCTACCTATAGGACTCGCGCCTCGCGCATCCGTCGTCGATTGGGCCGTCCGCTGCAGCGCCCAGCCGCGAGCGGCAGGTGCTCTTCGGGATACGACGGTGCAGGCAGGTCAGCGGATCGGCGGGTCTGCGGGTCTGCGCCGCTCAGTCGGCGGGAAGGGCGTAGCGGTGCCGCACGTGATTGCGATCGGGGCTGGCCTGCCAGAACTCGATTTCGACCGGGAGCAGTGTGTAGAGCTGCCAGGCCGGGTTGGCCTCGCCGTCCGCCGCCGGTCGCTCGGCCCAGTCGAGGGCGGATGCCTCCGCCGACAGTTCGGAGACCGGCCCGAGCACGCGCACCTGCCGACCGAGGCGCGACCAGTAGAAGTTCATCGCGGCCCGCGGGTTCTCTCCCAGTTCCCGCCCCTTGCGGGAGGTACGCGCCGACGCGAACTGCCAGCCCCGGGCGTCGAGGTTCTTGAGGATCAGCATCCGGGAGGACGGCATTCCCTTCGGGCCGACCGTGGCGAGGCTGAAGGCGTGCGGCTGGGGGACCCCCGCGGCGAGGGCATCCTCGAACCACTCCTTGAACAGCACCATCGGGTCGTCCGGCGCGGTGGCCGGGTCGAACACCGGCAGATCGTCGGGAAAATCCGGGAGGGCGCGCAGCCGGCGGCGGAAGGCTTCAGTCATCCGGTGAGCCTACTCCGCCATCCCGCTCATCCCTCCGGACCGCCTCGCCGTCCCGGCGCAGGTTAGGGAAGCGGGCGCAGGGTCTAACCTGAGCCGGCTTCCCCAACCTGCGCCGCGAGGCGGAACGGGCACGTGGCGGAACGGGCCCGGGGCGAGTGTCAGGACGGGTGTCAGAACGAGACGCCGCAGACCAGCGCCGCGTTGGCGAACGGGGTGGCCTCGCCCGTGCGGATGAACAGCTTCGCCGAAGCGGAGAGGTCCTTCAACTCCTCGTGGCTGATGTACTCGATCTCGTCGAACCGGTCGGCCAGCCAGGCCCCGGCCGGCGCAGTGTGCGCCTCATCGGCCGCGATGCACTGCTGCACGACCAGCTCGCCGAGCAGCGCGTCGAGCACCTGCTCGAACCGCGGCACGCCGTGCACGAGCGCCAGGTCGACCACCGGCACGCCGCGCGGGATGGGCATCCCGCAGTCCGCGAGCAGCACCAGATCGGTGTGCCCGAGCCGGGCGATGGCCCCCGACAGCTCGGCGTTCAGGATGCCGCGGCGCTTCATGCGAGCACCTCCGGCAGGGTATCGGCCAGGGTCGGGTACGACGTCTGGGTGCCGCGGCCCTGCACCGCGAAGGCGCCGACCCGCACGGCGAAGCGCGCCGAGTCCAGCAGCGACGCGCCGGTCGCCAGCCTCGCGCTCAACGCCCCGACGAACGCGTCGCCTGCCCCCGAGGAGTCCACCGCGGACACCACCGGTGACGGCAGGTTGGTCGTGCCGCCTGAGTCGGCGCAGATCGCCCCTTTCGCGCCGCGGGTGAGCACGACGGATGCCACGCCCCACTCGCGCAGGCGGGCCACCAGATCCTCGTCCGCCGTGGGGATGGCCGCACCGGGGTCGATCTGGGCGAGCACGAGGGCAGCCTCGTGCTCGTTCACGACGAGGGGATCGGCACGCCGGATCGTCTCGGCGGCGACGGGGATGACCGGCGCCAGGTTCAGCACCACCCTTCCCGTGGCGAGGCGGGCAGCGGTGTCGATGCCGGCCGCCGGGATCTCGCCCTGAAGCACGACCACCGCGGCCGCGGCGATCTCGCCCGCGCTGGCCGTGACGGCATCCGCGCCCATCAGCGCGTTGGCGCCGGGGATGACGACGATGGTGTTCTCGCCGTCGTCGGCCACGGTCACCAGCGCGAGGCCGGTCGGGCCGTCGACGGCCCGCACGGCCGACTGGCCGACACCCGAACGGGTGAGGATCGCGGTGGCAATCGGGGCCTGCGCGTCCCGGCCGACGGCGCCGACCAGGCTTACGGCGGCACCCAGTTGGGCTGCGGCGACGGCCTGGTTGGCGCCCTTGCCGCCCGGGAGGAACTCCATCGACTTCCCGATCAGGGTCTCACCGGGCAGGGGGTGGCGTTCGATGGTGATCAGCTGGTCGACGTTGATCGATCCGACGACGACCACCGACGCTGTGGAGGGACTCACTTGGCGAAGTCGCCCACGTTCGTCTTCGTGACCGAGACGACCTCGACGGGGACGGTCTTGTCGACCTTGGTGCCCTTGATGGCCTTGACGGCGAGTTCGACGGCAAGCTTGCCCAGCTCGGCCGGCTGCTGAGCGATGGTCGCGACGAGGGTGCCCTTCTTGATGGCGGCGAGGCCGTCGGCGGTGCCGTCGAAGCCGACGACCATGACAACCGTGCCGGCGCGGGCGCCGAGGGCCTGCACTGCGCCGAGGGCCATCTCATCGTTCTCCGCGAACAGGCCGGTCACCTCGGGGTGCGCCTGCATCAGGTTCGTGGTCACGTCGAGCGCGGCCGCGCGGTCGAAGTTCGCGGTCTGCTTGGCGACGACCGTGATGTTCGGGTAGGCCTTCATGCCCTCCGCGAAGCCGGCGCCGCGGTCGCGGCTGGCGGAGGTGCCCGACACGCCCTGCAGGGCGATGACGCTGCCCTTCTCGCCCATCGACCTGGCCAGCTCGTCGGCGGCCTGGCGTCCGCCGGCGACGTTGTCGCTCGCGACGAGGGAGGTGAGGGCGGCGCCGTTGACGGTGCGGTCGACGGCGACGACCGGAATGTCAGCCTTGGTCAGGGCCTTGACGGCCGAGGCCGCGGCATCCGAGTCGACCGGGTTGACGATGACGGCCTTGGTGGCGCCGGCGGCCGCGGTGGCCAGCTGGTTGGCCTGGGTGGCGGAGTCGTTCTGGGCGTCGACGATGTTCAGCTGAACGCCGGCCTTCTTCGCCGCCGCCTGGGCTCCGTCGCGCAGTTCGACGAAGAACGGGTTGTTCAGGGTGGAGATGGCCATCACGATCTTGGTGCTGCCGCCGGCGTCGCCGCCGCCCCGGCCGCAGGCGGTCGTGCCGGCGAGGATCAGGGCCGCGGTGGCGGTCAGTGCGGCGATCTTGCGGAATGAGGAGGACTTCATTGTTTTTCCTTTGTTGGTGGATCGGGGTGAGGGAAGGCGCGGGGTGCGAGCGGGAGGGCTCAGCTGCTGCGGGTCTTGCGGCGCAGCACGTCGACGCCGACGGCGAGGGCGATCACGAGGCCGATCACGACCTGCTGCCAGAACGATGTGACGTTGAGCAGGTTGAGGCCGTTGCGGATGACCACGAGCACCAGGGCGCCCACGAAGGTGCCCGAGATCTTGCCGAGACCGCCGGAGAGCGAGGCACCGCCGATGACGACCGCGGCGATCGCGTCGAGTTCGTAGCCGGCCGCGGCCTGGGGCTGGGCGGAGTCGAGGCGGCCGGCCAGCAGCAGCCCGGCGAGCGCCGCGAAGAGCCCGGCGAGCGCGAACACGGTGACGAGGATGCGCTTGACCGGCAGCCCGGACAGCCGGGCGGCCTCGGCATTGCCGCCGACGGCATACATCGAGCGGCCGATGACGGTGCGGTTGAGCAGAAAGGACGCGACCAGGGCGGCAACGAGGAGCACCACGATGGGCATCGGCACGGGGCCCAGGTTTCCGCCGAGGAAGGAGACCTCGGCGGGAGTCTTGATCGGCCGGCCGTCGGAGATGACCAGGGTCAGGCCGCGGGCGACGCTGAGCATGGCGAGGGTTGCGATGAAGCTGGGCAGCTTGCCATAGGCGTTGGCGAGGCCGTTGACCACGCCGGCGAGCAGGCCGGCGACGAGCCCGCCGGCGAGGGCGAGCCAGCCGGGCAGCCCGGCGCCGACGAACAGCCAGCTCGACACCATCGCCGACAGGGCCGCCACGGCGCCGACCGACAGGTCGATCCCGCCGGCGACGATGACGAACGTCATGCCGAAGGCCAGCACGGCCACGGTGGAGACCTGGATGCCGATGTTGAGCAGGTTCTGCCCGGTCAGGAAGTCGGGGGTCGCGATGAACAGTGCGATGCAGAGCACCACGAGGCCGACCAGGGCGCCGTTGTTGGCGAGGAACTTCTTGTAGTCGAAGCCGCGCCGCGTTGCGGGCTGGGTTGTCGTTGACATGCGTGGATCCCTTTTCTTTCAGTTCTTCTCGTCGACATCGCGGGCGGCGAGTGTCATTACTGCGTCCTGGGTGGCCTCTGCCGCGGTGAGTTCGCCGGCCAGCCTGCCGTCGCGCATCACGAGGATGCGATCGCTCATCCCGAGGATCTCGGGCAGTTCGCTGGAGACCATGACGATCGCGCCGCCGGCCGCGGTGATCGCGTTCATCAGCTCGTAGATCTCGACCTTCGCGCCGACGTCGACGCCCCGGGTGGGTTCGTCGAGCAGGAGCACGGTGGAGGCGGCGATGATCCACCGGCCGAACACGGCCTTCTGCTGGTTGCCGCCGGAGAGGGCGCCGACCGGCTGGTCGATGGTGTGCATCCGGATGCGCAGCTTGGTCGCGACCGCCTGCGCCCGGCTGCGCTGGCCGGCGAAGTCAACCAGGCCGAGCCGCGCGGTGGAGGCGAGGGTGGCGTAGCCGAGGTTGTCGTTGACGGAGGCACTCGTCACGAGACCCTGGCCCTTGCGGTCCTCGGGCACATGACCGATGCCGGCCTTGATCGCCGCCTGAATGTTGCCCCTGGGCAGTGCCCGGCCGCGCACCGTGACGGTCCCGGAGTCGTAGTGGTCGGCGCCGGCGATGGCACGGATCAGTTCGGTGCGGCCGGCTCCGACCAGACCGGCGATGCCGAGCACCTCTCCGGCGCGCACGGTGAAGCTGATGTCGGTGAACCGCCCGCTCGAGCTGAGGTGCTCGACCGACAGGATCTCGGCCGACTGTGTCTCGGCCGGCTGCGGGGCGGCCGGCTGCGGGGCGCCGCCGGTGTTGCGGGGGTACTGGTCCTCGATGCTCCGGCCGACCATCAGCTTGACGAGTTCGTCCTCCGGGGTGGAGGCCGGCACCTCGGCGATGAACTCGCCGTCGCGGAGCACGGTCACGGTGTCGCCGACCTCGGCGATCTCGTCGAGGTGGTGGCTGATGAAGAGCATCCCGACGCCGCGGCTGCGCAGGTCGGCCATCACCGCGAACAGGCTCTCGGTCTCGTGCCGGGTCAGGGCCGCCGTCGGTTCGTCCAGGATGAGGATGCGGGCGTTGATACTGAGCGCCTTGGCGATCTCCACGAGCTGCTGGCGGGCGATTCCGAGCTCCCCGACCAGGGTGTCGACGTCGATGTCGAGGCCGATCAGGGAGAGGGCGGCGCGCGCCCGGTTGCGGAGGGCGCTGCGGTCGACCATGCCGTGCCTGGTCGGCATCCGCCCCAGCATGACGTTCTCGGCGATGCTCAGGGTGGGCACCAGGTTGAGCTCCTGATGGATGGTGGCGATGCCGAGCTCCTCGGCGGCGCGGGTGGTCGGCAGCGTGACGGTCTTGCCGTCGACGACGATCCGGCCCGCGTCGGGCTGGTACACGCCGGCCATCATCTTGATCAGCGTGGACTTGCCTGCGCCGTTCTCGCCGAGCAGCACCTGCACCTTGCCGGCGTAGACGCTCACGGTGACGTCCTTGATGACCGTGACCGGGCCGAACGTCTTGCCCACGTTCTGCAGGGTGACGAGTGGTTGTTGGCTCATTTCAGTTCGTCCTTAGGCTGGGCCCGGATACGGGTGAGGTGGGGGTCGACGACGAGGCGCGCACGATCAGTTCGCTGGGCAGCACCACCGATTCCGGCTGGCCGCCGTCGATGACCTGGAGCAGCATGTCCACGGCGATCCGGCCCATCTCCTCGACGCTGTGCGAGATGACGCTCAGCGCGGGGTTGAGCAGGGCGAACCACTCGATGTCGTCGAAGGCGATCAGCGCGATGTCGACGCCGATCCGGCGGCCGAGCTTGTGCAGGATGGCGATCGCGCCGACGGCCATCAGGCTGTCGGCGGCGAGCAGCGCGGTGGGCGGGCGGCGCAGTTGCAGGAGGGCGTGCACCCCGGCCGAACCGCTGGCCGCCTGGTAGTCGCCGAAGTAGACCAGTTCGTGATCCTGGCTGAGGCCCTTGTCGGCGATCGCCCGGGTGAACGCGGCGAACCGGTCCCGGCCGGTCGAGGTGGCCTGCGGCCCGGAGATGTAGCCGATGCGGGTGTGCCCGGCAGCCGCGAGATGTTCGACGGCCTGCCGGATGCCGGCCTCACTGTCGGTGGTCACGCTCGGGATGTCGAGGCCGTCCACGGTGCGGTCGACGAAGACGGTGGGGATCTCCCGGGTGATGAGCGAACGGATGCTGCCGCTGCCGTCGCCGAGCGGGGCCACGATGATGCCGTCCACCCGGCGGGAGATCAGGGTGTCGAGGTAGCGGTCCTGCTGCTCCTTGCGCTCATTGGCGTTGCCGAGCAGGGTGACGTAGCCGGCGGCCAGCGCGGCCTGCTCCACGGTGTGGGCCAGGTCGGCGAAGAACGGGTTGCGCACGTCGGAGACGAGGAGGCCGATCGAGTCGGACCTGGTGGAGCGCAGTGCGCGGGCCTGGGCGTTGGGCCGGTAGTCGAGTTCGGTGACGGCCGCGGCGACCCTGGCCCGGGAGTCCGGCGAAGTGGCGGGGTTGCCGGAGAGCACCCGCGAGGCCGTGGCCGCCGAGACGCCGGCGAGCGCCGCCACGTCCTTGATCGTGATCGCAACCATCGGGTGTCACCTCATCGTGTAGGTATGGAATCGTTTCCATGGAAACGATTCCATACTACGTCCCTGGGTGAGCATCCGTCAACCGGGCCGCCGCCGCGGTTGCGCGATGGCGCTGGCGCGCGGTGCGCTGTGTCCCGTGCCTGGCGCCGCGTTCGGGTCCGCGGTGCCAGGTCAGGCGTGGACGGCCTGGGACCGATCCACGGTCAGGAGGTCGGGGGTGAACGCCTCGACCCGGCCCTTGCCCTTCGCCTTGGCGGCGTACATCGCCACGTCGGCCTGGTGCACGAGCTCTTCGATGTCGACTCCGGCGGCGGGCGTTGCGATGCCGATGCTGGCGCCGACCTTCATCGAGTCCGCGCCGACCAGGAAGGGCTCTGCCACGGAGTCGACGATGCGCTGGGCGATTTCGGTGGCCTCAACCAGACCGGTGCCGTGCAGGAGCACCGCGAATTCGTCGCCGCCGAGGCGCGCGCAGATGTCGGTCGGGCGCACCGAGGCGCGCAGCCTGGCGGCAACCTCGATCAGCACGGCGTCGCCGGCCCGGTGTCCCCGCTCGTCGTTGACGTCTTTGAAGTCGTCGAGGTCGAGGAAGAGCACCTGGAGCCCCTCGCCTCCCTCCGCAATGGCGAGGCTGGCGGACAACCCGGCGAGCAGCGAGGCGCGGTTGTGCAACCCGGTCAGCGAGTCGGTGCGCGCCTGGGTCGAGAGTTCCTCGTGCGCGTGGCTGTTGCGGATGGCGAGCGCGACCTGGCCGACCAGGCCACGCACGGAGAGGATCGCCTCGGTGGGGATCCGGCCCGGCGCGCCGACCAGCAGCCAGCTTCGCTCGTCCCGCCCCTCGAATTCGAGGCATTCCCACATCAGCGGTTCGCCGACCACCGCGTTCAACGGCGCCGGGTCGAGGATGCGTGCGAGGGATGCCCCCGGCCGGGTGAACAGGACCTCGCCGGGCAGCCGGCCCGGGACGTTCCGGAAGTGGCCTGCGGTCCCCTCGATCCGAAGGGTGCGGCCGTCCGGCGCGAGCAGGACCAGCCGGAGCCCCGGCGTCGCCGCGCAGAACTCCTTCGACGCCGTCCAGGCCAGGGCCAGGATGGCGGCCGTGCCTGTGGCGCCGAGCAGCTGGGACCCGGTGGCGGCGAGCACCCGGTCGCGCCCCATGCTCTGCTCCCGGGCGGCGAGCGACTTGCCCAACTGACGGGCGATGAACACGGTGAAGAACATCGTGGGGAGAACGCCGAGGAAGGCACCGAAATCGGTTCCTATCCAGTCTTCGCGCAGCAGAGGCCACGCCACGAACAGCGAGCCGAGGGCCGCGGCATACACGCTGACCCGCAGCAGGGCCTGCCCGCCCGAGCCGTACAGCGAACGGAACCAGAGGGCGCCGAACATGATCATGACCACGGAGAAGGCCTTCGGCGACGCCAGCGCGAAGGCCATCATCGCCAGGGCGTCGATCAGGTCGACGCCCAGGGGGATGCGTCGGCGCACGAAACCGGTGGCGAGCGAGAACACGAGCGTAGCAGCACCCGCGAGCCCCAGGGCCAGCAGTCCGCCCCGCGCCGTGAACAGCACTCCGGGAAGGGCCAGGAGCACGGATACGACGGCGAGCCAGAGGAAGAGCCAGCGGGCGCCATCCGAAATGCCCGTCGGACGCGTGAAGATTTCCGACCCACCCGTGCGGACGGCGGGGCCGTCGGTCACTGTGTTCATCGAACTGGTTCCTATTCCCGGTGGGCCGGCTGACCTTGAGGCCCCGTGCCTTTGCGACCCCGCCTTGCGACGCGTGTGCCTGTCCTCCGGACGACGGTTGTCGGCTCGCCCGGGGGTGCACCTTCAACGTAGGCGAGAACCACCGTCTTGTCCTCATAAATGAGGACCCCAGTTCGGGGCACGTGTGAGCCCGGCGGGGCTGCGGATGCGGCGGGGCGGGCAGGTCAGCGGCGGCCGACGAAGGAGTCCATCGACCGGTAGACGCCGAAGACCCGGCCGGCGACGAAGTCCCAGACGGGGAGAGGGAGCAGGCCCCGCAAGGCGCTGGACAGGCCGACCGTCCACGGCATCAGGAGCATCGGACGGCCCGCGAGCATGGCGCGCCACACCCGGTCGACGACGTGCTCCGGGGTCAGCAGCGGGGTGAGCAGGGGGCCGCGAGCGCCCTCGAACATGCCGGTCGTGATGTAGCTCGGGCAGACAGTGGTGACCTTGACGTGGCCGTGGCCCTGCTGGGTGAGTTCGAGGCGGAGGGAATCGCTCCAGCCGATCAGCGCGGCCTTCGAGGCGGCGTAGACGCTCATCCGGGGGTTGGACAGCATCCCGGCCGCCGAGGCGATGTTGACGATGCGCGATTCGCGGCCGGCCCCCGAGATCATCGCGGGCAGGAACTCACGCGTGATGTACATGGGGGCGAGGGCGTTGATCTGCATGGTCGGGCGGGTGTCGTCGCCGTTGTCGTGTTCCCAGAAGTAGGAGCCGCGCACGATGCCGGCGTTGTTGATCACGATGTCGGGATTTCCAACCTCGGTGCGCACCCGCTGGGCCGTCTGGGCGATCGCTCCCAGGTCGGCGATGTCGACGACGTACGGCGCAACCTGGCTGCGACCATCCGCGCGTTCGTTCAGGATGGCGGTGGTGACGGCCAGCGCCGCGGGGTCGCGGTCCCAGAGGATCACGGCCTTCGCTCCCTCCGCGACTGCCCGCTCGGCGTAGAGGCGGCCCATGCCCATCGCTGCGCCGGTGATCAGCACGCGGGCTCCGGATACGGTTCGAGTCATTGCTCCATCATCCCAAGACTTTCCGCGCGCGGCCCCCACCTCCCCCCGCGGGCACCTTCCTCCCGCCTCCCGCCGCCCGCCTCCCGACTCCCGCCTCCCGCCTCCCGACTCCCGCCGAGATCTACCTTTCCGGTCGAGGTTAACCGGCACACCGGTCGGTCTGGGCCGGAAAGGTCGATCTCGGCGTAAGGATCCCTACAGGCTTCGCCGCACGGCGTCCGCCCAGAGCGCGGCCCGCTCCTCGACCTGGGTGAAGGAGCCCGGCCGCGGGTCGGCCACGTGCCGCCGCGCGGGGGCCAGCGCCCCGGATATCCCGGCCCTCTCGACCTGCCCGACGGCCAGCCCGGCGACGATCGCCGCGCCGCGGGCGGATGCCCCGGGCACCTCAAGGGCGGCCAGCCCGTGGCCGAGGTGGTCGGCCAGCATCCCGCGCCAGGGCGTCGAGGTCGTGCCGCCGCCGGCGAGCCAGAGGTC
>NZ_SOHH01000050.1 GCF_004403515.1 Cryobacterium fucosi | reverse complement strand
GCTGCCGCTTGGGCCGCGCCCTGGGCCGCTTCCGCCCGAGCGATGGCCGCCTCGGCCTCGGCCTGCGCGGCCCGGGCGGCGGCGATCGCGGCCTCCGCCCGGGCCTTCAGCTCGGATACCTGGTTTACGGGTTCGCTGGGGGTCATGGCCTGAATCCTAGCCCCGAGACGAGCGGCGCGGTCAGGTCATTTCGGGCCGAACCGTGCAGGAGCGGTCAGGTTCCCTCCGGCGCGGCGGGCGGCGCCGTCGCATCCGTCTCCGGCCGCACGAAGACGTAGTCGTTGGCGGCGTCCAGTTCGGGGCGGAGACCCTGGGCCAGGGCATCCGTGAAGAGCGCGCGGGACCGATCGCGAAGCCGGGCGGCCGCGGCCGGGTCGTCGGCCCGGAGCCGTTCGTAGTCGACGTCGAGCGGGAGCCGCAGGCGAGCCTCCCAACCCGGCCTCGGCGTGCCGGCGAGGGCTCCCCGCACCCGGGCCGACTCGAGCAGCCAGCGCACCTCGAAGCGGTCGCTCCGGTCGCTGCCGGTGATGACGTCGTCGAGGCGCCCGTAGAAGTCCGGCAGGAAACGCACCACCTCCGCGCCCAGCTTGACCAGGTTGAAGTGCGCGTTGCGGCGGATCAGGGGGTCGAAGGTCCAGCGCATCTCGACGATGCCGTGTTCGAGGCAGACCGCCCGCTGGAGCAGTTTGAGGGCGTAGCCGACGCCGCCGCTGCGCCGCCACGGCACCACGGCCGCCATGTGAGAGTGCAGGTGGATGCCGTCGGACCAGCCCAGGAAGCCCAGCGTCGCACCGACCGGTTTGGCACCTTCGCTGGCGACCAGCACGGTGTTCCCGGCGTAGTCGAGGGCGAGCAGCATCGAGCGGTCGGGGCTGCGACCGACGCCCCAGGTGCGCTCGAACAGCCCGATCACAGGGGTCATGTCGCCGGGTTCCGCCATCCGCACGGACACCCCTGCGGCCTCGGCGGCGGCATCCGCCAGCCGGTAGGCCTCAGCGACAATCTCGGGCTCAACGCTCATGCAACGAGTAGACCACATTCGCCCCCCGGGCATAACTCCTGCAATACGGGCGAATTCCCGCCGAACCGGCCTGTAGGGGGCTTTTTGGCACAATCTGCAGGAGTTATGCACGGGCCGAGCGGATGCCCAAGGCCGGGCTAGTGGCCGCGGCCCGAGACCACGTCGGCGATGCTCGCGATCGGCGAGGTGGTCTGCCGCCGGGTCAGCTCGGCGCGGTCGGCGAACGAGTAGGCCCGGTAGAGGGCGTGTACGGCGAGCCAGCGAAGCGGCTCCGGCTCCCAGTTGCGCACCCGGTGGTTCACCCAGGGCAGCCCGGTCAGACCGGTGTCACGCTCGAGGATCAGGTCGGTCAGGGTGCGCCCGGCCAGGTTCGTCGTGGCCACCCCGGTGCCCACGTAGCCGCCGGCCCAGGCCAGCCCGGTGACCGGGTCGAGCCCGACGGTCGCCGCCCAGTCACGCGGAACGCCCAGCACGCCTGACCAGGCATGGTCGATCGCGACGCCGGCCGTCGCCGGGAAGAACCGGGCCAGGATTCCGCGCAGCGCCGCGACCGTGCTCGCCGGGGTGTGCCCGTCGGAGTCGGTCTGCGAGCCGAAGCGGTAGGGCACGCCCCGGCCGCCGATCGCGATCCGGTCGTCTGCCGTGCGCTGCGCGTACATGTACGCGTGCGCCATGTCGCCGAGGGTCTCGCGGCCGTTCCAGCCGATGCTCTCCCACACGGCTTCGCCGAGCGGCGCGGTCGCGATCAGCGACGAGTTCATCGGCAGCCAGGCCCGGTGCAGGCCCTTCAGCCCGGCCGTGAAGCCCTCCGTGGCGCGCACGACGAACTCCGCCTCCACCGCGCCATGCTCGGTCATCGCCCGGTGCGGCGTGATCTCGCTGACGCGGGTGTTCTCGTAGATCTCCACGCCGAGCGCCAGGACCACCCGGGCGAGCCCGGCCGTGAGCCTGGCCGGGTGGATGCGCGCGCAGTGCGGGTGCCACATCGCCCCGGTGGCGCCGGCCACGTCGATGCGGGTGCGCGCCGCCGCCGGGGAGAGGAGTTCGACATCCGTCATGTCCCACCGCTGCTCGGCCCGGGCGGATGCCTCGAGCCGCCGCTGCTGCGGCTGGTCGTAGGCCACGGTGAACTCGCCGCCCTTGACGATGTCGGCGTCGATGCCCTCGGCCGCGGCGACCCGGATCACCTCGTCGACGGTCTCGTTCATGCTCGTCTGGAACCGGGCGGCGGCCTCTCGCCCATGGCTGGCGACGTACTGCTCGCGCCCGCCGGTGATCGAGTTGGTCAGCCAGCCGCCGTTCCGCCCGGACGCGCCGTAGCCGGCGAAGCGCTGCTCGAGGATGACGACGCGGAGCGCCGGGGCGGCCTTCTTCAGGTAGTAGGCGGTCCACAGCCCGGTGTACCCGGCGCCGACGATGCACACGTCGGCCGTGATCGGCCCGGGCAGCGGCGGGCGCGGGGCCGGCCGGCCGATCTGGTTCCACCAGAAGGAGACTTCACCGTTGATCACGGGCGCGACGCCAGCCGGTCTTCCATCCCCCACGCCTCGCCGTAGCCGCCCTCCTCGATCGGCGCGGCCATCAGGTCGAGGAACGGCTTGGCGTCGAAGGCCTCCGGGCCGAGCACGCCGATGCCGCCCCAGGTGCCCGCGGCGAGAAGTTCCAGCGCGATGACCGGGTTCAGCGCGGTCTGCCAGACCACGCACTGGGCGTCGTACTCCCGCATCGTCCACTCGTTGTCGCTCACGTGATAGAGGTAGACCTCGCGCGGCCTGCCATCCGGCCCCGTGCCGGTGATCCACACCCCGGCGCAGGTCTTGCCGGTCATCCGCGGCCCGATCGTGGCCGGGTCGGGCAGGCAGGCGGCGACGACGTCGCGCGGGGCGACCATCACCGGGTCGGCCGCGCTCCGCACGCGCACCGGTTCGACGCTGTCCAGGCCGAGCAGGTGAAGGGTCCTCAGCACGCCGATGAACTCCTCGCCGAGACCGTACTTGAACGTGACCCGCTTCGCGTCGAGCCAGCGCGGCATCAGAAGCACCTCCTCGTGCTCAACGTTGACGCACTCGACCGGGCCGATGCCCTCCGGGAAGTCGAACATCTCCGGCTCGCTGAACGGTTCGGTGGTGAACCAGCCCCTGTCCTTCTCGAAGATCACCGGCGGGTTCAGGCACTCCTCGATCGTGGTCCAGATGCTGAAGGAGGGCGCAAAGATCTCGTTGCCCGCCTCGTCACGCACCACCAGGTTGGCGCCGTCGCGGGTGCCGAGCTCGTCGATCTCGCGGAACAGATGGTCGGACGCGTAGCGGGCGAAGACATCCGACAGGCCCGGCTCGACGCCCATGCCCACGAGGGCGAGGCGACCGGCGGTCTCCCAGTCGGGGCCCTGGGCGAACTGGTCGTCACCGAGCTTGACGCCCGTCTCCGTGTACGGTTCGGTGGGGTGAGGCTCGGACAGGCTCGCGGCCATGTCCAGGTAGTCGCAGCCGGCGGCGAGCGCCCCGGCGAAGATGGTCGGCACGAACTTGGGTTCCACCGCGTTCATCACGTGGGTGGCCCGGTGTTCCCTCGCCACGGCCGCGACCCGGTCCGGGTCGCCCGCGTCGATCTGTGCCGCCGTGAACCGGCTCGCGACGCCGGGTCCATGCTTGGCCGCGACGGTGGCGACGGTGCGTTCCGCCCGGGCGAGGTCGTAGTCGCAGACGATGACGTGCTCGAAGAACGTGCGTCGGGCGATGATCTTCGCGAACGCGTCCCCGACGCCGCCCGCCCCGACAAGGAGGATTCTCATGGCACGACGCTACCCTGCGGCATCCGCCCCTGTCTGCCCCGCGGGCCGTCGAATTCGACGGAGATTCTGGGCAAAAGTGATGTTTTGGGGCGTTTCAGGCGTCATTTCCGGCAATTCTCCGTCGAATTCGACGGGGTGACGGATGCCGCGCTGCGAGGTGCCGTTCGCCGTCGAGTTTCGCGGCGACCGGCGCCCAGAGCAGCACGGACACCCCCACGCCGAGGAGCAGCCCGCCGATGGTGTCGGTGAGCCAGTGGGCGCCGAGGTAGGTGCGGCTGACCATCATCACCCCGGTGTAGAACGCTCCGGCCAGCCAGGCCCAGACCCGCGGGAAGAGGATGGCCAGGCAGACGGCCATGGTCGCGGCGTTGGCAACATGACCGGACGGGAATGAACCGAAGTCGCTGGTGACCAGCATGTCCTCCGGCCTGGCGCGCCCGAACAGGTTCTTCAGCACCTGCACGAGAGCGCTGCTCACGATCGTCGCCGCGAGGAAGTACCCGGCCGCCCATGGTCGCCGGAGCAGGAGGAACGCGGCGAGGATGAGCACGGGGATGACGATCACGCCGGCGATCCCGGCGCCGAGGAAGTTCATCGCGAGCGACAGGTACTCCCAGACGGGAGCGCGGTGCTCGATGATCTCGTCCATCCACGCGGCGTCGATCCGCAGCGGCTTACCGTTGTCCCGGTAGACGATCAGGGCTCCGAGCCCGAATGCCAGCGCCAGCGCTGCCAGCGCGCTCACGAGCGGCCAGCGCCGGGCGATGCGGCGTGCGGCGGGGGCGGCGGCGGTCTCCGGGGATCTCTCGCTGGTCATCCGTCAATGCTAGAACGTGTCGCGGGCAGATCGGCTCCGCCGGCTTGCCCCCCAAGGTCTGCACGCCGGACCGGAGATTTTCGCAACACGCCGTCTTCGCGGGCGGGACACCCCGCACTGTGCGAAAAACTCCATCGCGAACGTTCGCGCCGGCCGGCACTCCGGGCGGCCGGGCGGGGCCGGGCGGGGCCGGGCGGCCTCAGCGTTCCAGGGCGGGCACGGAGCGCGGGCGCACGACCGTCCACAGTACGACGATCGCGACGAGGGCGGTGGTTCCCATCACCGCGCCCATCGGGATGGAGTTGCCCACGCCGAGCACGCCGACGATCGGCGAGATCAGGCCGGCGACGCCGAAGTTCGCCGCGCCGAGCAGCGATGCGGCGGTGCCCGCCTCGTGCCCGTGCGCGCTCAGGGCGATCACCTGCACGCTCGGCAGGGTGAACCCGCAGGCGGCGATGAAGAACCAGAGCGGCACCAGGGTGCCCCAGAGCCCGGCGCCGGCCAGGTCGAGCAGCACGATGGCCGCCGACGTGATGACCAGCACCACCGTCGACACCGCCACGATCCACTGCGGGCCGACGTTGAACCGGTGCATCAGCCGGGAGCTCAGCTGCACCCCGGTGACGATGCCGAGCGAGTTGACGGCGAAGAGGATGCCGTACTGCTGCGCGCTGAAGCCGTAGACCTCCTGGAAGAGGAACGACGACGCCGAGAGGTAGGAGAACAGCCCGGTGAACGTCATGGCGCCGATGATCGCGACGCCGACGAAGATCCGGTCGCTGAGCACGGCCCGGTAGCGCTGGGCGAGCGTGCTGTGCCCGGCCGTGTGCCGTTCGGCCGCGGGCAAGGTCTCGACGATCCAGAACGCGACGGCGAGGATGACGACGGTGCCGTACGCGGCGAGCACCCAGAAGATCCCGCGCCAGCTCATCACGAGCAGCAGCTGGGAACCGATGACCGGGGCGAGCACGGGCGCGAGGCCGCTGATCAAGGCGAGGCGGGACAGCATCCGCACCAGCGGCTTGCCGCCGAACAGGTCGCGCACCATGGCGAGGGCGACGACGGCGCCGGCCGCGGCGCCGAAGCCCTGGAGCAGGCGGAAGACGCCGAGCCAGACGATGTCCTGGGAGAGCGCGGCGCCGACACTGGCCAGGATGTGGAACCCGGTCGCGAGCATCAGCGGCAGCCGGCGGCCGACCTTGTCGCTCCACGGGCCGACGATGAGCTGGCCGAAGCCGAAGCCGATCATCGTGCCGGTGAGGGTGAGCTGGATGGCCGCGGCCGAGACCCCGAGCTCGTTCTGCAGGGTCGGGAAGGCCGGCAGGTACAGGTCGATCGTGAACGGGCCGAGCGCGGTGAGCGCGCCGAGCACGAGGACGTAGACGAGGCGCTGGCGCCGGGTGAGGGCATCCCCGGGGTGCGGGGCGGTCGACCGGAGCTGGGCCTGGGTGATCACGGGAATGACGGCGGTAGTCACGTGGTGGAGTTCCTCGGTGTCGATGGGGAGTGTCTGGTGGGGCGTCGGCCGGGCGGGGCTGACAGGGGCTGGAGACGGCGTTCGCGCACCGAGTCACGGGCGACGCTACCGGCAGCGGAACACGGAGCCGCTGTCTGGAACAAGCGGGCCCGGGCCGTTCCTATTCCCCCGGCCGGGATCCGCGCCGAAGATTGCGCGAATCGGCCGGATCGCGCACCGTGCCGCCAGGCCGGACACGCGGCCTAACCAGGTCAGGAGGTCGGCACGCCGCTCGGGTCGTCGAGCAGCCCCTCGAAGGCGAGCTCGGCCGCGCCGATCATGAGCAGGTTGGAGCCCAGCTCGGCCGCGCTGACCCGCACGCTGCCGAACGAGGACACGAGCGTCATCGACGCCACGGCGGCGCGCAACCGGTCGGGGTCGACGGCGAACAGCGCGGCCAAGAACCCGCCGAGCACGACCAGCTGCGGGTTGAGGATGTTGATGGCGCCGGCCAGGGCCACCGCGAGGAAGTCCAGCTGACGGTTGACCTCGTCCCTGACCTGGGGAGAGTCGGAGGCGAGCAGGGCCTGTTCCAGTTCGTCGGCATCCGCGCTCTCGAGCCCGAGCACCCCGAGCAGTTCCTCCCGGGTCACCTCGGCCTCGAGGGTGCCCGTGATCCCGGCGGAGTCGGTGCGGGAGCCGCCGCTCACCCGGGTGTGGCCGAACTCGCCCGCGTACCCGGCGATGCCGCCGACGGGGTTGCCGCCGACGATCATTCCGCCGCCGATGCCGCTCGCTCCGCCGTTGAGGTAGATCAGGTCGGTGATGCCCTTGCCCGCCCCGAAATACTGTTCGGCGAGCGCGCCGAGGCTGGCGTCGTTGGCGGCGAAGACTGGGAACCCGGTGAGCTGTTCGAGCATCTCCTTGAGCGGTTCGTCGGTCCAGCCGAGGTGCGGGGCGAAGCGCACCAGGCCGTCGTGGGCGCGCACGAGGCCGGGCACGGCGACGCCGATCCCGACCACCCGGAACCGGGACTCCGGCTCCCCGCGCATCCCCTCGATCACCGCGCCGGCGATGTTCACGGCCTCGCTCGCGCTGGGCGAGCGTTCGGTCGCGTAGCGGATGCGCCGGTGCACTGTGCCGTCGAGGCCGACGATCCCGATCGTGACGGCGTCGATCTCGGGGTTCACGGCCAGCGCGACGACCTGCTCGGCGCAGAACACCACCGGGCTGGGCCGGCCGACCTGGTTGGTGGAATCCGGGTCGCGTTCGCCGGCGAGGCCGAGCTGGCCGAGCTCGCCGACGAGGGCCGCGATCGTGGACCGGTTCAGGCCGGTCAGCCGGGTCAGCTGCGCGCGGGAGGTCGGCCCGTTGCGGTGGACGATGCGAAGGATCGCCGACAGGTTGTGCCGGCGCACATCGTCATGGTTGCTGCCCTGCACCGTGTCTTCCAATCCACTCGTCGGCCCTCAGGCTATCGTTCCTCCCCTAGCCCTCCGGGATGATGCCGGTCGACACGAGGCTCCGGTACCAGAGCGCGCTGTCCTTGGGGATGCGCGCCTCGGTGTCATAGTCGATGTAGACGATGCCGAACCTCTTGGAGTAGCCGTAGGCCCATTCGAAGTTGTCCATGAACGACCAGACCTGGTAGCCGCGCAGGTCGACGCCGCGCTGGATCGCCCGGTGGGCGGCCGTGAAGTGCCGGCGCAGGTAGTCGGTGCGCTCCAGGTCGTGCACCGCCGGGCCGGCCGGTTCCTGCACGACGACGTCGGCGAAGGCCGCGCCGTTCTCGGTGATCATCAGCGGCTGGTCGGGGAACTCGTCGTGCAGCTTGACCAGCAGCTCCTCGAGGCCGGCGGGCTCGATGTTCCAGCCCATCTCGGTGTAGGGACCGGGCTGGGCGAGGAACTCGACCCGCTCGGCGCCGGGCCACGGCGAGGCGCCGACGTCCATGTGCCCGTCGGAGTGCTGGAACGGCGACACGCCGTCCCAGAGCCGCACGAGCGTCGTGGAGTAGTAGTTGACGCCGAGCACGTCGAGCGGCTGGTGGATGATCTCGGTGTCACCGGGCCGCACGAACGACCAGTCGGTGATGCCCGCGGTGTCGGCGAGGACATCAGCCGGGTATTCACCGGTCAGGAGCGGCCCGAGGAAGACCCGGTTGCCGAGGCCGTCGATCTGCCTCACCGCTTCGGGCCCGGTCTCGCCCTCGCCGCGGATGACGTGCAGGTTGAGCGTGATCGAGAAGTCGGGGTCGTTCGTGACGACCTTCTTGAGCTCCGTGATGGCCAGGCCGTGAGCGAGGATGAGGTGGTGCACCGCGGCGAGCGCCGCCGCGTCGTCGGTGCGGCCCGGCGCGTGCGCGCCGGAGGCGTAGCCGAGGTAGGCGGAGCACCACGGCTCGTTGAGGGTGGTCCAGGTGTCGATCCGGTCGCCGAGCGCCTCGCCCATGATGCGGGCGTAGTCGGCGAAGGCGTACGCGGTGTCCCGGTTGGTCCAGCCGCCCTCGTCCTCCAGCGCCTGTGGCAGGTCCCAGTGGTAGAGAGTCGCGATCGGGCGGATGCCGCGGGCCAGCAGCCCGTCGACGAGGCGCCCGTAGAACGCGAGACCCTTCTCGTTGGCGGGGCCGCGGCCGGTCGGCTGGATGCGCGACCAGGCGATCGAGAACCGGTACGCGTGCAGTCCGAGGGACTCCATCAGGTCGAGGTCTTCCTCGAGGTGGTGGTAGTGGTCGCTGGCCTGGTCACCGGTGTCGCCGTTCTCGACCCTGCCCGGCGTGTGGCTGAAGGTGTCCCAGATCGACGGACCCCGGCCGTCCTCGTCGAACGCCCCCTCGATCTGGTACGCGGCGGTGGCCGAACCGAAGATGAAGCCCTCCGGGAATTCGAGCCCGGAGTCGCGGTAGTCGGGGTTGCCCTGGCGGGAAACGGTCATGAGAGGGTTGCCTTTCCGTGGGCGGATTCCGTGGTGTCGCCTCCCGCGCGCCGAGCGCGGAATGCCGCGGTCGAGTCGCTGTGCACGGTGACACCGTCGCCGCTATCCACAATCGTAAAGGTCACGACGATGGTGCCGAGCGGATTCGACACCTGCACGGTGCGAGTCGGCGCTCCGCCCGGGTAGACGGTGAGCAGAACGTTCTCGGTGAAGTCGTAGTCCGGGACATCGTCCCTGGCCCCGGTCGCGAGCACGGCACCCTCCCGCACCCAGAGCGGAATGCTCGAGAACGCATGGGTCTCCCGGCGCCAGGCCGGGCCGGCCTGGGTCTCGCCGGTCAAATAGTTCGTCCAGATTCCGGCCGGCAGGTAGTAGGACACGTCGCCGGCCTCGCTGAACACCGGGGCGACGAGCAGATCGTGGCCGAGCAGGTACTGGCGGTCGAGGTAGTCCACCGCGGGGTCGCCGGCGAATTCGAGCTGCATCGGCCGCATGAACGGGATGCCGGTGCGGTGCGCCTCCAGGCCGACCTCGTAGAGGTACGGCATCAGCGAGAGCTTGAGTTTCGTGAACCGGCGGGTGACGTCGACGGCGCTCTCCCCCGGCGCCTCGGTGCCGTCGTCGAAGAGCCACGGCACCCGGTAGCTGGTGGAGCCGTGCAGCCGGGAGTGGCTGGACATGAGCCCGAAGGCGAGCCAGCGCTTGAGCACGGCCGCGTTGGGCATGCCCTCGAAGCCGCCGATGTCATGGCTCCAGAACCCGAAGCCGGAGAGGGCGAGGGAGAGCCCGCCGCGCAGGGTCTCGGCCATCGACTCGTAGCTGGAGGAGTTGTCCCCGCCCCAGTGCACAGGCTGCTTCTGGCCGCCGACGGTGGCCGAGCGGGCGAAGAGCACGGCGTCGCCCGTGCCGCGCTGCTCCTGCAGCACCTCGAACACGGCGGCGTTGTAGAGCTGGGTGTACCAGTTGTGCATCCGCTCGGGGCTTGAACCGTCGTGCCAGACCACGTCCAGCGGGATCCGCTCGCCGAAGTCGGTCTTGATCGCGTCGACGCCCTGGGCGAGCAGGCGGCGCAGCTTGCCCTGGAACCAGGTCACGGCATCCGGGTTGGTGAAGTCGACCAGGCCCATGCCGGCCTGCCAGAAGTCCCACTGCCAGACGTCGCCGTTGGCCTTCTTCACCAGGTAGCCCGCGGCCTTGGCCTCGGCGAAGATCGGGGCGCGCTGGGCGATGTACGGGTTGATCCACGCGCTCACGTGCAGGTTCCTGCCGTGCAGGCGGGCGAGCATTCCCTCGGGGTCGGGGAAGACGCGGGGGTCCCATTCGAAGTCGGTCCAGTTGAATTCGCGCATCCAGAAGCAGTCGAAGTGGAAGACGGAGAGCGGCAGGTCCCGTTCGGCTATGCCGTCGATGAAGGAGTTCACCGTGGCCTCGTCGTACTTCGTGGTGAACGAGGTCGACAGCCAGAGGCCGTACGACCAGGCCGGCACCTGGGCGGGGCGCCCGGTGAGCGCGGTGTAGCGGCTGAGGATCTCCTTGGGCGTCGGCCCGTAGATCACGAGGTATTCGAGGTGCTCGCCGGCGACCGAGAACTGCACCTGTTCGACCGATTCGCTGCCCACCTCGAACGAGACGTGCTCCGGGTGATTGACGAGCACGCCGTAGCCCCGGTTGGTGAGGTAGAACGGGATGTTCTTGTAGGACTGTTCGCTCGACGTGCCGCCGTCGGCGTTCCAGATATCGACGGTCTGGCCGTTCTTCACGAGCGGGCCGAACCGTTCGCCGAGCCCGTAGACGAGTTCGCCGACGCCCAGTCCGAGGCGGGCGTGCGTGTAGGCGGATGCCGGGGCGAGCCCGGTCGCTGTGACGCCGGAGACCCCGGTGGGTTCCGCGGCGATGGGGGCCCCGGCCGCGAGCGAGATGTGGCCGATCGACTTCGGGCCGCTCTGGGTGAGGGTCCTGCCGTCGGCCTCGAACCGGAGGTTCCAGGGGCTGCCGCGATCGATCCGGGCGGTCAGGGGGCCGCTGGTCACCGATCCGCCCGTCTCGTCGACGGAGACGATGCCGCTGCCGCGGGTCTGGCCGTCAAGCTCGAACCCGGGCTCGATGTGCCCGCCGGTGTCCTTGGCCACCCGCACCCGGATGATGCCGGGCAGCGGTGACGAGAGCGTCACCGAGAGCAGCGCCCGGTTGAGCACGTCGCCACGGTGGGCGATGACCCTGGTCGGCGCATCGATTCGCAGCGCGTCGCCGTCGGCGCCGGCATCCGTCACGGTTTCGAGGTCGTACGCCTCCTGGGCGTAGAGGGGGGTCACGCCGGGGCGGACATGCCAGAATCCATCGGTGAATTTCATGATTACTTGACTGCTCCCGCGGTGATGCCACGCGTCAGCGTGCGTTGGAAAATCAGGAAGAAAATGAGCGTCGGCAGCAGGCCAAGCAGTGCCGAAGCGCTCGTGGTGGTGACGTCCATCAGCCGGTCGCCCTGCAGCACGCTGATCGCCACCGGAACGGTCTGGTTCGCGTTGCTGACCAGGAAGGTCAGCGGGATGAGGAACTCGTTCCAGGTCCAAATGAAGAAGAAGATCAGAAGCACCGAGAGCGTCGGCCGGCTGATCGGGTAGACGACCCGCCAGAGGATCTGCCAGCGGCTCGCCCCGTCGAGCGACGCGGCCTCGAGCAGTTCCTTGGGGAAGGTGCCGTAGACCGAGGCGAGCAGGTAGGTGCCGAACGCGCTCTGGATGACCGTGAAGATGATGATCACGGCCCAGACGTTGTCGTACAGGCCGACCTGCTTGAACATGTAGTACAGCGGGTAGAGCAGGGCCTCCTGCGGCACCATGTTGGCCAGCAGCACGAGCACGACGATCCAGGTGCGTCCGCGCACCCGGCCGATGCCGATCGCGAAGGCGTTGAACATCGAGATGCCCACGGCGGCGACCGCCACGACGGTGGAGATCAGGATGCTGTTCCAGAGCTTCTCCGGGAAGTTCACCCTGGTCCAGAAGTTGACGATGCCGTCGAAGTAGAGGTTGGTCGGCAGGGTGAGCGGGCCTGAGCTGTTGTAGTCGGCGGGCGACTTGAACGAGTTGATCAGGATCATCAGGAACGGGACGGCGATGAAGAAGCCGATCAGGATCGCGACGACCAGGATGACCCAGTCGCCGGCCGACTTACGGGTGTGCACCGTCGGCAGTTTCGGGGGGCGGGGAGCCGCGGCGCGGACCGGGCGGAGTTTCTCGGTCAGGGTGGACATTTCTAGCGCTCCTCGTCCCGGCGCTCGAGCCGGGTCTGGAAAGTGATGAACACGATCGCGACGATCGCGACCACGACGGTGAGTGCCGTCGCGATCGTGGCGCCGTAGCCGACCTGCTGGTTCTGGAAGAACTCGCTGTACGAGTAGTAGCTGGGCACGATCGTGGACGTTCCGGGGCCGCCGCGGGTGAGCGCGTAGATCGGGCCGAACACCTTGAGGGCGGCGATCGTGCAGGTGAGGGTGACGACGAAGATCTCGGGCCGGATGATGCCGACCGTGATGGCCTGGAACCGCTGGAACCAGTTGGCCCCGTCGAGTTCGGCGGCTTCGTACAGCTCGGGGTCGACGCGTTGCAGCGCAGCCATGAAGATGACGATCGGGTAGCCGAGCTGCACCCAGACCATGATCACCATGATGCTCGCGAGGGCCGTGTCGGGGCTGCCGAGCCAGTTGTGCTGCAGCGACTCGAGGCCGACAGCGCCGAGCACCTGGTTGAGCGCGCCGTTCTCGGGGCGGAGGATCCAGCCGATCACGATCGCCGCGATGACCACGGGGAGGATCTGCGGCAGGTAGTAGGTGGCGCGGAGGAAGCTGGCGATCCTGCTGCCGAACTTCTTGCCGACCAGGTCGAAGAGCATGGCCGCGAGCACGAGGCCGAGCAGCGTCGGCACGATCACCATCGCGACGATCATCGCCACCGAGTTGCCGAACGAGGTCCAGAAGACGTCGTCACCGAACAGCTTCGTCCAGTTCTCGAAGTTGTTCCAGACCGGCGGGCGGATGCCGCGGTAGGAGGTGAAGGTCAGGTACAGGTTCCAGCCCAGCGGGATGAGAACGATGATGGTGAGCAGGAGCAGGCCCGGAAGAAGGTAGATCCAGAAGCCACGGCCGGTCGCCCCGGGGATGAGGCTGGTGATCGGGGCGGCGCCCGCGGGCGCCTTCCGCGAGGCGGTCTTCGTGCCGGCAAACGGGGCTGGTGTGGCCATCGTCGTGCCTTTCTTGAGTTCGGTGGTCGGGCTTCGCGCCCGGTGGTCGAGCTCCGCGCCCGGTGGTCGAGCGTGTCGAGACCCCACGAGGGCCTCGAGCCGCTCCGAGTTGCGGAGAAAACACCTTCACCCTCGAGTCAAGGGTGTTTTCTCCGCAACTCAGCGGCCGGAAGGACTACTTCTTGATGTCCTTGATGCCGTCTTCGTATTGGCCGCCGAGCTGGGTCAGCACGTCCTTGGACGACTTGGTGCCGTTGATGAGCTCCTGCAGGCCGGCGTTGAGCTGGTCGTAGAAGGTCGGGGTGGGCCAGTCGGGGTAGAACGCGATGCCGTCTTCACCGGTGAGGGTGTTGAAGTTGTCGATCAGTTCCTTGCTCTTCGGGTCGGTGATGTCTGCCGCGTTCGCCGCGACGGGCACTCCGCCGTTGTTGCCGATGAGGGCCTGGATCTCCGGTCGCATGGTGATGTCGATGAACTTCGCCGCGAGGTCCTTGTTCTTGGCGTTCTCCGGGACGACCCACATGTTGCCGGCGGAGCCGGGCGACATCTTCGCGCCGGGGTAGAGGAAGGTGCCCCAGTCGAAGCCCTTGACCTCGGTCGTGAAGCGGTTGTACCACCAGCTGCCGGAGAAGAAGATCGGGTTGGTGCCGGCGATGAAGGCGGTGCCGGCATCCTCTGCCTTGGTGCCGCTGGCGTCCTTGCTGATGTAGCCCTTGTCGGTCCAGTCCTTGATGGCCTCCGTGGCGTAGCTCAGTTCCTTGCCCTGCCAGTCGACCTTGCCCTTGTAGAGCTGGTAGTCGTCGACGAAGCTGCGGTCGGCCTTGGTGAGGGCGAGCTGGTACCAGAGCTGGCCCAGCGGGTACTCGGCGGCCGACTCGGCCAGCGGGGTGATCCCGGCATCGGCGAAGGTCTTGAGCGCCGCCTCGAATTCGGCCTGCGTGGTCGGGATCGCGATGTTGTACTTCGCGAACATGTCCTTGTTGTAATAGACCTCGACGAATTCGCCGTAGTTGGGCACGCCGTACCAGGAGCCGGAGCCCATGATGCCGTTCTCGTCATACTTCGCCGTGGTCTGCAGCGACGGTGCGAGTTTGTCGGCCCAGCCGTACTTCTTGACGGCGTCGTCGAGGTTGCTCAGCAGGCCCTGGCTGGCCAGGAGCCCGGCGGTCGCGTTGCCTTTGTTGTACTCGAGCACGTCGGGGGCCTTGTCCGAGTTGAGCACCTGGCTCGCGGTCGAGCGGATCTGCTCGAAGCTCTTGGCCTCGAACTTGACCTTCGCGCCGGTCTCCTTCTCGAAGGTCTTGATCGCCTGGTTCCAGGCGATGCCCATCGCGCTCGTGTCGCTCTCGAAGTCCCACAGGGTGAGGGTCTTGCTCGCGTCGTCCGCCGCGCCGCCGCCCCCGCCGCTTGCACAGCCCGACAACAGGGCCGCCGTTGCCGCCATCGCCACGACGGCGAGAGTGCGCTTTCCTAATCTCACGTTCTACCTCCTTGTAGTGGGCGACGCTGGCCGCCCCGAAACCCTGAGCGAAACGCAATCGAAACGCTTCGATAGTTGCAGTGCCTATCGCCTGCCGAAACGCTTCGACAGTGGGTCGCTTTGAAGCATAGAGGAGGGAGGGACTTCCACACAAGGGGTTTGTTGAGATTTACAACATATACGCGCAACGGGGCGGGGACGCCCGTGTGCCACCCTCGCCGGCACCGCGTCCGAGGGCTACCACGACCGTCAAACCGGGCGGGTCACGCCGCACTGCCCGGCACTCCAGCCGAGAAGGGTCCCGCTCATGTCGAACCCCCGAAATGAACCGAACCGGGCCCCGGTCCCACCTCCTCGAGGTCGTGGGATCACTGCCGTACCCCCGCAGACCGCCCTGGGCCGGTGGGCAATCGGCCTGTCCGTGATCGGGCTGGCCTCCTGGCTGATCCTGCCGGTGGTCACGACGATATTCCGCGAGACGTACCCCGTCACGGACACCTGGGTGATGCCGGCCATCGGAACCGTGCGCATCGACGCTGCGGCCGTGCTGAATGTTCTGTGCGTCTGGCTGTGGCGGGAGCGCTCAGTGCTCAACGTCATCGCCCTCGGGGTGACCGTTCCGCTGGCCCTGGTCTTCGTGGTCGGCGAAGGACTCGGCGACGCATAGCCGAGGTCGCCAATCCCCGGGGACAGGGGCGAGTCGACCCTCAGCGGCGGGGCGTGGGAGGCGCGATCGATCCGCGCTCGAGGAAGCGCGGCGGCACGAGCTCGACCCGGGGTGCGATCGGGACGGCGACCTGCTCGATCGCCAGCTCCACCGCCCGCGTGCAGGAGTCGGCCGCGACAAGCGGGATGGTGTCAAGGGCAGGCTCGAAGTGATCCGTCTCGAAGCTCGCGCACGCGGAAATGACCGACAGGTCCTGCGGCACGCGCAGACCGCGTTCGCGCAGGATGTCCATCACGGCCGCCTGCACCGTCTCCTCGCAGTGCAGCACGAGGGCGGTCATCCCCGGCAACGTCCGGTAGAGCTCGTCGAGGGCCGCTCGCACGCTCGGACCGTCGCGCTCGGGCATGGCGAACGCGGTCGCGACCCCCTCCGCCGCCGCGGCGCTGAAGAAGCCGTCCCGGAACCGGGGCGGAAAGTTGGAGCCGCGCGCATACACGCCGGGCGAGTGGCCGATGAGCCCGATCGACCGATGGCCGGCGTCGGTGAGTCGACTGATCGCCAGGGCTGCGGCGGCTTCGAAATCGAGGTCGACACAGACGAGACCCTCGGTGTCCCGCGGGATCCCGATGAAGACGGCCGGGGTGCCGAGTTCTCTGATCACCCCCACCCGGTCGTCTTCGGCCGCGACGTCGAGCACGATGATGCCGTCGACAAGCCGGCTGGAGGCGACTCTCCGCAGTCCGCTGGTGGCCTCATCCTGGGTGAGCAGCAGCACGTCGTAGTCGTGGGCGCGGGCGGCCTGCGCAACCGCGAGCACGAAGGCCATGTGCGCGGGCGCGTAGGTCTCCGCATGGAACGGCGCGGTCAGCGCGAAGATGTTGGTGCGCGTCCCGGCAAGCATGCGCGCTCCCGCGTTGGGCCGGTAGCCCAGCTGTTCCACGGCATTGTTGATGCGGAGCCGGGTCGACTCGGCGATGGAACGCTTGCCGGAGAGCGCGTACGACACCGTGCTGATCGACACGCCGGCCACCCGCGCCACGTCGTGAATGCTCGCCATGAACCCCTCGAATCCCTCGTGGCACAGTCTGCCGCATCAAGCCGTGCGCGGCATCCGGCCACGTCGTGCTCGTTACCGCGCGGGTGCGCCTGATTCCGACCGGTGCTGCCCGACGCGCTCGGCCTGGCCTGCCTGCCCCGTGCGCTCGGTCTGGTCTGCCTGCTCGGCCTCGGCGAGGGTGCGGACGACTCGTGCCGGGTTGCCGACGGCGATGACCCCCGGCGGCACATCCCTGGTGACGACGGAGCCGGCGCCGATGACGCTGCCGGCGCCGATCGTGACACCGGGGCAGACGACGACGTTCCCGCCGAGCCAGACGTCATCCCCGATCCGGATCGGCAGCACCCGCTCGTAGCCGGCCCGGCGTTCGCCGACGTCGAGCGCGTGGATCGGCGTGTACAGGCGTGCGCTCGGCCCGACGAGCACGTTCTTCCCGATCGTGATCTCCCCGCCGCCAAGGGCGAGGAAGTCGGCGTTGATGAAGGTGCCGGCCCCCACGTGCAGGCGAGAGCCGTAGTCCAGGTAGAGCGGCGGCCGGAAGTCGACGCCCTCGCCGGCCGTGCCGAGCATCCCGGTGAACAGTTTCTGGGCGGCATCCCTGTCCTCGTCGAAGAGGGCGGTGATCTGCCGGCAGGTGCGCTGGGTGCCGATGGTCAGCTC
The DNA here is from genome assembly GCF_004403515.1 of Cryobacterium fucosi. GTDB lineage: Bacteria > Actinomycetota > Actinomycetes > Actinomycetales > Microbacteriaceae > Cryobacterium > Cryobacterium fucosi. The sequence goes on along the minus strand of NZ_SOHH01000050.1, from coordinate 23,468 downwards.
GGCGAGCTCGGGGCCGGAGCGGTACCGGTACCAGTCCCCCGCCACCATCTTGTCGAACTCCGAGCGACCGGGGTCCGGCGTCGGCCTATTTGTTTGAGACATGAACATATCCTATCGATGGCCGCCCGCCGAATCAGCGTCCGCCGCTGCGGCGCTTGTTGAAGATGTCGAAGGCGACCGCGAGCAGAAGCACAAGCCCCTTGATCGCCATCTGCCACGCCGCGTCGACCGAGAGGATCGAGAGGCCCATGTTGAGGACGCCCATCACCAGGCCGCCGACGATGGCCCCGACGACCGTGCCGATGCCTCCCTGCACCGCGGCACCGCCGATGAAGACGGCCGCGATGGCATCCAATTCGTAGTTCTGGCCGGCGGATGCCACGGCACCGCCCGCGCGGGCCGTGCTGACGACCCCTGCCAGGCCGGCGAGCACGCCCATGTTGACGAAGACGTAGAAGTTGACCCACTTCGTTTTCACGCCGCTCATCATGGCCGCGAACAGGTTGCCGCCGATGGCGTACACGTGCCGGCCGAACACTGTCTGGTTGAGCATGAACGTGTAGAGCAGGATCAGCACGGCAAGGATGATCAGGATGATCGGAGTGCCGCTGTAGCCCGACAGCAGCCAAGCCAGCCACATGATGGCGACGATCGCGATGCCGTTCTTCAGCCAGAGCTGGGTGAGCGTCTCGCGGGGCAACTCCAGCCGGCGGAGGGTCGCCCGGGTGCGCAGCTGCTGCAGCACGAGCGCCACGCAGGTGACCAGCCCGAGACCCAGGGTCAGCACGTCGCGTCCACCGAGTTCACCAAGGAAGCCCGGCAGCCAGCCGGCCCCGATCGCGGTGAACTGGTCGGGAAGCCCGCTGATGGTGCCGCCCGTCAGCAGGACGAGGGTGAGACCTCGGAAGATGAGCATGCCGGCCAGTGTCACGATGAAGGCGGGGATGCCCACGAACGCCACCCAGAAACCCTGCCAGGCCCCGACCAGCGCACCGACGAGCAGAGCGAGCAGCACGGACGCCCACCAGGGAAGACCCCACACGTTCGTGGCGATCGCCGAGACCGCACCGACCATGGCGACCACCGACCCGACCGACAGGTCGATATGGCCGGCGATGATCACCACCACCATGCCGACGGCGAGGATCAGCACGTAGGCGTTCTGCTGGATCAGATTGTTGACGTTGCCCGGCAGCAGCAGGCGCCCGTTGGTGAGCACCTGAAACAGCACGACGATGACGACCAGGGCGGCGAGGATTCCGTACTGGCGAAAGTTGATGGCCAGCCGCGGCTTGCGCTTGGCGGGAGTGGTGGTTGTCATTGCGGTTTAGTCCTTTCCCGCAGTCATGTAGTGCATGAGGGATTCCTGGGTGGCGTCGACGCCGGCGACTTCGCCGGTGATCCGGCCGTCGGAGATCGCATAGATGCGGTCGGAGATGCCGAGCAGCTCCGGCAGTTCAGAGGAGATGACGACGACGGCCTTGCCGGCGGCGGCGAGTTCGTTGATGATTCCGTAGATCTCGTACTTGGCGCCGACGTCGATTCCACGCGTCGGTTCGTCGAGGAAGAGGATGTCGGGGCCGGCGAAGATCCACTTCGACAGGACCACCTTCTGCTGGTTGCCGCCGGAGAGTTTGCCGGTGATGGCCGAGACGGTCGGCGCCTTGATGTTCATCCGGGTGCGGTAGCTCTCGGCGACCTTGTATTCCCGGTGGCGGTCGATCACCCCGTACTTCGCGAGGGTGGCCAGGGCCGCGGCCGAGACGTTGACGGTGATGTCGCCGATCAGGTTGAGGCCGTATTTCTTGCGGTCCTCGGTGGCATAGGCGATCCCATTCCGGATGGCCTCGTCGACGGTCCGCACGGAGATTTCCTCGCCGTTCTTGTAGACCCGACCGGAGATGTTGGTGCCGTAGGAGCGGCCGAACAGGCTCATTGCGAGTTCGGTGCGGCCGGCCCCCATCAGTCCGGCGAAGCCGACCACCTCGCCGGCCCGCACCGTGAAGGAGGCGTTGTCGACGACCTTGCGTGCCGTGTCGACCGGGTGGTAGACCGTCCAGTCCTCGACCCGGAGGATCTCCGCGCCGATCTTGGGTTCGCGCGGCGGGAACATGCTGTTCAGGTCGCGGCCCACCATTGAGCGGATGATCCGGGCCTGGGTGGCATCCGGGCCGTGCATGTCGATCGTCTCGATCGTCTTACCGTCACGAATCACCGTGACGGTGTCCGCGATCCGGCGGATCTCCTTGAGCTTGTGGGAAATGATGATGCAGGTGATGCCCTGCCCGCGGAGGTGTTCGATCAGGTCGAGCAGGTGATCGGAGTCTTCGTCGTTGAGCGCGGCGGTCGGTTCGTCGAGGATGAGCAGCTTGACCCGCTTGGAGAGGGCCTTGGCGATTTCGACGAGCTGCTGCTTGCCGACGCCGAGTTCGAGTACCTTGGTGGCCGGGTTCTCGTCGAGCCCGACCCTCGCGAGCAGGCTCGACGCCTCGAGGTTTGTCTTGTTCCAGTCGATGACGCCGCGCTTCGAGTTCTCGTTGCCGAGGAAGATGTTCTCCGCAATAGAGAGGTACGGGCTCAGGGCGAGTTCCTGGTGGATGATGACGATGCCGACGGCTTCGCTGTCGTTGATCGAGCGGAAGGTGGCTTCCTCGCCCTCGAATTCGATCCTGCCGTCGTAACTGCCGTGCGGGTAGACGCCGCTGAGCACCTTCATCAGCGTGGACTTCCCGGCCCCGTTCTCCCCGCAAATGCCGTGGACCTTGCCGCGTTCCACTTCGATCGAGACCTCGTCGAGGGCTTTGACCCCATTGAAGTCCTTCTCGATGCCGAGCATCCGAAGAATCGGACTATTCATGACTGGCGCTCCTGTCAGCGTGTTTCATCGGTGGTGCAACGTGCCGTAGTGGTGGCGGGACCGGCCGGCCCCGCCACCCGGGGAGTCGACCTAGAGGCCGACGTCCGAGGCCTTGATGAACCCGGAATCGATGAGCTTGGTCTGCACGTCGTCCTTGGTGACGACCTCGGGGGCGAGCAGGAACGACGGCACGACCTTCTTGCCGTTGTCATAGGTCTTGGTGTCGTTGACCTCGACCGTGTCGCCCGCCGCGATGGACTGGATCATGGTGAAGACCTGTTTGCCCAGGGTGCGGGTGTCCTTCCAGACGGTCATCGACTGGGCGCCATCGAGGATCGCCTTGACGTTGGCCTTGTCGGCGTCCTGCCCGGTGATCAGCGGGTAGTCAGCGCCGGGCTTGTAGCCCGCGGACTTGAGCGAGGCTTCGATCCCGACGGCCAGGCTGTCGTTGGGCGAGAGCACGACGTTGACCTTCGCGCCGTTGCCGTAGAAGGAGGAGAGACGGTTGTCCATCTCGGCCTGGGACTTGTCAGAAGCCCAGCCCTGGATGCCGAGCGTCGTCCACTCGTCGTTGGACTTGGGCGCCTTGCCGCTGGGCACGACGAGCTGGCCGCTCTCGACGTAGGGCAGCAGCACGTCCCAGGCGCCGGAGAAGAAGAACTTGGCGTTGTTGTCGTCGGGGCTGCCGGCAAAGGGCTCGAGGTTGAACGGGCCCTTGCCGTCGGCCAGGCCGAGCTGGGCTTCGATGAACTCGCCCTGCAGCTGCCCGACCTTGTAGTTGTCGAAGGTGGCGTAGTAGTCGACGTCCTTGGTGCCGTTGATCAACCGGTCATAGGCGATCACCGTGGCATCCTGCTTCTTGGCCTCGGCGAGCACGGGCGAGAGCACCTTGCCGTCGATGGATGCAACGACCAGGATCTTGGCACCACCGGCGACCTGGTTCTGGATCTGGCTGATCTGCTGGTCGGTTTTGTTGTCGGCGTACTGGAGGTCGACGGTGCAGCCGGCGTCTTCGAGCTGGGTCTTGAGCCCCTCACCGTCGTTGATCCAGCGCTCGAGGCTGCGGGTGGGCATCGAGATGCCGACGTTGCAGTCGGCGATGGCCGCGCCGGTGCTTCCGGTGGAGCCGGTGGTGGTGCCCGAACATGCCGCGAGCGAGAGCGCGACTGCTCCCGTGGCAACGATGGTGAACAGCCTCTTGGTTGTCGTCATGATCTGCTTTCTGCTCTGAATGCTGTGATCGCACGAGGAGGCAGAACTGCCGATCACCTCCTTGTAACGCTGGGTCGACATCCGGTCGAACCGTTTATGTTGACGGCTCCAACATATAGCACCTGTGAACCAGGAGACAACCACCAAACCCGGCGCCGCTCGGCATGGCCGGTCACTAGGGTGTCAAGCATGACCGCGTACTCGAATCCCGTCCTGCCAGGCATGCACCCCGACCCATCGGTGTGCCGGGTCGAGGACACCTTCTACCTCGTGACCTCCTCGTTCGAGTACTTCCCGGGCCTTCCGCTGCACTCGAGCACCGACTTGGTGACCTGGACACCGATCGGACACGCGATCGACCGGCCGGGCCAGCTCGACCTGGCCGGGGTCCCCGACTCGGGCGGCCTCTACGCCCCCACCCTCCGCCATCACGACGGTCGCTTCTACCTGGCCTGCACAAGCGTCGGCGGCGAGCGCGACGGCTCCTTCCTGGTCACCGCCACCGACCCTGCCGGCCCCTGGTCAGACCCGATCTGGATCGACGAGGCCAGGGGCATCGACCCGGACCTCTTCTTCGACGCCGGCACGGCCTGGTGGGCCGGCTGCAGGCTGGTCGAACCCGGCGCGTACCCCGATCAGACCGAGATCTGGCTGCGAGAACTCGACCTGGCCGCCGGCGCGCTCGTCGGGGAGGAACACATCCTCTGGAACGGCGCCCTGCACGGAGCGGTCTGGGCGGAGGGGCCGCACCTCTCCAGCGCGACGGCTGGTTCTACCTCGTCGCGGCCGAGGGCGGCACCGAGCAGCATCATGCCGTGTCGGTCGCCCGCTCGCGCCGCGTCACCGGCCCCTACGAGGGCAACCCCGGCAACCCGATCCTGACCCACCGCCACCTCGGCCGCACGGCCGCGGTGCAGAACGTCGGCCACGCCGACCTCGTCGACGGCCCCGACGGATCGTGGTGGGCGCTCGCCCTCGGGGTGCGGCCCCGGGCCGGCGGCCACCTGCTCGGCCGGGAGACCTTCCTGGCTCCGGTGGCCTGGGAGGACGACTGGCCGGTCGTGAACCCGGGGGCCGGGATGCTCAGCGCGGCCGGCAGCACGCCCTTCGACTCTCCGCCCGGCGCGGCTATGCCGACCTCGGCCGGGCTGCACGACGACTTCTCCGCAGCGGCTCCGGCCGGTCACTGGCTGAGCCTGCGCGGCCAGGCGAGTTTCGCGAAGACCGGACCAGGCGGATTGCGACTGACCCCGACCGGCCACGACCTGGGTTCTGCCGGCCAGGCCGCGTTCCTCGGCTACCGCTGGCGGCATCCGGATGCGAGCGCCGGCATCCGGGTAGTCCCGCCTGCCCCCGGGCTGACCGCGGGGCTGGCCCTGCGGCAGAGCGGGGCGTTCCAGCTCCGGCTCGAGTTGCGCACGGGGACCTCGGGCGCGCTCGTGACCGCGATCGAACGTGACGGCGGGGTCGATCGGGTCCTGGGCAGCGTGCGCCTCAACCCGGCCGAGGCTGCCGACCCGGCCGGCGTGCGTCTCGAGGCACGGTTGTCCGGGCGAGAGGTCGCGCTGGTCGCGACTGCCGGCGGCACCAGCTACCCGGTCGCCGAGACGGATGCCGGGGTGCTCACCACCGAATGGGCCGGCGGTTTCGTGGGCACGCTTGTCGGCCCGTTCGCCACCGGCGACGCCGCCCGGCCGGCCGTCGTCACGGCCTTCGACTACCGGCCGGCGACCGCCTGATCGACGCGCGCCGTGCTCTGGCGCGAGACCAGGCTCGTGGCCAGGTCCATCCGCTGCACCTCGAGACCGGGTTCGCGCCGGAGCCGGAGCGCGAGCCGCGCCGCCTCCTCCGCCATCTCGGTGAGCGGTTGGCGAACGGTCGTGAGCGGCGGGCCCACCCAGCGGGCCAGCGGCAGGTCGTCGTAGCCGACGACGGACAAGTCGGCGGGGATCGCGAGGCCGAGTGCTCTGGCCGCCTCGTAGACCCCCATCGCCTGCAGGTCGCTTCCGGCGAAGATGGCGGTGGGGCGGTCGGCACGCTCGAGCAGTTCGAGTGCGCGCAGCCTGGCACCCTCGGGGTGGAAGTCGCCCTCGAGCACGAGCGCCGGGTCGAAGGTGATCCCCGCGGCGTCGAGGGCGGCCCGATAGCCGCCGATCCGTGCGCTCGAGCACATCATGTCGAACGGGCCGCTGATCATGCCGATCCGGGTGTGCCCGAGGTCGATCAGGTGCCGGGTCGCCGCGAGCCCGCCCGACCAGTTGGCCGAGCCGATCGACGGCACGTCGGGGGCAGGGTCTCCCGCCGGATCGACGACGACGAAGGGGATGCCGCGGGTGGCGAGCTGCTGCTTGTGCCCGGCCGAGAGGTCGGAGAAGACGAGGATCACCCCGGCCGGGTTGCGGGCGATCACCCCGTCGATCCAATCGAGGTCGGGCGAATGCCGGTCCCCGCTCTCGGTCAGGATGATGCTCATCCCGTGTTCCCTGGCCACCCGCTCGACGCCGCGGATGATCTCGATCGCCCACACGCTCTCGAGCTCGTGGAAGACGAGCTCGAGCAGGGGCGCCGAGGCGGCTGCGTCGCCCCGGCGGCTGTAGCCGTGCTCCGCGAGGAGCGCCTCGACCCGGCTCCGGGTCGAGGCCGCGACGTCTCCCCGCCCATTGAGCACCTTGGACACGGTCGACAGCGACACCCCGGCGAGGACCGAGATCGCCGCGAGGGTGACGCGTTCGGGGTCCTCCGCGGTGGTCTTTCCCATCTGAGGTTCCTTTCTCGGGGCGTCGAATTCGAGTCTCGGTCGGTTTGTGGCTTGACGCAACATAACCGGCGACCTAGACTCCAACCATCCTAATCACTTTCGGCAAGATTGTCGAAACTTTCGAGAGGCGTTCAATGTCGAACAAGAGCACGTGGCTCATCCGGGCCATCGCCGGCACAGCAGTACTCGCGCTGGGAGTGACGCTCACCGCGTGCTCCACCGCGAGCGGAGCGGCGAGCAACCGCCCGGAGAACGTGATCCACGTCGCCGTCTATGGCGATGCGGGCAACACGGTCGAAGAGGCAATGGTCAAGAAGTTCAACGCGACGTCCGACGTCAAGGTCATCCTCGACCGCATCCCCGGCGCCAACTACCAGCAGAAGCTCCAGACGATCATCAGCACCGCGTCGGCCCCCGACATCTTCTTCAATTGGGGCGGCGGCAGCATCCAGCCGTTCGTGAAGGCCGACCTGCTCCTCCCGCTGACCGGAATGATCAAGGACGACCCCAAGCTCGAGTCGTCGTTCCTCCCCTCGGTCTTCAACGCCGCCGCGATCGACGGCGTGCCGTATGGCATTCCGATGCGCGGCACCCAGCCGGTCATCCTGTTCAACAACAAGCAGGTGCTCACCGACGCCGGTATCGAATCCCCGAAAACCTGGGACGACCTGCTGGCCTCCGTGAAGATTCTCAAAGACAAGGGAATCACCCCGATCGCCCTCGGTGGCGCCGACCAGTGGCCGACACTGATGTGGTACGAGTACATGTTTGACCGGGTGGCCGGCCCCGATCTGCTGACGAAGGCAATCGGCGGCGACTCGAGTGCGTGGGACAGCAAGGACAGCCGCGCCGCCCTCACCAAGCTCAAGGAACTCATCGACGCAGGAGCCTTCGGCTCCAACTTCGACTCGGTCAGCTTCGTCGACGGCGGTTCGCCCGCCCTGCTACGCACCGGCAAGGCTGCATTCGAGCTGATGGGCTCGTGGGAGTACTCCACCCAGCAGAGCGCCGACAAGGACTGGACCGCCGCCAACCTCGGTTACGCCACCTTCCCCACCGTCACGGGAGGAAAGGGTGACGCCGCGGACCTCGTCGGCAACACCAACAACTATTACTCCGTCATCAAAGCCACCCGGTACCCCGACACCGCCCGCGATTTCCTCAAGCTCATGTACTCCGATGAGTTCGTGCAGGCCCAGCTCGCGATCGGCAATCTGACGACGACGACCTCGACCGAGAAGTTCCTCGACCAGGCCGCCGACCCGACCTACGCCGCCTTCCAATTCACGATGGTGCAGGATGCACCTGCCTTCCAGCTCTCCTGGGACCAGGCCTACCCGCAGTCGGCCTCCGCCGACATGCACACCGCCGTCGCGCAGTTCTTCAGCGGCAAGCTGGACGTCGACGGCTTCATCGCCGCGATGCAGGCGCTCTAGGAACCTGACATGACGCGCTCCGACACCGGGCGCCCACGGCACCCGGGCGGCCCCAATGCGGGCCGCCCGGGCTTCGCCTGGGCGCTCCCCGCCACCCTGTTCTTCGCGCTCTTCGCCATCCTCCCGCTGATCGGCGTCGCGGTGATGTCCTTCACCAGCTGGAGCGGCCTCGGCAATCCCGCGTTCAACGGCCTCGACAACTGGGTCAAGCTCGCCGGCGACAAGGTCATGATGCAGAGCCTCTGGTTGAGCGCGCTATTGACCCTGCTCGGGGTCGCCATCCAGACGCCGTTGAGCATCCTGCTCGGCACGTGGGCGGCCGGCCACCAGAAGAACCGGGCCATCCTCTCGGCCATCTATTTCGTGCCGCTCCTGCTCTCCTCCGCCGCGGTCTCGGTGCTCTGGCGGGCCCTGCTCGACCCGAACTTCGGCCTCCCCGGGCAGTTCAGCAGCTTCTTCGGCGGCGACGGCAACGTGCTCGGCACCCAGGCCGGCGCGATTGCCGTGCTCACGTTCGTCGGGGCCTGGCAGTTCACTCCCCTGCACACGCTCCTCTACCAGGGCGCGGCCCGTTCAGTCCCGCCGGTGCTCTACCAGGCCGCCGATATCGACGGCGCGGGAACGGTCCGAAAGTTCTTCAGCATCACCCTGCCGCAGCTGCGCAACACCATCGTCACCTCCGTCATCCTCATGGTCGTCGGCGGTCTGACGACGTTCGACACGGTGCTCATCCTGACCAAGGGCGGCCCGGGAACCGACACGACGATCACCGCGTTCTACATGTATCGGAAGGCGTTCCAGTCGTTCGACTTCGGCGTCGCAAGCGCGATCGCGCTCGTCCTCGTCATTATCGCGACGACAATTTCCCTGGTCCTGGTCAGGGTCACCGGCTACGACAAGATGCACAGCGTGCAGGAGGGCATCTGATGAAGGCCAAACCGAACTACATCGCGGGGGCCGGCAGCGTCATCTGGCTCCTGATCGTGCTCGTGCCGATCTACGTCATGCTCACCGCGACGATCCAGAGCCAGCAGGGCTACGCCGCCAAGGGCCCATTGTCACTGCCGGGCAGCTTCACCCTGGAGAACTTCACTGCCCTGGTCAGCAGCGGTTTCCTCGCCTACGTGCTCAACACGGCGATCGTCACGGTGAGCGTCGTCGGAATCGTCGTCGTGCTCGTGCCGCCGCTGGCTTACGCGGTCGTGCGCAGCCGGAGCCGCGGCATCTCCCTCGTCTTCCGCACCTTCCTGCTCGGACTCGCGATCCCGGCCCAGGCTGTGATCGTGCCGATCTTCTACCTGATCACCGTCGCCGGCCTCTACGACAGCCTGATCGGAATCATCCTGCCGACCGCCGCGTTCTGCCTGCCGATCTGCACCCTCATCCTGAGCGGCAGCATGCGTGACATCACGCCGGAACTCTACGAGGCCATGGCCATGGACGGGGCGACGCCCATGCGCAGTTTCTTCCGGCTCGTGCTGCCGCTTTCCAAGGGCGGCATCTCGACCATCATCGTGTTCTCGGCGCTGCAGGCCTGGAACGGGTTCCTCTTCCCCCTGATCCTGACCCAGTCGGCGTCGACCAAGGTCATCACCCTCGGACTGTTCGATTTCCAGTCCCAGTACGGCATCAACATCCCCGGCCTGATGGCGGCCGTGTTGCTGTCGATGCTCCCCGTCCTGCTCGTCTATCTCTTCGCCAGGCGCGCCCTTGTCCAGGGCCTCATGGGCGTCGGAGGAAAGTAATGCCCACGACCGTCCCTGTGCCCGCGGATGCCGCAACTCCGGCCTGGCACGACACCACACTGTCCGCCGGCGAGCGCGTCGACGCCCTCCTCGCCGCGATGACCATCCGGGAGAAGATCGCCCAGCTCTACGGGGTGTGGGTCGGCGCCGCGAGTGACGGCGGCGGCGTCGCCCCCTACCAGCACGACATGGAAGAGGTCGTCGACCTCGACGAGTTGCTCCCGCACGGCCTCGGCCAGCTCACCCGGCCGTTCGGCTCCGGCCCCGTCGACGCCGCGATCGGGGTGGTCTCGCTCGTGCGCAGCCAGCGCCGGATCACCGCGGCCGGCCGCTTCGGCATCCCCGCCCTCGCCCACGAGGAATGCCTCGCCGGCTTCACGGCGTGGGGAGCGACCGCCTACCCGGTCCCCCTGGCCTGGGGTGCGACCTTCAACCCGGCCCTGGTGCGGGAGATGTCGGGCCGGATCGGCGCGAGCATGCGCTCCGTCGGCGTGCACCAGGGCCTCGCGCCCGTGCTCGACGTCGTGCGCGACGCCCGCTGGGGCCGCGTCGAGGAGACCATCGGAGAGGACCCGACGCTCGTCGGCACCATCGCGACCGCCTACGTGCGCGGACTCGAATCCGCCGGTATCGTCGCCACCCTCAAGCATTTTATCGGCTACTCGGCGTCGAAGGCCGGGCGCAATCTCGCCCCCGTGTCGATCGGAGCGCGCGAATTCAACGACGTGCTGGTCCCGCCCTTCGAGATGGCCATCCGCGACGGCGGCGTGCGCTCGGTCATGCACGCCTATACCGATGTGGACGGCGTGCCGACGGCCGCCGACCCGACCCTGCTCACGGAGCTTCTCCGTGACCGGTGGGGCTTCACCGGTACCGTCGTGGCCGATTACTTCGGGATCGCGTTCCTCAAGGCCCTGCACGGCGTCGCCGGCACCTGGGGAGACGCCGCAGCCCAGGCGCTGCGCGCCGGGGTCGACGTCGAGCTGCCCACGGTCAAGACCTTCGCCGAGCCGCTCCTCGCCGAGGTCGCCGCGGGGCGCCTGCCCCTGGACTACATCGATCGGGCGGCCCGCCGGGTGCTCCTGCAGAAACTCGACCTCGGCCTGCTCGAGTCCGGCTGGTCCCCGCTGCCCGCCGGTTGGACCGAGGCCGACCTCGCCGACATCGACGCGGTGCGCGGCCGGGTCGACCTCGACCAGGCGGCCGACCGCCTGACGGCGCGCCGGGTGGCCGAACAGTCCATCGTGCTGCTCAGCACCGACGGGACGCTGCCGCTGCCCGCGGTGCGACGGATCGCCGTCATCGGCCCTAATGCCCACGACGCCCTCAACCTCCTCGGATGCTATTCGTTCCCGGGCCACGTCGGTACGCTGCACCCGGAGACGCCGATCGGCATCGAGATCTGTACCGTGCTCGAGGCCGTCCGCGCCGAGTACCCGCTCGCGCGAGTGAGCTACGCGGCCGGAGTCACTGTCGACGGCACCGACGAGTCCGGGATCGCCGCGGCCTGTGCGGCCGCCGCGGACGCGGACCTTGTCATCGCGGTGCTCGGCGACCGGCCCGGTCTCTTCGGCCGCGGCACTTCCGGCGAGGGCTGCGACGCCGAGTCGCTTGACCTGCCCGGCCGCCAGTGGTCCCTGCTCGATGCCGTGCTCGCCGCCGGGACCCCGGTGGTGACCGTGCTCGTGGCCGGCCGACCCTACTTCCTGCACGACGCGCCGGAGCGCTCCGCCGCCGTGCTCCAATCCTTCTTCCCCGGCGAGGAGGGAGCCGGCGCGATCGCCGGTGTGGTCAGCGGGCGCGTCAACCCGTCCGGCCGGCTGCCGGTGAGCATCCCCAACCGGGCGGGAGGGCAGCCGGCCGGCTACCTCGCCTCACCGCTCGGCACGCTCAGTGAGGTGTCCAACCTCGATCCGACCGCCCGTTTCGCCTTCGGGCACGGTCTCGGCTATACGAGTTTCGACTGGACCGACCCGGCGGTCGGTGCAGCCGAGTTCGCCACGGATGCCGCCACCACTGTGGCGCTCACCGTCACCAACGCGGGTGACCGGCGCGGCGCCGACGTGGTGCAGCTCTACCTGCACGACCCCGTGGCATCCGTCGTGCGCCCGGTGAACCGGCTGGTCGGCTATCACCGGGTCGACCTCGAGCCCGGCGAGAGCGTGCGAATCACGTTTACCGTGCACGCCGACCTTGCCTCGTTCACCGGGCGCGACGGCGACCGCATCGTCGAGCCCGGGCTTCTCGAGCTTCGCCTCGGGCACTCGAGCTCCCGGATCGCCTACGCACAGCCGACTGCCCTGACCGGACAGACGCGCACGGTCGACCAGACCCGCTCGCTCGTGGCACCGGTGTCCGTGGCACCGCCCGTGGCACCGGTGTCCGTGGCACCGTCCGTGGCACCGGTGTCCGTGGCACCGCGTCCCTGACCGGGCTCTTGCTCGCCGATTCCCGCCCGGCAGTCGCGCCGGCGCGGATTCTGCACTAATATGTTCTTAGCTACAACAAATCACCAACGTCGCTGACAGACAAGGAACCTCATGGCCATCACGCCCACCCCCGCAGACAAATTCTCCTTTGGCCTCTGGACCATCGGCTACAACGGCGCCGACCCGTTCGGTGGGCCGACCCGTCCGCCGCTCGACGTCGTCGACGCCGTGGAGAACCTGGCGAAAATCGGGGCGTACGGCCTGACCTTCCATGACAACGATCTGTTCCCCTTCGGCTGCACCGAGGAGAAGCGCCGGTCGCAGATCGACCGCGTCAAGCAGGCCTGTGCAGACACCGGCCTGATCATCCCGATGATCACGACCAACCTGTTCAGCGAGCCGGTCTTCAAGGACGGCGGCTTCACCTCGAACGACCGCAGCGTCCGCCGCTTCGCCCTCCGCAAGGTGCTCCGCAACCTCGACCTCGCCGCCGAGCTCGGCGCGAAGACGTTCGTGATGTGGGGCGGACGCGAAGGCGCGGAGTACGACTCGGCCAAGGACATCCGCTCGGCCCTCTCCCGCTACCGCGAGGCCGTCAACCTGCTCGGCGACTACGTCACCGACAAGGGCTACGACATCCGCTTCGCGATCGAGCCCAAGCCGAACGAACCCCGCGGCGACATCCTGCTTCCGACCGTCGGCCACGCGATGGCGTTCATCACGACCCTCGAGCGCCCTGAAATTGTGGGCGTGAACCCCGAGGTCGGCCACGAGCAGATGGCAGGTCTCAACTTCGCCGCCGGCATCGCCCAGGCGCTGTACCAGGGCAAGCTGTTCCACATCGACCTCAACGGCCAGCGCGGCATCAAGTACGACCAGGACCTCGTCTTCGGCCACGGCGACCTGCACAACGCGTTCGCCCTCGTCGACCTGCTCGAGAACGGCGGCCCGAACGGCGGCCAGGCCTACGACGGCCCGCGCCACTTCGACTACAAGCCGAGCCGCACCGAGGACATCACCGGCGTCTGGGACTCCGCCAAGGCGAACATCCAGACCTACCTGCTGCTCAAGGAACGCGCCAAGGCCTTCCGTGCCGACCCCGAGGTGCAGCAGATGCTCGCCGCGGCCAAGGTGCCCGACCTCGCGCTGCCGACCCTCGGCGAAGGCGAGAGCTACGACGACCTGCTCGCCGACCGCGCCTCCTACGAGGACTTCGACACCGACGCGTACTTCGGCGGCAAGGGCTTCGGCTTCGTGCGGCTGCAGCAGCTGGCCCTCGAGCACCTGCTCGGCGCCCGCTAGCCGGCGTCCGCGCCCCCTGGTGCGGCATGTCACGCTCACCTGGGGGGCGCGACATTCCGCCGCGGGCGCCTGTCCCGGTCACCCGGGTCTCCCCGTTCGCAACTCCTGCAATTTCGAGGTCCTGGCACGGGGAGCCCCGGAATTCCGAGGCGGTCGAATCCCTCCCGCAGAAATTGCAGGAGTTATGCACCACACCCTCATTGAGAACGGCCCATCGAGCGGAGAATGAAGCCATGACACTGGTTGCCGGAGTCGACTCGTCGACGCAGAGTTGCAAGGTCGTCATCCGGGATGCCGCAACGGGCGCCCTCGTGCGGAGCGGGCGGGCGTCGCATCCGGACGGCACCGAGGTCGATCCGGAGCAGTGGTGGGACGCGCTGCACGCCGCCCTCGCCGACGCCGGCGGGCTCGCGGATGTCGCCGCCCTCTCGATCGCGGCGCAGCAGCACGGCATGGTCGCGCTGGACGGCGACGGCGAGGTCATCCGCCCGGCCCTGCTCTGGAACGACACCCGCAGCGCCCCGGCCGCGGCCGACCTCGTCGCCGAGGTGGGCGCCGGCGAGTACGCGCGCCGCACCGGCGTCGTGCCCGTGGCCTCATTCACCGCCACCAAGCTGCGCTGGCTCCGGGATGCCGAACCCGCCAACGCCGCGCGCGTCGCCGCCGTGGTGCTCCCGCACGACTGGCTCACCTGGCGGCTGCTCGGCTACGGCCCGGCCGGCCGGAGCCCGCTCGGCCCCGACCTCTCCGCCCTGACCACCGACCGGTCCGACGCGAGCGGCACCGGCTACTGGTCCCCCGTCACCGGCGACTACGACCGTGGACTATTCGAGCGCGCCCTCGGCCACGCCGCAGTCCTTCCCCGCGTACTCGGCCCCGGCGCCTCCGCCGGCACGACCGTGCACCTGCCCGCCCCGTCGATCGGAGAGTCCGGCGACACGCCGGCATCCGTGCCGCGACACGCCACCGTCGGCCAAGAATCTCCGTCTGAAGCACGCCCCGCCACAGGCGACATCCCGGCCGGGATCGTCGTCGGCGTCGGCGCGGGCGACAACGCCGGCGCCGCGCTCGGCCTCGGCGCATCCGACGGCGACGTGATCGTGTCGATCGGCACGAGCGGCACCGTGTTCGCGGTGACCGACCACCCGGCGACGGATGCCTCCGGCACGGTCGCGGGATTCGCCGACGCCAGCGGGCTCTTCCTGCCCCTCGTCGCCACGCTCAACGCCGCCCGGGTGCTCGACGCCGTGCGCGGGCTGCTCGGCGTCGACCATGACGAGCTCGGCCGGCTCGCCCTCGAGGCCGAGCCCGGTGCCGGCGGGCTTGTGCTCCAGCCTTATTTCGAGGGCGAGCGCACCCCGAACCTGCCCGACGCGACCGCCACCCTGTTCGGCCTGACCCTGGCCGGGGCGACCCGGCCGAACCTCGCCCGCGCGGCGGTCGAGGGGCTCCTCTGCGGGCTCGCCGACGGGCTCGACGCCGTGCGGGCCCAGGGCGTGGCGGTGTCCCGCATCCTGCTGATCGGCGGCGCGGCCCAGAACCCGGCCGTGCGCACGATCGCCGCCCAGCTGTTCGAGAACCCGGTCGTAGTGCCGGCCCCCGGCGAGTATGTCGCGGACGGCGCCGCCGTCCAGGCGGCCTGGGCGCTCGCCGATCACCGGCCGGACTGGCCGCTGTCCATCGCCGCCCAGCCGGCGCAGGACTTCCAGCCTGTCATCCAGGCACAGTACGCGGCGCACCGGGTCACCGGCTGACCGCCCGTTCCGCCCTCCGCCCGCGGCGGGTCACTCCAGCGCGCGGATGCTCCAGCTCTCCCGATGCGACTCCCCCGGCGCCAGGCGGATCAGGTCGGTCCCGGAATTGAAGGCATCCGGCGGGCACGTCATCGGTTCGACGGCCAGTCCCAGACGGTTGAGTCCCGGGGCAGGCAGATCGGCCGTGTGAATCTGCAGCCACCCGCACTCGGGGCCGAAACTCATCGCCACCCCACGGCCGGACACTTCCCTCAGCTCGACGGTTGCCAGGCCAGTGCCGAGCTCGGCACTGAGGCTTCCCCCGACCAGTCCATCGCGGCCGGACCCCTTCCTCGCCGGCTCTCGCACGATCCCGGTGAAGGCATGGTCGATCTTCGTGGCGCCGATCGAGCGGGGCCTGCGAAAGTCGAACGAACCGTCGGCACCGTCGGCGACCTCGGCGAGACCAGCGGGCAGCAGCCGATCGGGCGTGACGCGCAGGTAGCTGTCGGCCGGCAGGGTGAGCAGCCAGCTGTCGAGCGGCGAGTCCCCCGCCCTGAGGTAGGGGTGCGGGCACACTCCATAGGGTGCCGTGCCCCTGCCGACGTTCGTGGCCTCGACGGTCGTCGTGAGCCCGTCGGGGCCGAGCTCATACCGGGCGACCAGATCCAGGTCGAACGGGTAGCCGGCGCTTGACGACAGCCGGAGCCCGAGGACGACCTCTGCCGTGGTTCGTTCGAGTAGCCGCCAGTCCCGGTCGAAGACGAGCCCGTGCAGGGCGCACTCCCGGCCCGGTTCGTTGACCGGCAGCTGCCGGTCGACACCGTCGACCGGGTAACAACCCGAGGCGATCCGGTTGGGCCAGGGCGCCGCGGAAGTTCGGCATCGGCTCGTCGGCGGGGAAGCCGACGATCAGGTCCCGCCCGTCGTGCTGAAGCAATCGCAGGCCGGCCCCGGTCCCGGTCACCACGGCCCGGTACCCGTGCCACTCGAACTCGTACTGGATGCCGTTCGCCGAGACCCCGGCCACGACCGTCACTCCGTCCGCAGCGCCAGCGCCGTCCACGACACCGGCGGCAGGGTCAGAGTGACCACGCCTGTGCCGACGGCGGCGGATGCGTTCGCTGCCAGCCCTACGCGGTCGCGCGCGTCAAGCGTGTTCGCGGCGTAGACATCCGCGTCGGTCAGCGTCTGGACGTCGACGATCCCGACCGAGCCGAGAGCGGCGATGTCGATCGTGATCAGGGCGTCCTCGGTCTGCGAACGATTCACCAGGAAGACGGATGTCGCCCCGCTCGTCGCATCGTGCGTCGCCACCGCGTCGACCAGCGGCACGGTCCCGTACACGGCGGTGTCGTAACTGTCCGCCTCGAGCTTCACCTCGAGCGTGACCCCGGTGGCCAGCCGCGAAGTGAGCGCGAACGGGAAGAACGTGCTCTGCCGCCAGGCCGGGCCGTTCGGCTCGGTCATGATCGGCGCGATGACGTTGACCAACTGCGCCAACGACGCGCTCGTCACCCGGTCCGCATGCTTGAGCAGCGAAATCAGCAGGCTGCCGAACACCACGGCATCCGCCACCGTGTACGCGTCCTCGAGCAGGCGCGGCGCGACCGGCCAGTTGTCGATGCCGGTGATCTTGTCGACACCCTCGAACCTGTCGATGTACCAGACGTTCCACTCGTCGAAGGAGATGTTGATGGTCTTGTCGCTGCCGTTGACGGCCTTCACGTGGTCGGCCGTGGCGACCACCGATTCGATGAACCGGTCCATGTTCACGCCGGAGGCCAGGAACGATCCGAGGTCGCCGTCCTTCTCTTCGTAATAGGCGTGGCAGGAAATATAGTCCACGTCGTCGTAGGTGTGGCCGAGCACGACGCGCTCCCACTCGCCGAAGGTCGGCATCTGTGCGCTCGACGACCCGCAGACAACCAGCTCGATCGACGGGTCGAGCTGGCGCATTCCCTTCGCGGTGCGCGAGGCGATCTTGCCGTAGTCATCGGCCGAGCGGTGGCCGAGCTGCCACGGCCCGTCCATCTCGTTGCCCAGGCACCACATCTTGATGCCGAAGGCATCCCGTTTTCCGTTCTTGATCCGCTGCTCGGCGAGGGCGGTGCCATTGCCGAGGTTGGCGTACTCGAGCAAGTCCAGGGCCTCGGCCACACCCCGGGTGCCGAGGTTGACAGCGAGCATGAGTTCACTGCCGACCTTTTCGAGCCATGACGAGAACTCGTGCAGGCCGATCTGGTTGGTCTCGGTGGAATGCCAGGCCAGGTCCAGCCGCGTGGGGCGCTCGGCCCGCGGCCCGACGCTGTCCTCCCAGCGGAAGCCGGAGACGAAATTGCCGCCGGGATACCGGATCGCAGAGACGCCAAGCTCCTTGACAAGGTCGATGACGTCTTCGCGGAAGCCCTCCGGGTCGGCCGTGGGGTGTCCTGGCTCGTAGATGCCGTCGTAGACACACCGGCCGAGGTGTTCGACGAACGATCCGAAGAGGCGACGGTTGATGGCTCCGACCTGGAAGTGAGGGTCGAGGGTCAGGCGAGCGGTAGACATGGGGTTTCTTTCATCGTGCGGGTCAGGTGGAAAAGTATGAGAAACGGATGCCCGGGGCCGGGATCGGCGACTACTTGAGCGCGCCGAGGGACAGGCCGCCCTGCCAGTACTTCTGCAGGGAGAGGAAGGCGATGATGAGCGGCAGCACCGAGACGAAAGCGCCCGTGACGATCAGGTTCCAGACCTGCTCGCCGCCGGCCCCGGCGTTCGAGAGCGCCTGCCAATTGTTCAATCCCACGGTCACAGGCAGCAGGTTCGGGTCGCTGAGCACGGCCAACGGCAGGAAGAAGTTGTTCCAGGTGCCGACCACGGAGAGCAGCAGCACGGTGACGATCGCCGGCCGCAGGAGAGGCAACGCCACCTGGAAGAAGGTTCGCAACTCACCGGCTCCGTCGACTCGGGCAGCGTCGAGCAGTTCGTCTGGAATCGCGTCCTGGGTGTACACCCGCATCAGGTAGACGCCGAAGGGGCTCAGGAGCGAGGGCAGGATGACCGCCCAGATCGTGTTGACGAGGCCGATGTTGCTCAACAGCACGAAGGTCGGGATGACAAGTGCGGTCATAGGCACCATCACGGCGCCGAGCAGCAACGAGAAGAACGCGTTGCGGCCCCGAAACCGGTATTTGGCGAACCCGTAGCCGGCCAGCACCGCAAGTACTGTGGCGCCGACGCCGCCGGTGATCGCGTAGAAGAACGAATTTCCCAGCCAGCGCCAGTAGATCCCGCCCTGGTGTTCGAACAGCCCGGCGATGTTGCTGAACAGGTTGAAGTCCTTGTCGAACCAGAGCGGGCCGCCGGTGCCGCTGAACAGCCCCGACGTGTCCTTGGTCGCGGCGACGGCCAGCCACCACAGCGGGGTGATGAAGTAGATCACCAGCACGAGCAGCAGCACGTGCGACCCGATCCGTCGGCCGCCGTCGCGGCCCGAGTTACGCCGTCGCACGATCACGGTGGGGCCGATGCCTTCCGGAACCGACGGGACATCCGTTCGGGGCGTGAGAATGGCCATTATTTGAGTCCGCTCTGCTTGCGGGTGACGAAGAGGAAGAGGTAGGAGCCGATGAAGACCACTATTCCGAGCGAGAACGAGATCGCCGAGGCGTAGTTGAACTGGCTGTAGGAGAACGCGAGCGAATATGCGTACATGTTCGGGGTGTACGAGACCGGGATGGCACCCTGGGCGACGGCGCGCAGCACCTGCGGTTCGGTGAAGAACTGCAGAGTGCCGATCAGGGAGAAGATCAGCACCATGACCATCGACGAGGAGATCATGGGCACCTTGACCCGGAGGGCGATCTGGCGACCGTTCGCGCCGTCCAGGCGCGCGGCCTCATAGATTGCCGGGTCGATGCCGCGGAGGGCGGCGTAGATGATGATCATGTAGTATCCGGCCCACTGCCAGGTCACGATGTTGACCAGGCTCGCGAAGATGCTCCCTTTCGCCAGGAAGTCGGGCGCTGCCAGCCCGATGAGGCCGAATATGTCGGTTGCGGGACCGAATCGGGGGCTGTACAGGAATCCCCACATCAGCGCGCCGATCACGACGGGGATGGCGTAGGGCACGAAGATCATCAGCCGGGAGAACTTCGACAGCGCGGTGGAGAGATTGTCGAGGACGAGCGCGGCAACGAGCGCGACGATCATCTGGGCGGGGATCATGATCAGAGCGAACTGGCCGACCCGGCCGAGGCCACCCAGGAAGATCGGGTCGCTGAACGCTTTGACGTAGTTCGCCAGCCCGGTGAACGTCGTGCCCGTGGCGAGGGTGTTCGTCTGCAGGCTCATCCAGAATGCATAGGCGAGCGGCGCGACGAGAAAAGTGAGGAAGACCACCCCGAACGGGGCCACGAAGAGCCAGCCCCACCTCTGGCGTTTACGGTCCATCCGGTCGATGCCGGTTCGTCGCGGCGCGCGTCTCGGAGGCGACAATGCCTTCTTCGCGTTTGCCGCGGTCGTGAGTGCCATGTTCGTGTCCTTTGCTGGGCTGCCGGGGCAGGAGCGTGCGGTGCTGCCGGCCGGTTGTGGTCGACCGACCGGCAGCGGGGACGGCTGGATCGCCGGATGACCTACTTGGCGACGGTGAAGCCCTGTTCCGTCGCGTACTTGACGAGGCTGGCCTGGAGGTCGTCGAGGGCCTTCGAACCGTCCTGCTCGCCCTGCACCATCGAGTAGAGCTCTTCGGTCAGCTGGTCGTACGCGTAGTTCTGGAACGGACTGAAGGTGGCGCCTGTGTAGCCGGCAGCCGCGTTCAGGAAGACTTCCTTATTGATCTGCTGCCCGCCGAAGAAGGGGTACTCGAGGTTGGTGAAGTAGTCCGAATCGAGCATGGGCGTGTAGGAGGGGAACAGGGCTCCCTTTTCCACGCCGATCTTCCAGGCTTCGTCGGTGCCGAAGATTCCGATGGCGACCTCGGCCGCGAGCTTCTTGTCCGTGGCCTGGCTGGTCACTGCGAAGGTCGAGCCACCCCAGTTGACCTGGACCGGGTTGGCGGCGTCCCACTGCGGCAGTGGAGCGACGCGCCAGACGGCATCCGCGTCGGCGTCGGACAGGCCCTGCAGGTAGCCGGGGCCCCAGGCCGCGGCGAGGTAGACGGCATAGGTGCCGTCGACGAGGCTCGTGTTGTAATCGGCGGTGAAGGCGTCGTCGGTGGTGACGAGGCCCTTCTGCACGAGGCCGTTCCAGTAGTTCAGCACGTCTTTCGACCCCTGGTCGTTGACGGCGATGCCGACGTCGGTCGGGCTGGTCGAGTCGTAAACGAACGGGACGGATCCGGCCTGGGCGAAGAGGGCCTGGTTGAATGCACGGCCGTTGGTCGGGAAGTTGACCAGAACCCCATCGGAGCCGGCCGTCTTCAAGGTCTGCGCGGCAGTCTCGAACTCGGCCCAGGTGGTGGGCACGGGGATCGAGTACTTGTCGAAGAGGTCCTTTCGATAGAGCATGCCCATCGGGCCGCCGTCGACGGGGATGGCGTACACGGACTCGCCACTGGAGGCATCCTTCCAGGACCCCTCGGTGTAGTTGGCCTTCACGTCATTGGCGCCGAACTCGGTGAGGTCGACGAGCGCCTTGCGAATGGTGAAGCTGGAGAGCACCTCAGACTCCAACATGACGACGTCGGGGGCACCTGATTTCGACTCGATCGCGGTGGAGAACTTGGTGTACTCGTCGTTGCCCTGGCCGGCGTTCGTCCAACAGACCTGCACGTCCTCGTGGGTCTTGTTGAACAGGTCGACGACCTCTTCGAAGGCGGGATACCAGGCCCAGACGGTGACCTGCGGTGCGGTCTTGTTGACGATCTTGTTGGTGCAGGACGCTTCCGTCTTGGTCGCGGTGCCGGCGGAGCATCCGGTGAGGGCGGCCGCGGCGACGGCAATGACGCCGATCGTGGCCAGGAGCTTGGTCTTCATGTCGTGTAGTTTCCTCTCACGGTGCGTGAACACCGTTGTTCAATGCTGTGGTCAGTGCCGGGGCGACTGAGTCATGCGGGAGATGGTGCGTGGGACGAACCAACGCGAGAGACGAGTCATCGTCGACGCGTTTACAACGTTGTAGGTAAACGTTGTAAATTCATCATGCGAGCCTGGCGACCCGCTGTCAAGTGAATTCGAAAGATTCGGCCGAACGAATCCCTGCGTGAGGATCAGGCGGCGGCGGGGGCCGTGGACTCGCGTTCGACGATCCGGAAGTCGGCCAGGATCTCCCGTGGCGGTAGCGCCAGGTCGGTCGACGCGATGCGCTCCAGAAGCACCCGCACGGCCGTCTCGGCGATCTCCTCCCGACCCGGGTCGATCGTGGTCAGGGTCGGCAGACTGTACTGTGCCTCATCCAGGTCATCGAAGCCGATGGCGGCGACATCCTTCGGGATGCGCAACCCGGCCTCCTGCAGCACCCGCATGGCACCCAGGGTGAGGGTGTCGTTGAGCCCGAAAACCGCGTCGAACTCCACTCCGGAGGCGAGCAACGCGCGCATCGCGTCGGCGCCGTTGGAGCGGTGCCACAGGGTCGTGTAACCGATCAGGGCAGGGTCGAACGGGATCCCCGCGGCCTCGAGCGCCTCGCGGTAACCGCGTAGGCGCAGGCCCGCCGACCCGATGACCTCGCCTTCATGGGCGCCGATGACGGCGATCCGACGCCGGCCGAGAGCGATCAGGTGCTCCGTGGCGGCCCGGGCGGCATCGACGTTTCGCATGGTGACGTGATCGGTCGGCCCGCCGAAGATCCGCTCGCCGAGGAGTACAAGCGGATAGCCCACCCGCAGGTATTCGGAATCATCACTGTCCATGCCCAGCGCGCTGAAGATCAGCCCGTCCGTGAGTTGGCGACGGGGGCTCGTGAGCAGCTCGATCTCGCGGGCGCGGTCGCCGCCGGTTTGTTCGATCAGCACAGTGACACCGTGGCGTTCGGCAGAGCGGATCACAGCATCCGCCAGTTCTGCGAAGTAGCTCAACGACAGCTCGGGAACGGCAAGTCCGATCACCCCGGTTCGCCCGGAGCGCAGGCTGCGGGCCGAGAGATTGGGCCGGTAGTCAAGCTCTGCGATCGCGTCGAGCACCCGCTGCTTGGTCGTCGGGCGGATGTGCGGGTAGTCGTTGATCACGTTGGAGACGGTCTTGATCGACACCCCGGCGATCCGGGCGACGTCGTGAAGCGTTGCCGCCATGAAGTCCCCGTTCATTCACTGACGGATGGTCGGCATCCGTTCTCATCGCATGTTACAACGTTGTACCGCCTTCATCGGGCCGGTACGAAGCGGCGAGGCGCGCGCCGGCCCGCTCCAGCCACGCGGCCGCGTCGCGGGTCGCACCCTCCCGGCCGCCGGCGAGGTCGGTGAGGGACACCGCGATCGTGAAAGCGGTGGTGGGCGCCTCAATCAGCCCGGCCACGAGCATCGCCTGCGCCCCGGCGTCGGCGGCGAGCGCGGCCAGGTAGCCCGGCACCTTCCCCGCCGCCGATTGCGAGTCGAACCGGCCTTCTCCGGTCACGACGACGGATGCCCCCCTCACCGCCGCCGGAACCCCCAGCGCCCCCGCCACGGCATCGGCCCCCGGGGCGAGAGTCGCTCCCCAGACCAGCAGCCCGAAGCCCGTGCCGCCCGCGGCCCCTGCGCCCAGCATCTCCGCGGCACCCGCACCCGCAGCGGCACCCGCACCCGCACCCACACCCACACCCGGAGCGGCACCGTCACTCGCCCTCGCACCGGCAGTCCCAACCCCCGTCCCAACCCCGGCCCCGGCCCGCGCGTCCCCGACGACCGCCGCCCACCGGGCCAGCCCCGTCTCCAGCTCCGCCACCTGCTCCGGGCTCGCGCCCTTCTGCGGGCCGAACACGGCGGCCGCGCCCCGCTCGCCGAGCAGCGGACTGGTCACGTCCGTGAGCACGAGCGCCCCTCCCGGCGGCAGCGGGCGCAGGCCGGTCCGCTCCACGGCGGCCAGCCGGGCGAGGC
>NZ_SOHH01000098.1 GCF_004403515.1 Cryobacterium fucosi | reverse complement strand
TCAGCCGCTCACGCTGGCGACGCCGACATCAACAAACCGCGAAACGACATCACTATCGAACCCGCGGACACGCCCCATAAACGCGACTGTAGTACTAGGCGCACCGTGCCTTGGCTGCGCGGGGAGAGGACAGACCGGGCATGATCGCCGCCTGCCGCTCCTGTGGAGGAGGGCCGCGTCGGCCGCAGGGAGAGCACAACCACAAGGACAACCACAAGGACAGCCGCAAATACGGCCGAAAAACGGCCGTCACAAGCCGTTAAAAAAAGGGGGGCGGCACCTATTGGGGGGAACAGGTGCCGCCTCGGCAGCGCGTTGATTGGGGGGAACCAAACGCACCGCAGGTCAAAACTTTCGTTCGGACGTGTCCCAGTGTATAAGGAAAACGAAGATGCGCAAGTCCTTTTTGTCCTCATAAAGGAGGACACGGAACCGGCGGGCCGTTTTCGTCCCTGATGGGGACGTTGCAAGGGGCCGCAATCGACCGCAACCCGCACCGTCAGGCGCGAAGAGTATGGTTCAGGGGGGCTGGCTACGCGCCCATCAATGCATCGCAAAGGAGCGAACCAGGTATGAGCGTAAAGATCGACAATCTTCTTCACGAGACCCGCAGGTTCCCGCCGACACCCGAATTCGCCGCACAGGCCGTCGGAACCGCACAGCTCTACCGGGATGCCGCCGAGGATCGCCTCGAATTCTGGGCTGATCAGGCCCGTGAATTGGTGCACTGGCACAAGCCGTTCACGAAGACGCTCGACTGGACGAACCCGCCGTTCGCGAAATGGTTCGAAGACGGCGAACTGAACGTGGCCTGGAACTGCCTCGACCGGCACGTGCTGGCCGGCAACGGCGACCGCGTCGCCCTCCACTTCGAGGGTGAGCCGGGCGATTCCCGCGACATCACCTACGCCGAACTCACGGCCGAAGTGAAACGCGCTGCGAATGTGCTGGGAAGACTCGGCGTCAATGCCGGGGACCGGGTGGCGATCTACCTTCCGATGATCCCGGAGGCCGTCATTGCGATGCTCGCCGTGGCCCGCATCGGCGCCGTGCACTCGGTCATCTTCGGTGGCTTCAGCGCCGAGAGCCTGCGTTCGCGCATCGACGACGCCAATGCGGTGCTCGTGATCACCGCCGACGGCGGTTACCGCAAGGGCAAGGCCTCCGCGCTCAAGCCGGCGGTGGACGAAGCCCTGGCCGGCAATAACACGACCGTGCGCAACGTCCTCGTCGTCAAGCGCACGAACGGCGAGGTGGACTGGACCGAGCGCGACCTGTGGTGGCACGACGAACTCGCCTCGGTCGACGCCGAGCACGAGGCGGTGGGTTTCCCCGCGGAGAACCCGCTGTTCATCCTGTATACGTCAGGCACGACGGGAAAGCCCAAGGGCATCCTGCACACCAGCGGCGGCTACCTCACCCAGGTGGCCTTCACCCACAAGAACGTGTTCGACCTGCACCCCGAGACGGATGTCTACTGGTGCACCGCAGACGTCGGCTGGATCACCGGCCACAGCTACGTCGTCTACGGACCCCTCGCCAACGGTGCCACCCAGGTCTTGTTCGAGGGAACCCCCGACACCCCGCATCCCGGCCGGTGGTGGGAGATCGTCGAGAAGTACAAGGTGAGCATCCTCTACACGGCGCCCACCGCCATCCGCACCTTCATGAAGCTCGGCCGCCAGATCCCCCAGGGCTTCAACCTGACCAGCCTGCGGCTGCTCGGATCGGTCGGCGAGCCGATCAACCCCGAGGCCTGGATGTGGTACCGCGAGGTGATCGGCGGCAACGTCGCTCCCGTCGTCGACACCTGGTGGCAGACCGAGACCGGGGCGATCATGATCTCCGCCCTGCCCGGGGTGACCACGACCAAGCCCGGCTCCGCGCAGGTGCCGATCCCGGGCATCGTGATCGACGTTCTCGACGACGAGGGCAACCACGTCGGCCGGGACAACGGCGGGCTGCTGGTCGTGACCGAGCCGTGGCCGTCGATGCTGCGCGGCATCTGGGGTGACCCCGAACGGTTCAAGGAAACCTACTGGGAGAAGTTCGGTTCGGAGAACCCGCGTTACTTCGCCGGCGACGGCGCCCGGCTCGACCGGGACGGCGAGATCTGGCTGCTCGGCCGGGTCGACGACGTGATGAACGTGTCCGGACACCGCCTGTCCACGGCCGAGATCGAGTCGTCGCTGGTGGCGCATCCGATGACCGCCGAGGCCGCCGTGGTCGGTGCGCACGACGACACGACCGGCCAGGCCGTGGTCGCCTTCGTGATCATCAAGTACAGCCACCTGGAGGAGTCCTCACACGCGGACCTCACGGCGGTGCTGCGGGCGCATGTGTCCCAGCAGATCGGCGCGATCGCGAGGCCGCGGCAGATCTTCATCGTGAGCGAGTTGCCGAAGACCCGATCGGGCAAGATCATCCGGCGCCTGCTGCAGGACGTGGCAGAGGGCCGGGAGATCGGCGATACGACCACGCTGGCCGACACCTCGGTGATGACCGCGATCATGTCCACTCTCAAGCAGCCACCCACCCACAGCCCACGCGGCGGCGACGCGGCGCCGAACTGAGAGAAAAGGCGCTTTTTCCCGTTCGGCGCATGGCGGTGACGGATGCGGTGACGGATGCCACGCGGAGGGAATTCACAACGGGCACCCCTACCGTGGAGTCAATGTCCCGACTACCCGCGCCCGGCCGTCTGGTCGCCCTCGATGCCCTGCGCGGCGTTGCGGCCCTGATCGTTCTCGTGCACCACGTCTCGATGACAGTGCCGGCGGTCTCCGCGGCGTACGAGTCGAGCGCCGGTGTCGAGTTCCTGTCGATCGGCTGGTGGACCACGCTGTCACCGCTGAAGCTGCTCCTCGCCGGGCCGGAATTCGTGCTGGTCTTCTTCGTGCTGAGCGGGTTCGTGCTGGTGCGGTCTCCCCTCGCGGCGCCCGCCTACGACTGGATGGCCTACTACCCGAGGCGGGTGATCCGGCTCGCCGTTCCCGTCGTGATCTCGGTCGGCCTGGCGGCGGCGTGGATCTATTTCTTCCCGCGCACCGGGGACACCGGCGGTGGAGCGTGGCTGGCCAGGCAGGACAACCCCAGCCTCGGCCTCGGCAACCTGCTGCGCGAGGCCAGCATCATCACCGAGACCAGCCGGCCCGACGTCAACCCGCCGCTCTGGTCACTCGCCTGGGAGATGTGGTTCTCCCTGCTGCTCCCGGTGGGCGTGGTCCTCGCCGCGGCCACCCGGCGCTGGACGGCGCTCTGGGCCGTGCTGTTCCTGGCCATCTCCGCCTACGGCTACGTCACGGGGATCGAACCGCTGATGTACCTGCCCGCATTCGCGCTCGGCGCCCTGCTGGCGGCCAACTTCGAGTCACTTCAGGCGAGCGCCGCCACCCTGGCCGCCCGCCGCTGGGGCACCGCCGCGTGGATCGGCCTCACCGCGCTGGGCCCGCTGCTCCTGATCGTGCACTGGCTCGCACGTCCGCTCCTGACCGGCCCGTTGAGTGACCTCACCCTCGCCCTGCGCGTGCCGGGCGCCGTGCTGGTCGTCGCCGCGGTCGCGCTCTGGCCGCCGCTTCAACGGCCGCTGACCGCGCGACCGCTGGTCTGGCTCGGCACCGTGAGCTTCACGCTCTACCTCGTGCACTTCCCGATCGTGGTCACCTTCGGAAACCTGTTCGGGCCGGAGTTCTGGTGGCTGGGCGCGCTGGTCTCCGTGCCGCTCAGCCTCGTGTTCGCCCAGCTGATGACGCGGTGGGTGGAACGGCCCTCGCTGAAGCTGGCCGCCGCGGCCGGGCGGGCGTTCGCGCATCCGTTTCACGCCGCCGGGACGGCGACTGCCGACCGCTAGCCGCCGACAAGCTGCGCGGCTAGCTCCGCGCGTTGCCGAACGCGCCAATTGCGCCGCTTCGCGCCAGGCGCGCCTGGCGCGAAGCGGCGGATGTGGCGCGTTCGCGAATGACCGGACGACGACTAGGCGAACGAGACGATCAGCTCGACCTCGACCGGCGAGTCGAGCGGCAGCACGGCGACCCCGACGGCCGACCGGGCGTGCACGCCCAGGTCACCGAAGATCTCACCGAGCACCTGCGAGGCGCCGTTGACGACGCCGGGCTGGCCGGTGAACGCCGGGTCGGATGCCACGAAACCGGTGACCTTGACGACCTGAGTGATCCGGTCGAGCGAGCCGATCACGGCCTTGACGGCGGCAAGCCCGTTGAGGGCGCACTGCCGGGCGTACTCCCTGGCGTCGGCGGCCGGCACGAGGCCGTGGCCGTCGCCGACCTTGCCCGTGGCCGGGAGGGCGCCGGACACCATCGGCAGCTGACCGGACGTGAACACGAGCGACCCGGACACCACAGCGGGCACGTAGGACGCCACGGGCGGCACCACGCTCGGCAGGTCGATCCCGAGCTCGGCGAGACGGGCTTCGATTTGCGACATGTCTATGATCCATCCATTGCGGCGACCGGGCGCTTGAGGTAGGCGACGAGCCCACCCTCAGGCCCGGGGACGACCTGCACCAACTCCCAGCCGTCAGAGCCCCAGTTGTTCAGGATTGCGGCCGTGTTGTGAATCATCAGCGGCGTCGTAAGGTACTCCCAGGCAGGCATATGGCTCCGATTCAGGCGGTCTTTCAGTTTTGTCGCGTAACCTCAAGTGTATGTCTGCCAAAAATCGATCGGTTAGCGGAGCGCTCGGCGGGTTCGTCGGCTTCGTCGGGATGAGCGCCATTGCCGGCATCCTCGTCACCGCCGCCGTGACCCCCGCTCTCGCTCTGTCCGGTATGGCCGCGACGAACACGATCAACGTCTTCGAGAACCTTCCCGACTACCTGGCGATCGACCAGCTGGCGCAGAAGAGCAACATCTACGCCACCCGCGCCGACGGATCGACCGGTCTCCTGGCCTCGTTCTACGACCAGAACCGCGTCGAGGTCAAGTGGGACGCGATCAGCCCGTTCGTCAAGGACGCGGCGATCTCAGGGGAGGACCCGCGGTTCTACGAGCACGGCGGCGTCGACCTGCAGGGAACGATGACCGGCCTGGTCACCACCCTGGCCAGCGGATCGGCCCGAGGAGGTTCCTCGATCACCCAGCAGTATGTCAAGAACGTGCTCGTGCAGAAATGCGAAGTGCTCACCAGCCAGAAGAAGCGCACCACCTGCTACGACGCGGCCACCGAGACGAGCCCCGATCGCAAGCTCAAGGAGATGCGGCTGGCCATCGGGGTCGAGAAGAAATACGCCAAGGATGACATCCTCCGCCAGTACCTGAACATCACCGGGTTCGGCGGCACGGTTTACGGGATCGAATCCGCCGCGAACTATTACTACAACACCACCGCGGCGGCGCTGACCCTGCCGCAGGCCGCCAGCCTCGTCGCGATCGTGAACAACCCGGTCAAATTCCAGCTGGACTACCCGGACAGCGAAACCAACGGCGCGGCCAACGGATACGCGGCGAACAAGCAGCGCCGCGACTACATCCTCGGCGAGATGCTCAAGTACAAGAAGATCACTCAGGCCGATCATGACGCGGCCATCGCCGCTCCGATCGAGCCGGTCATCACCGAACCGAGCACAGGGTGCACGACCGCCGGCACCAGCGCCTACTTCTGCGACTACGTCACCAAGATCCTCCAGACCGACCCGACCTTCGGGCCGGATGAGGCGACGCGCTTCGCGAACTTCCGCCGCGGCGGCTACAACGTCTACACAACCCTTGACCTCGACCTGCAGAACGCGGCCGTCGACACGATGAACAAGTACGTGCCCAAGAGCTACGACGGCTGGGACGTCGGAAGCGTGATCACGAGCGTGCAGGTTGGCACCGGGCGGGTTCTGGCGATGACCCAGAACAAGGACTACACGCAGGACCCGAACGTTGCCGCAACAAACCCCACCGCCACCGGCGTCAACTACAACACGGATATCGACCAGGGCGGTTCGAGTGGTTTCCAGCCCGGGTCCACCTACAAAGTGTTCACCCTCGGCGAGTGGCTGACCGAGGGACACTCGCTGAACGAGCGCGTCGACTCCCGCCGCAAGTCCGACTGGGGCACGTTCAAGGACAGCTGCAACGGACCGCAGAACTTCCCGGGCTTCAATCCCAAGAACGACGCGAATGAAGGCGGCACCAACTACACCGCCCTCGAATCCACCACCGCGTCGATAAACACGGGCTACATCGGCATGGCCAAGAAGGTCGACCTCTGCGGCATCCGCAAGACGGCCGAGGCCTTCGGCGTGCACCGCGCCGACGGCGACCCTCTCGAGCAGGGTGCCTCGTCGGTACTCGGCACGAACGAGGTCGCTCCCCTGAGCATGGCCGTCGCCTTTGCCGGGATCGCCAACAACGGCGTGACCTGCAGCCCGGTCGTGATCGACAAGATAACCGGGCCCGACGGGAAAGAGATCGCGGCACCGAAGTCCGCCTGCAAGCAGTCGGTGGACCCGTCGGTCGCCGCAGGCATGACCTACGCAATGCAGCGCGTGATGCTGACCGGCGGCACCGCCGCGGCATCGAACGGCGCGACGTCGCCGAAGGTGCCGATGATCGGCAAGACCGGAACCACCGACGGTAACAAGGACACCTGGATGAGCGGGGCGAGCACCAAGGTCGCCACCGTGGTCGGAGTCGTCAGCGTCACCGGGGACATCAACCAGCGGCAGGTCAGCTTCCCCGGCGGCACCGCGGCCACCGCCCGCCACCGGATGTGGCCCGACGTCATGTCCGTCGCGAACGCCAAGTACGGCGGAGACCCCTTCGCGGAAGCCTCGTCGAAGATCCTCCAGGCAGTTCAGATCCCGATCCCCGACCTGCGCGGCAAGACGATGGCGGATGCCCAGTCCACCCTCGAGGCAGCCGGCTTCAGCTTCGCCGACGGCGGCGTGACCGACTCCGAGATGCCCGCGGGCACCGTCGCCAGGACCGACCCGGCCGGCGGCACGAGCGCCAGCCGCGGGTCGACCGTCACGGTGTTCTCGAGCAACGGATCCCAGGTCCTGGTACCCGATGTTGTCGGCAAGAGCGAGGCAGAGGCCCGGGCCACCTTGAGCGGCTTCGCCGTGACCAAGGCCGAACAGGACGTGACCGATCCCAAACAGGTCGGCACGGTCCTGGCGATGACTCCTGCGGCCGGCTCGGGCTCCGCGCCCGGCGGTCAGGTGACGATCACGGT
Organism: Cryobacterium fucosi; assembly: GCF_004403515.1. Lineage (GTDB taxonomy): Bacteria > Actinomycetota > Actinomycetes > Actinomycetales > Microbacteriaceae > Cryobacterium > Cryobacterium fucosi. Next base: position 32,021 of record NZ_SOHH01000098.1, on the reverse strand, counting down.
CGGCAAACTCGGCGCCGTCAACGGCAACGGCAATGGCAAGGGCAACGGATGACCGGCACAGGCGGCAGGGCCGTCGCGGTAAGTCTCGGGGCGGTGGCCGCGGCCGGGCTGGCCGCCTTCGCCTGGGGCTCCCTGGTCGAACGCCGCCTGTTCACCCTGCGGGAGGTGACGGTCCCGGTGCTCGCCCCCGGATCAGACCCGATCAAGGTTCTGCACCTGTCCGACCTGCACATGGCGCCGTGGCAGCGCGACAAGCAGGACTGGGTGCGCGGCCTCGCTGACCTCCAGCCCGATCTGGTCGTCAACACCGGCGACAACCTCGGGCACGAAGACGGCGTCTCCGGCATCGAGTATGCGCTGGAGCCGTTCCGCGGCGTGCCGGGCATCTTCGTGAACGGCTCGAACGACTACTTCGGGCCCATCTTCAAGAACCCGATCCGCTACTTCACCGCACCATCGCTGCTGCGGAGCTCCATGCATCAGAAGCTCGACATCGACAGCCTGCACCGTGTCTTCGCCGACCTCGGCTGGACAGACCTGAACAACACGGCGGAGGCGCTCGACGTCAACGGCACGCACCTGGAGCTTTTCGGCGTGGACGACCCGCACATCCGGCGCGACCGGCTCGACCTCATCACTCGCGCGGTCGACGATCTGCGCGCGAACGACCCGCTCGCCGACGAATCCTGGCCCGACCCGGAGGTTGCCGCCGCGCCCCGGCCGACGCTCACCATCGGCGTAGTGCACGCCCCGTACCAGCGGGTGCTGAACTCGTTCGTGAACCATGGAGCACAGCTGATTCTCGCCGGCCACACCCACGGCGGCCAGGTCTGCGTGCCCAGGTTCGGCGCCCTGGTCACCAACTGCGACATTCCGCGCAAGCAGGTCAAGGGACTCAGCCTCTGGGATTCGGGCTTGCACACCGCGTACCTCAATGTCTCTGCCGGGCTCGGAACCTCCATCTATGCTCCCGTCCGGTTCGCCTGCCCGCCCGAGGCGACACTGCTCACCCTCACGTCCGCCTAGGTCTCGACAGGCTCGACCACCGGCGGTCGCCCCGGTCCCGGTGGTCGAGCCTGTCGAGACCACCCTCCCGGCGGTCGCCCCGGTCCCGGTGGTCGAGCCTGTCGAGACCCACCCTCCCGGTGGTCGAGCCTGTCGAGACCACCCTCCCGGCGGTCGCCCCTGTCCCGGTGGTCGCCCCGGTCCCGGCGGTCGCCCCTGTCCCGGTGGTCGAGCCTGTCCCGGCGGTCGAGCCTGTCGAGACCACCCTCCCGGCGGTCGCCCCGGTCCCGGTGGTCGAGCCTGTCGAGACCACCCTCCCGGCGGTCGCCCCTGTCCCGGTGGTCGAGCCTGTCGAGACCACCCTCCCGGCGGTCGAGCCTGTCCCGGCGGTCGAGCCTGTCGAGACCCACCTCCCGGGTGGGGTTATACTTGACAAGGCTTACGGGCCATCGGGGTATGGCGCAGCTTGGTAGCGCGCGTCGTTCGGGACGACGAGGTCGCAGGTTCAAATCCTGTTACCCCGACAGATACACACAACCCCCACTCTCCGGAGTGGGGGTCTCGTGCATTCCGGGGCGCCGCGAACAACGTCTTGACACGCAAGACTACTCATGCGAGAGTAACCAGATGTCGTCCATCCGCCTGTTCATTCTCGGCTCCCTCGCCGAACGCGGGCCTCTGCACGGCCACCAGTTGCGGCTCCTCGCCGAGCAGGAACATGTTCACCTCTGGACCGACATCTCCGTCGGCGCGGTCTACGGCGCGATGAAGCGGCTCGCCGCCGAAGGACTGATCGACGTCGTCCGGGTCGAACGCGAAGGCAACTACCCCGAGCGCCAGGTCTACGAGGTTTCGCCGACCGGCCGGCAGGCGCTGTCTGCCCTGCGGCTCGACGGCCTGCGCACGATCGTCATCAAGCCCGACCCGTTCGACCTCGCCATGACCCGCCTCGACCCGGATCGCCTGGCCGAGCTTCCCCTGATGATCGACGCCAGGGTTCTCGCGCTCCGCGCCATGCTCGCCGACGCCGAAGCCATCATGGCCTCGGCCCTGCCCTATCTCACCGCCAGCGAGCGCTTCGTCATGCGCCACAAGGCCGACCGCATCCGTGCCGAAATCACCTGGCACGACCACCTCGTCACCGTGCTCCCCGAGATCATCGCGGACGAACACGCCCGAAAGGACCATTGACCATGTCAGACACCACCCAGGCTGCCCGCTCCGCCGCGGTCATCCCCCGGCATGCCTGGCAGGCCCTTGTCGTACTGCTCGCCGGCATGTTCATGGCCCTGCTCGACACGACCATCGTCAACGTGGCCCTGCCGACGATCCGCACGAGCCTGAACGCCTCGGAGGCGACTCTCTCCTGGATCATCTCCGGCTATGCCCTCGCCTTCGGCCTCGCCCTCATCCCGTCCGGGCGCCTCGGCGACAGGATCGGGCACAAGTGGGTCTTCTTCACCGGGCTGGCCTTGTTCACCCTGGCCAGCCTCGCCTGCGGCCTGGCCCAGAACGACCTCCAGCTGATCATCGCCCGCGTCGTGCAGGGCCTCGCCGGAGGCATGTTCGTGCCGGCCGTCACCGCGGTGATCCAGCTCCTGTTCCCGCCGATGGCGCGCGGCAAGGCCTTCGCGATCATGGGTTCCGTCATCGGGGTATCCACGGCGCTCGGGCCGATCCTCGGCGGGCTGATCATCCAGGCCTTCGGCAACGAGAACGGGTGGCGGCTGGTCTTCTGGGTCAACCTGCCGATCGGCGTCGCCGCGCTGATCGCCGCCGCACTGCTGCTGCCGTCCGGTTCCGAACGCTCCGCAGACGAGGCCCGCTCGGGAATCGATTGGGTCGGCCTGCTGCTCATCTCCGCCGGCCTGGTCGCGCTGCTCGTGCCTCTGATCGAGGGCCAGGACCAGGGCTGGCCGCTCTGGACCTACCTCACCCTGGCCGCCGGCGCACTGCTCGTCGCCGCGTTCGGCGCCTGGGAGGTCATGTTCACCCGGTGGGGCAAGAGCCCGCTGGTCCCGCCGAGGTTGTTCCGGCATCCGGCGTTCTCCGGCGGTATCGTGCTCGCCCTGGTCTACTTCGCGGCGTTCACCAGCATCTTCTTCACCATTTCGATCCTCTGGCAGGCCGGCCTCGGCCACACCGCGCTCGACTCGGGGCTCGTGTCGATCCCGTTCGCGTTCGGCACGATCATCGGCGCCTCGCAGAGCAACCGGCTGGCCCAGCGCCTCGGCCGCACCGTGCTCGTCATCGGCGTGGCCCTGGTCACCCTCGGCCTGGTCTGGATCTGGCTCGACCTGCTCCTGATCGGCGCGGAAATCACCAACTGGCAGCTGCTCCCTCCCCTGGCGATCGCGGGCCTCGGCAGCGGGTTCTTCATCGCGCCGAACGCCCAGTTCATCGTGGCGACCGTGGACCGCACCGAGGCCGGCGCGGCCAGCGGCGTCGTCGGCGTGATGCAGCGGGTCGGCAGCGCGATCGGGATCGCCGTGATCGGCAGCGTGTTCTTCGGCACCCTCGTTGTCGCCGGCCCCGGCCCGGCCGCCCTCGCCGCGGGCTTCACGACCAGCGCGACAGCCGCGATGGGCGTCAGCGCCGCGTTCAGCGTTCTCGCGCTGCTGCTCGTCTTCGTGCTGCCCAAGCGGGTCGACGCCGAGCACTGACGCCGGATCCGACGAGCGGAGTCACGGCCCGCAGGCCGGCTACGATCTCGAGCGAGCGGATGCGGCCGGCCAGGCTGGACCACCCAGAAACGGTCGTAGCCGAGGCTCTCGGCGACCTGCGGCTGCTCGCGTCTCAGGCCGGAAAAAACCGGAAAAAACCGGAAAGCGCCCAACCCGATGAACGCTCCCCGGCCGTCCCGCAAGCGCCATGCGCCCCGGGAACTCGCTGGTGCAGCTGCCCGGCGGGCGCTGCCCCCGGTTACCCGATCGTCTGCACCTCCGGCTGGTAGGAGCCCAGGGTGTCGGTCTTGAAACCGTTCTGCACCGCCACGAGTGCCGACCAGTCGATGTTCACGATCGACTGCCCGTCCCTCGAGGTACCGGTTCCGTTGGTCGGCATGGTGAAGAACTCGACCTCTGGTTCGCGCACCCCGCGCAACTCCCACGCCAGCCCGGTCAGGTAGGCGGCGGTGAAGCCCTCGTCCACCGCAAGGTAGGGCGTCACCGAGTTGACCAGGCTGGTCGTCTTCCCGACGTCGGCCAGCACCGACTTGTGCATCATCGCCACTAGCACCGCCTGGATGATGAGCTGCTGGTTGCGCACCCGCTGGAAGTCGCCGTCGGCGAACGCGTAGCGTTCCCGGGCGAATGCCATGGCCTCCGTGCCGTTCAGGTGCAACCTGCCCTCATCGAAGTAGCGCCCCTTCAGGTGATAGGACTCGAAGCCGATCGGATTGCTGATGTCGACGCCGCCGAGCAGGTCGGTCACTTCCTTGAATCCGGCGAAGTCCACGACCGCCACATGGTCGATTCGCACGCCGAGCAGCGTCTCAACCGTCTGCACGGCCAAGGGCACTCCGCCCCAGGAAAGCGCGGCGTTGATCTTTGCGGTGCCATGCCCGGGGATCTCCAGCCAGCTGTCCCGCAGGATCGACATGACGTAGAGGTTCTTGCGATCGGCGGGAACGTGCACGACCATGATGGTGTCCGAGCGCTCGCCACGGATGCCGGCCAGGTCGCGGTCGGTCGCGCCACGGGTGTCCGAGCCGAGAAATAGGATGTTCTGGGCCTGCGTCGCGGGTGCTTCGACTGTCGGCGCCGGGGCCGGTACGCCGGGTTCCGCGCTCGGCTGGACGGCGCCGGGATCGGGCGCCGGCGGCGGGCGATCCGCATCCGCCGGGAAGGCGTTCGCAATCTTCTCGGTTTGGGCGTCGAAGGTGCGAACCAGCGTGAACGCGTAGACGCCGCCGATCGAGAGGAGCAGCAGCACGACCGCCCCGAAGACACCCCAGACGATTCGCCAGGGATGCCGTTTGCGCGCAACCACGCCCGCCTCAGACACGAGAGGCCCCGGCTCGCCGGGCAGGAGCGCAGGCACCGGTCGGCGGAGCGTCGGCTCGCCGATCGGTTCTTGAGAGTGATTCGTCGCCCCGCAAAATGGGTGTTTTCTGGCGCAACATTACACAGGGCAGGTTCGGCATTCGGGTTGCCTCCAGCTACCGCTCGGGTAAACGGTTAGATCACAATAGCGCCGTACCCCCCGCATGGGAATGGGTGGGTGGGCAATCGCAACACCGTCGCGGCTATCCGGCGAAGAGGATTTCGCGCAGGCGGAGTGCGGTCGGCTCGTCCGGGGCGTCGGATCAGACCGCGCCGGCCTCGAGCCTCGGAATCAGGATCTCCAGGAACGCGGCGGTGTCTTCCCAGCCGCCCACGGCGAAGCACTCGACCCCGAGCACCTTCACCGGGTAGTCGTTGCCGTTCTCGTCGAGCCGGTCACCGACGAAGAGCATCTCGTCCAGGGAGACCCCCGTAAGCGTGGCGAGCTTCTTCATGCCGTAGGCCTTGTCGATGCCGCGGCGGGTGATGTCCACCGAGGTCGAACCACCCGACCGCACCTCGAGCTCGGGCAGGCGCGCCTGCACCGCCTCGCGGAGGGCGTTCTTCTTCTCCCCGCTGTGGTCCCAGGCGGTCTTCGCCGCGACCGGCGCGGCCTGGCCGAGCGCGGAGAAGGTGATCTGCGAGCCGCGGTCCTCGAGGATCGGACCCCAGGTGTCGCCCTCCCAGTAGCCGAGTTCGCGGGCGGTGGCTTCGACCGCGCTCAGCGCGCCGGCCTTCTCCGCGTCGGTGAGGAGCTCGGCGTAGATCTGGGTCCAGGCACCCTCGATATGACGGTAGTACTGGGTGCCGCAGGTGGGCATCAGGTGCAGGCGGGAGAGGGCCTCGTCGCTGACATCGTCGAGGTTGTCGATCAGCTGCATGTGGAACTGGGCGATCTGGCCGCCGGAGATGACGCAGACCTCCACGGCGCCGAGCAGGCGCACCATCAGCGCCGCCATCCGGGGGTCGAGCGGGGACTTGGAGGCGGCAAGGGTGTCGTCGAGGTCGAACGCCACGAGCCGGGGAAGGGAAGTCATCTCTGGTGGTTCCTTTATCAGGATCATTGCACCGGGAGGTAGACCCCCGTGCGGAACGTCACCCATTCGCAACGCCACGAAAATTCTACAGGCGGTCGCTGGATGCTCCCCATCGGGGGTGGGACCGCGCATCCGTCAGCGGCCCGCGGCGGTTGAGCCGGTGACGACGCACCTCGGGGTGGAGTTTTTCGCGACACGCCGCGATCACCGGCGCGAACGACGGCGTGTCACGAGTTTCTCCGACATTGCGTGCGACGCGGCGGGACATCCGGGCTCGACCGCCGAAGGGACGGGGATCTCGACAGGCTCGATCACCGAGGCGGGCTCGACCACCGAGAACACGTTCGATCAACGGGGTCTCGACAGGCTCGACCAGCGGGGGGCTCGACCACCGAAGGGACGGGATCTCGACAGGCTCGATCACCGAGGGGGGCTCGATCAGCGGGGGGCTAGACCCTCCGGCAGCGGTCCGTCGGTGACGAGATAGAGGCGCTGGGTGGCACGGGTCAGGGCCACGTAGAGGGCACCGACGCCGCGGGAGGAGGATGCCACGATCGCGTTCGGGTCGACCACGACCACCGCGTCGAACTCGAGCCCCTTCACGTCCTGAGGGGTGAGCAGGGCGACCTGCCTGGTGAGGCCGAGCGCGCCGAGACCGACGGCGTCGCCGAACTCCGCGGTGAGGGCTGCGTTGACGGCGGCGAGGGATGCCTCCACCACGATCACCGCGAGGGTGCCGCCGGCATCGAGGGCGAGGTCGCGGCGCACGGCGTCGGCGGCATCCGTCACGGTCTCGATCGGCCAGTCGCTGGCCCGCACCGACCGTGCCGGGGTGACCGGCAGGTTGTGCGCCAGCGCCATCGCCTCGGCCGCCTCCGCGATCTGGCTGGGCGTTCGGTAGTTCACGGTGAGCTCTTCGAGCCGCCAGCGGTCGGCCTCGAGGGACGAGCCGAGGACGGGCCGGAGCGCGTCCTTCCAGCTCGAGGCCGCCGCGGCCGATGCCGCCTGGGCGATGTCGCCGACGATGGTGAACGAACGCTGCGGGCCCCGGCGCAGCAGCAGTCGCCACTGCATCGGCGAGAGTTCCTGTGCCTCGTCGACGACCACGTGCCCGTAGGTCCAGGTGCGGTCCACGGCCGCGCGCTCGGCGGTGGTGGCCCGATCGCCCAGTTCGGCGAAGTTGTCGGCGAGCGACTTCGCGTTCACGAGCCCCTTCACCGCCATGTTCGCGATGGCGGCCTCGGCGTTCTCGATGTCGCGCCCCCGCTGTTCCTTCCGCTCGCGCTTCTGGGCCGCGTCGACCACGTTGTACTCGCCGAGGTGCATGGCCGCCTCGTCGAGCAGGGGCACGTCGGCGATGGTGAACGGGGCGTTCCGCGGGCGGCGCAGCAGGGCGCGCTGCTCCGGCGTGAAGCGGGGAGTGAGCGACGCCAGCCACTCCGGCCGGGAGTAGAGGTCTTGCAACAGCTTCTGGGGCGTGAGCGGCAGCCAGGCCGTGTTGAGGGCGACCCGCACGGCTTCGGCCGACCGCAGGTCTTCCCGCAGCATGGGCAGGTCGCTCTCGTCCATCGAGGCGCCCCCCGCCTTGAGCGTGGCCAGCCACTCCCGCGACAGGGCGTTGAGCGCGTTCTTCACGAAGGTGACCCTGGCCTCGTTGTGCGGCTTGCCGCTCGTCTGCGCCCGGTGGATGGCCTTCGCCATCAGCTCCGAGGTGAGCGTGACCCGGTCGCCGTTCACGTCGAGCAGCGCGTCCCGCTCGGGGATGCGCTGCCGTGAGCGCACCGCGCGCTCGATCACGCCGGCCATCGTGGTCTGGCCCTTGAGCGCGGCGACGGCCGGGACATCCTCGTGGGTCGCGTCGACGCCGGGGAACAGCTGGCCGACGCTGGCGAGCACCACCCCGGTCTCGCCGAGGGAGGGCAGCACGGCCTCGATGTACTGCAGGAACGACGGCGACGGGCCCACGATGAGCACGCCGGAGTGCTTGAGGCGGTCGCGATGCGTGTAGAGCAGGTAGGCCGCACGGTGCAGCGCCACGGCGGTCTTGCCGGTGCCGGGGCCGCCCTGCACCACGAGCACACCCTTGAGGTCTGAACGGATGATGCGGTCCTGCTCGGCCTGGATGGTCGCCACGATGTCGGACATGTGCCCGGTGCGCTGCGCCGTGAGCGCGGCGAGCAGGGCACCCTCGCCCTGGTGGTGGGTTGCCGCCTCCCCCGCGAGCAGTTCGGCGTCGAGGATCTCGTCTTCGATCCGGATGATGCTGCGCCCCTTCGAGAGCAGGTGGCGGCGAGCGCGGGCGCCGAGGGGTGTCGCGGCCGTGGCCTGGTAGAAGGCGCTGGCCTGCGGCACGCGCCAGTCGAGCAGGATCGGTTGCAGGTCGTCGTCGCGCAGACCCACCCGACCGATGTAGCGGTAGATCGAGCCGTCGTCGGCGTCGGATGCCGTCTCCAGCCGGCCGAACGCCAACCGGTCGTCGACCTCCCGCAGCTGCACGATGCGGTCCTCGTAGAGGCGCGCGAAGGTGTCGCGCTCGGAGCGCGCCTGGTGGTTGCCGCCCACGTTCAGCCGCCGCACCGCGGTCAGCTGCTGCTCGGCCTCACGCTGCAGCGCGTCCAGCCGCGCGTACAGCGTGGCCACATAGTTCTGTTCCCGCTGAAGCTCCAGGTCGACCACTCACACACCCCTTGAAATCCGACCTTTGAGTTTAGTCGTTGCAGATGTACGCTCCCTCCACGCCCGCCGACCGGTGGTTGAGCCTGCCGAAACCACCGGCTGGGGGGTCTCGACAGGCTCGACCACCGGGGGTTGAGCCTGTCGAAACCACGGGGCGGGGTCTCGACTGGCTCGACCACCGGGGGGTTGAGCCTGTCGAAACCACGGGGCGGGGGGTCTCGACAGGCTCGACCACCGGCAGGCGGGGGTCTCGACGGGCTCGACCACCGGCGGGCTCGACCACCGACAGGGTCGACCACCGGCAGGGTCGACCACCGGCGGCCTCAGGTCAGAATGGCGGCGGTTCGGCCGGCTCCGCCGAAACGATCCGGGCCGGCGGTGGCGACGGCGGCGCGGACGGCGGCGAGGGGCGGATGTCGACGGCCGGTTCGGTGCGGAAGGGTCGACCGGTCGGCGAGGTCCACTCGATGACGCCGCCCGGGAGCTGTTTCGCGGTCCACCCGGTCTCGCTTTTCAGCGCATGGTCACCGGCACAGACGGAAGCCAGATTATCGTGGGCGGTGTGGCCCTGGAACTGCCAGTCCAGGGTGTGGTCGAGGTCGCACTCGTCCGCCGGGCGGTTGCAACCCGGGAACCGGCACGTTTCGTCTCGAAGGTGCACGTGCCGTTTCAGGTCGTTGGGGACCTTGTACTGGTCGCGGCCGACCGAGAGCACCACCCCGGTCTCCGGATGCGTCAGCAACCGGGTGAAGCTCGGCGCCCCGGCCGCGAGCCGCCTTGCCGTCTCCGGGTCAATTGGACCGTACCCCTCGAGGTGGGCCGGCTCCTCGGAGAGGCCCATCAGGGTCAACACCGGCACCGTCACATTGACAGTGGCCCGGATCCCCTTCGCGATTCCGGCGGGAGTGACGCCGTCGATCAGCAGGTCCCCCAGCACATCCGCCCGCAATTGGGTGAGAGTGCGAGGCTCCTCAGGGCCCTGCAGGCTCAGCGCGGTCGTGGTGATCCGCCGATAGGCGGCCTCGACCTGCTCCGCGCTGTCGTACCAGCAGAGCGACGCCATCCCGTCGGCCTCGGGCTCGAGCAGCACCTTTCGCTTGTCGATCGATGTGTCGTGCCGGGCCGTGATCGTCTCGGGGTGAAGCCGCTCCCGCAGCATCCGCGCCTTGGCCTTGAGCTTTGACGCCGTCAGGTTCGCGGCGGAGGGCAGCAGCGCCGCTTCGAACGCCGCCTTCGCGTCGGCCGGCACCGACCACGACTGACCCATCAGGGCCTGCGCGTTCCGGTACGGAATCTCCCCGCGGTGCAAAGCGGCCCGGGTCTGGGGCAGGTCGTCGACGAGGGCCCGGCTCTCGGCGATCACGGTTTCGGCGGTGCGCTGCGGCACCAGGAGAGTGCAGGCCAGCTCGCTCACGAATTCCCGGTCGCCGATCATCGCCTCGTTCCAGCGCGACACAGACGCGGCGCAGCCGGCGGATGCGACCAGCTGCGCCGCCGTCTCCTCACGGAAACGGCGGGCCTCGTCGATGAGCTCCGCACGCCGGGCGAAGGCCCTGGCGATGTCACGCTCGGCCTCCTTGATCGCCTCGAAACGCTCACCAAGGGCCTCCTGCCGGGGATTCACAAGGATCGTCATACGGGTCACATTACGACCACCCACCGACATTCCACCGACATCCTCAAAATGTGTGGATAAGCTGATCAGACCGTATATGTGGAGGAGAACAGCGGCCATCAAAACTATCCAGAAACCCGGGAAAAACACTGCCGACCTCGGCTCTTTCGCAGCCGGGTCACGAGTTCGACCATGGACGAGGGGTGTCGTCGTCGATGGCCCATCGCGGACATGAATGCCCAAGATTGTGCAGCGTTGAGGGCAGCGAGATCATCGAACGACTGCGTCTCCCAGCAGTAGCCAAAGGCCTGCAGGCCGGCTGACCCCGCTCAAATTTCGTCGGTGGGTTCTGAGGCACTGCGGGAACACCGGGGCTAGCTTCATCCCGAAGCAAATCAGATGTTTATCTGATGTAGTGTGTGGGCATGAGTACCGCGACATTCACCGACCTTTTGCGAAGGCCCAAAGAGGTCCTGGCCCACATTGACGAGGGTCAGGTGCGCATCACGCGCCGTGATGGTGACGATCTCGTGATCCTGCGCGGTCATGATCTCGACGTGCTCGAGAACGGTGTCGCGCTGTCGAGCCGTCTGATCCGCGCGATCGGCCGGAACAAGGGCGACGTCGCGGCCGCGCTCACGGATCTTTTCGCCTGGACGGCGGAGTTCACCCCGGGCGAGCTGCGCGTCTACGCCGCCGAGATCGAACAACTCCTCTACGCCGCCAGCGAACTCGGCACATTCGAGCGGCTGCTGAGAGCGCAGCAGGAGTGGCAGGAGACGGCGTTTGCGTACGCGATGGGCATGCGCCCTGTCGAGCCGATCGAGTTGCCGGCGGGGCCGATCCGGGTCGATCGTCCATAGATGGCGGGGAAGCGCGGCGCAAAGAACGCCCTCACGGATGCCTACGACTATCTCACGGCGCATCCCACCAGGTACGACCCGGCTCGCTGCTACCAACTCCGAGGAGATCTCTCCACGATCCTGGTCGACGGCGTGGCTCTGCCGCAGTGGCAGTACAAGGTGACTGATGGTGCACGTCTCTGGTACGCCGTCGACGAGTCCGACGCGAAGGCGAAGAAGCCAGGACGCGTCTACATCACGAAAGCTGCGACCGGCCACCCCAATGAGACCGACTCGAAGAAGAACTTCCGGTAGTCGACATACCGCCTTCGCTGCCGACGGTCAAACGATCGACAGGCATAGAACGTCGGGTTGTCCCGCACCCTCCCCTCCGCCAGACTGACGCTATGCCCACTGCCGACGACGCGTTCGCCGCCGTCTATTCGACGTATCTGCCCGCCATCGGCGGCTACCTCGCGCGCCGGGTCGAGCACCGGTTCGTCGAGGATCTCGCCGCCGACGTGTTCGCGATCGCCTGGCGCAGGCGGGACACCGTGACGCCGGGCGAGGAGCTGCCGTGGCTCTACCGCATCGCGGCCAACCTCGTCGCGAATCACCGGCGGCGGCAGGCGACGGCGGCCTCGCTCCTGTTCACGCTCCGCGCGATCGACACGGCACCCTCCGCCGAGGACATCGCGATCTCCGACCTCGCCCTGGCCGATGCGTGGCGCCGGCTTCGCCCGCGCGACCGCGAGGTTCTCGCGCTGGCGGTGCTCGAGGACCTGCCCATCGCAGCCATCTCGCTCGCGCTCGGTGTCAGCGCCAATGCGGTGAGCATCCGTTTGCACCGTGCGAAGAAGACGCTCGCGCAGCTGATGGAGGAGAAAGACGATCCCGCCGGGAATGACGATCCCGCCCCTTCTGAAAGATCGGCCCCTCAGCCGACATAACCATTGCATGAGCGAATTTTCTGACGACACCACCCGCGACGGTGTCAACAACGGCAACGGCGACACCAACGTCGACGCGCGTCTGCGGCGAAGCCTCGGCGCCCGGGGCGCGACCCCCGAGCTGTCGCCCGACCTCATCACGAGCGCCCAGGCCCGCGAGGTGCCCCGCCTCGTGAATCGCCAACGACGCCTCCAGGCCGCCGGCGGCGCGACTCTCGCGATCGCCGCGGTCACCGTGGGAGCGCTCGTGGTCTCGCTGCCGACCCAGCGCGCGCCGCTCTTTCTCGCCGCGAGCAGCGGTATGAGCGCAGCGACCGGCGGAGGCGCACAGAGCTCCAGCCTCAAGATGGCCACGGATGCCGCCACGAGCGAAATGCGCATCGCCCCCTGGATCGACTACCGCTACGAAGCGGGCAGCGGTCTCTCCCGCGAGGCCGGCTCCGGCTCGGTCTACCAGCTGAAACGCGCGGGCACTGCGGAGTCGAGGCTCCGCGATGTCGCCGGTGCGCTCGGCGTCGCCGGCGAGCCGACGAAGGCGATGTACTCCGACCCGGCCTACCCCACCTGGATGGTCGGCCCGGAGGACGGCTCCGCGCCATCCGTCACGATCTCCTGGTCGGGCACCGGCGACTGGTGGTACAACGACCCGACGTCCACGCCGCGAGTGGTCTGCGCAGCGGCGCCGGTCGCGGATGCCGCGGATGCCGCCGGTGGCCCCGCAATCGACGTGCTGCCGGCCTGCGAGGTGCCTCCTGTGCCCGCGGAGGCGAGTCTCGCTCCGAGCGAGGCCGAGGCGAGAGCGCAGGCCCGCGCTCTGTTCGGCAAGACCGGTCTCGAGGTCTCGGCCGGCGACATCCGCGTGACGGCGGACCCCTGGCAGACGGTCGCGACCGCGAACCTCACGGTGGATGGCACCCAGACCGCCCTCGAGTGGACCGTGGCGTGGGCATCCTCCGGCAAAATCGCCTGGGCCTCCGGCCACTCCATCGAGGTCGTCGACCGGGGCAGCTTCGGCACGATCTCGGCGACCGACGCGGTAGCGCGACTCAGCGACTATCGCTGGTTCGGGACCGCCGGCCCGGAGTTCCAGGGCGGAATGCGAATCTTCGCCGACGGCATGCTTCGCTCAACGGATGCGACGGGGTCGCCGTCCGGAGGGAAGGAGCCCGTGCCGCAGGGCGTCGATCCGCGCGACAACCCGATCATCGAGCCGGGCCCGGGCAAGACGGAGGAGCCGAGCGTGGACCCGACCGCGGAGCCGGTGCCCGCGCCGACCCCGGTCGAACCGGCGGTCCCGCCGACGGTCGAGCCGCTTCCCGAACCGCCGACGGTCGAGCCACTTCCCGAACCGTTGCCCGAGCCGTCACCCGAACCCCTGCCCGTGCCCGAGAAGCCGAAGGTCGTCGTCGTGAAGGTCGACAAGGCCACACGGACCCTCCTGATGATGTGGGACGCGGAGGGCGACGCGTGGCTCGTTCCCGGCTTCGCGATGGAGCATCCGGATGGCTGGTGGAACACGATCGTGTCGCTCGACGACGGTGTGATCCAGCTGCCGGAGCCGAGCCAGATCGAGCCCCTCGAGACCCGGTGATTGAGCCTGTCACCGGGTCTCGACAGGCTCGACCACCGGTGCGGTGATTGAGCCCGTCGAAATCCTTGGATTGAGCCTGTCGAAATCACCGGGTCTCGACGGGCTCGACCACCGGCACGGTGATTGAGCTCGTCGAAATCCTTGGATTGAGCCCGTCGAAATCACCGGGTCTCGACAAGCTCGACCACCGGCACGGTGATTGAGCTCGTCGAAATCCTTGGATTGAGCCCGTCGAAATCACCGGGTCTCGACAAGCTCGACCACCGGCGCGAGCTCGACCACCGGCGCAAGCTCGACCACCGGCGGGAACTCGACCACCGGAGTGAGCGCGTTCCCGACCGTTGCGCGCACGAAACTTCCCTCCTAAGATATTAAGTGCGATATGACCCTACGTCCAGCCCCCCGGAGTCCACATGCCCAACACAACGGGCCACGCCGAAGTTCAAGCGAGCGTCCAGTACCTCATGGACGCCGCCCAGGCACAAGGTCAAGGCGACGACTTGGTGGTCACCCTCCTTCGGGAATCCGCCGACCTACTCAAGAAACGCCAGCCTCGCGGCGGCGCCCTCTCCGTCGAGCAGATCGCCTTCCTGATCGAGTCGGGTTCGTTCACCCCCAGCGACTTCGCTGAGATCGAGGCCAGCGTCGCACGAGGCGAACTGGCCGAAGCCGAACGCAAGACGCGGCTGGGGGCGGTGACTGCATCCCTGAGCGCCGCCGAAGTCGCCCTGCGACTCGGCATCGATGCTTCCAGGGTGCGCCACCGCCAAGCTAAGGGAATCCTCTACAGCTTCATCGCTGGCGGAAAGCGCCGCTACCCAACCTGGCAGTTCACCAGTGACCCGGCGCATCCGGTACTCCCTGGCCTCGCAGCCTTGGTCAAGGCCTTTCCCCACGACATGCACCCCGCGAGCATTCAGGGCTTCATGTCAACGCCGCAGGCGAGTCTGCGTGCCAACGGCGAGCACATGACTCCGCCGGAGTGGCTGTTGCATGGTGGCGATCCGCAGGCTCTCGTGAACATCCTCGACAGCGTCCTTCAGTCGTGAAGGTCCCGCCTACTCCCCCACCCGCGTTCATCATCAACCACCGATCACACGTCCGGACCTTTGAAGGGTCACTGTGGCGCGTGTTCCGCACGGAAGGCGCACGCCCAGTCGCGTGGAACCAGTTGCGCCACTACGGCCCGATCCCGGACATGCGATTCGACCCGCAACCGTTGCCGGCAGACACGTATCCCGACACCGGGGTCATGTACGCGGCCACTCGGCCCTACACCGCACTCGGGGAGGTCTACCAGGGAGAGCGAGTGATCGACCGCTCGATGGGCGGGGCGACCATTGTGGCATGGGTCCCGTCGCGCGAGCTGATGCTCCTCGACCTCACCTCGAACTGGCCCGTGATCAACGGCGCTGCCGCGGCGATGATGATGGACGACAAGGCGACCACGCAGGCATGGGCTCGGGCGATCTACGAGCGGCACGGTGACGTGCTGGATGGGCTCTACCACCAGTCCTCGATCAACAACGAACCCCTCGTCACCCTGTTCAGCCGGACCGAGAAGCTCCCTGCTTTCCCGGCGCGCGTTCGCTTCAGCGCACGGCTCAGCGACACGACGGCGGACGAGATCGTGGCTCAGGCCACGAGGAAGCTGGGCTACGCCTCGCTGTAGTCGAGCCAACGGTGATTGAGCCTGCCGAAATCCTTGGATTGAGCCTGTCGAAATCACCGGGTCTCGACAAGCTCGACCACCGGGTCTCGACGAGCTCGACCGGGGTCTCGACGGGCTCGACCACCGGGTCTCGACGAGCTCGACCACCGGGTCTCGACGGGCTCGACCACCGGTGGTTGAGCTTGTCGAAACCATGGTGACGGTCTCGGATGACAGAAATCTGGCTAAGTTGGCGTTCTTGGCGCATAATGGAGAGATGAGTTCAGACACCGTGCTTTCGGTTAGCCAGGCGAGAGATCATTTTTCCGACGCCGTGAACCGGGCTGCATTCGGCGGCGAGATCACTTACGTGACGCGTGGACGAGGTCGGCAACTGGCCGCCGCGATCGTGCCCGCCGAGTTTGTAGAGAGATACGAAGCAATGATTGACCGTGAGCATGGTCGGATCGCGCTGGAGCGACTGGCTGATCTCGACGCTGGACGCACCAAAGCTGTCACTTCGGATGAGGTTGCCAGGGCACTGGGCCTGTGACTGCGGCCGGCTCATACTTCGTTGTCGAGTATGACCCGAAGGCCGTCAAGGAGCTGACCAAGCTCGACAAGCCGGTCGCTCGCCGCGTAGTTAAAGCCGTCGACGCCTTGAGCGCAGACCCGCGCCCGCGCGGGGTTCGCGCCCTAGTCGGGTATCCAAATCTGTGGCGAATCCGCGTCGGTGACTACCGCGTCGTGTACACGATCAACGACACCGAGCTCGTGGTTCTCGCTCTACGGATAGCTCACCGGAGCAGCGTCTACCGCGAGCTCTGAGGACCAGCATCATGGCTGATGGTCGCCGTCAGTATCGGGGCTGCGCCCGGGGCCGTGGCGCTCGCGTCGATCCGGCGGCTCACGGCCGCCAATCGCGCGCTCAATCGCGGACAAGAGTCGCGACTGACGCGGAGGCGGTGCGATTCTGCATTTGCTTCGCCCCGGTGGTTGAGGCTGTCACCGGGTCTCGACGGGCTCGACCACCGGTGGTTGAGGCTGTCGAAATCACCGGGTCTCGACGGGCTCGACCACCGGTGATTCCGCTATCGGGATTGGTAGCTCTAAACGCACAGTTGGTGTCCGGCAGGGTTGTCGATTGGAGCGCCCGGCCCTTGCCTATCCACATAGTCGATAGTATTATCGTGTATGTGAATACTAAAGCGCCGACCCTTGCGCCACTTTTTCGCTCGAACGCGCAAGGTGAGATCCTCGCCCGGCTCTTTCTGAACCCCGAGACATCGTTCACGATCTCTGAGCTCGCCCGCGCAGCGAGCACACCGTATGCGAGCGCTCACCGTGAAGTCTCTCGAATCGCCGAGATGGGCCTCGCCACCACCGAAAAACGCGGCCAGGCAGTCGAAGTGCAGGCCCGACGAGATACACCCATCTTCCGGCCCCTCGCAGAACTGCTCGGCCTCACTTACGGACCCGCCGTCGTGATCCCCACCCACCTCGCCGGCATCGGAGGAATATCCGAGGCCTATATTTACGGTTCCTGGGCCGCCCGAAGGGAAGGTGAACCCGGCGATAGTCCAGGCGACATCGACTTGCTCATCGTCGGAAACCCCTCACGCCGCGAGGTCTACGACGCTGCCCGCATCGCAGGCATTTCCCTCAGGCGTGAAGTCAACCTGCGCATTGTGAGCACCGCCGCATGGGAGGCAGCAGACGCCGATCCGTTCCTCCGCACGCTCACTAAGCGCCCGCTCATCCCCCTCGATCTCCAGGAGACTCCCTCATGATCAATCGCTGGGACCAAGGCCGCGCCGAAATCGATCGGCTCATCCAGCAAGGTCGACTAACCCGTGTCGCGGCCAACCGCGCCCTCGCGACACGCCACCTCGAACAAGCAGCCACCCATCTCACCGCGGCCGCCATGCTCCGCAATCTCGACCCGGCCGGTGCGTTCACGCTCACCTACGACGCCGCGCGCCTCGCGCTTGCCGCGCTGTTGGTCAACCAGGGCCTCAGGCCCCGGGGTGAGGGTGCACACGCCGTTCTGCTCGAGGCAGCGATCGCTCAGCTCGAACCGCCGCGCCAACCAGAAATCCGTGAATTCGACTGGATGCGCCGTCTCCGCAACGATACCCAGTACCCGGATGTCGACCGCCCCTCGGCGAGCTTTGACGACGTTGATCAGGCCATTCCTGCGGCCCAGGCGATTGTGAATCGTGCGGCGCGACTCGTGGAGGCAATGCCACCCTATCGACCGTGACCGGGTGCAACAGGTCTCCCTGCGCGTCGACTGTTCCCAGTCGATGCGGGAGCTGTTCAACAGGGCTGCCCTGCGGCGACTGACACTGTCACCGGGTCTCGACAAGCTCGACCACCGGGTCTCGAGGCTCGACCACCGGTGATTGAGCTCGTCGAAATCACCGGGTCTCGACAAGCTCGACCACCGACGCGGTGATTGAGCTCGTCGAAATCCTTGGATTGAGCCTGTCGAAATCACCGGGTCTCGACGAGCTCGACCACCGCGGGCGGGGCCGGGCGGGCTAGGGGCGGCCCAGGCCGCGGTAGGTCCAGCCCGCGGCGCGCCAGGCGTGCGCGTCGAGGGTGTTGCGGCCGTCGATGATGATGGGCACGCGCACCAGGGCGGCCGCCCAGGCCGGGTCGATCTGCTTGAACTCGGCCCACTCGGTGACGAGCACCACCGCGTCGGCGCCCCGCAGGGTCTCCTCGATGCTGGTCGAGTACGTGAGCTGCGGATGCCGCAGCCGCGAGTTCTCGATCCCCTGCGGGTCGGTCGCCACCACGTCGGCGCCGAGCCCGCGCAGCTGCACAGCCACGTCGAGCGCCGGTGAGTCGCGCACGTCGTCGGAGTGCGGCTTGAAGCTGAGCCCAAGCACCGCCACCTTCGCGGTGTAGACCGGCTTGTCCAGCGCCTGCAGGGTCATCGCGACCACCCGCTGGCGCTGGCGCATGTTGATCGTGTCGACCTCCTTCAAGAAGGCGACCGAATCGCCCCGACCGAGCTCCTCGGCCCGAGCGGTGAAGGCCCGAATGTCCTTGGGCAGGCATCCACCGCCGAAGCCGACGCCCGCGTTCAGGAACCGGCGGCCGATGCGGTTGTCGAAGCCGATCGCATCCGCCAGCTCGGTGACGTTGGCGCCGGAGACGTCGGCGATCTCGCTCATGGCGTTGATGAAGCTGATCTTGGTGGCCAGGAACGCGTTCGCGGCCACCTTGACGAGCTCGGCCGTGGCGTAGTCGGTGACGATCAGCGGGGTCTCTGCGGCGATCGCCGAGGCGTAGACCTCGTTCAGCAGCGCTGTGGCGTGCTGCCCGGCGTCGCCGCGCGGCACCCCATAGACCAGGCGGTCGGGGGTGATGGTGTCTTTCACGGCGAAGCCTTCGCGCAGAAACTCGGGGTTCCAGGCGAGGCTGGCGCCGCTGCCGGATGCCTCGATCACGTCGGCGAGGCGGGCCGCGGTACCGACCGGCACCGTGCTCTTGCCCACGACCAGGTCGCCGGCGGCCAGGTGCGGCAGCAGCGACTGCACCGCCGCGTCGACGTAGCTGAGGTCGGCGGCGTGGCTGCCGGCCTTCTGCGGGGTACCGACGCCGATGAAGTGCACCTGGGCGCCCGCGGCATCCGCAATGTCGGTGCTGAACCGCAGCCGGCCTGACGCCATCGCCGAGGTGAGGATCTCGGGCAGTCCCGGCTCGTAGAAGGGCGGTTTGCCCGCGGCCAGCTGCTCGATCTTGCGGGCGTCGATGTCGATGCCCACCACCTCGTGGCCCAGCTCGGCCATGGCCGATGCGTGCACGGCCCCGAGGTAGCCACAACCGATCACGGACAGCTTCATATCGTCTTCTCCACGCCTGAAGCCTAGCCGGGTGCGCAATTGCAGTGCACCGCCGCACCCCCTCCTTTGGGGGTGCCAATGCGGAATTCGGCCGTCACCGCAGGAATAGAGTCGGGATCGTGAGTAAAATCCGGCCCGAGCAGATGGGCCACAAGGCCCTCTTGCGACGCGGTCGCAGCACCAAGGGCCTGCAATACGCCCTGTTGGCCGTGGCCGCGATCGCCGCGAGCGTCATCGGCCACGCCGCCCTCACCCTCGGCCTGTAGCACCCGCCGACTGGAGCCCTCCCGAGCGCCAGCGTTTACGTAGTGCCATCTCTCGCGAGCGCCTACTTCCCGGGCGCGCCCGTGACCGGGCTGGCCGGCATCCTGGCCTATTCGCCGCTTCATCTGGCGTGGGCGGGAGGGGAAGCGGTTTTCCTGTTCTTTGTGCTGTCCGGTCTTGTTCTGGCCCTTCCCTCCACCCGAGGAGAGATCGATTGGGCGCGGTACTACCCGAGCCGCCTCATTCGCCTCTACCTCCCGGTGATAGGAGCGATCGCATTCATCGCATTGACAATCATCATTGTCAGCCGCAACGGTGTGTCGGCGAGCCAGTGGCTCGAAGTGCACCCGAAGCAGTACACCCCGGCCGGGATGATCGCGGACGCCACCCTGGTGGATGGCGTCTCAGGCACGGTGACGCCACTCTAGTCGCTCAAGTGGGAAGTGCTGTTCAGCGTTCTGCTGCCCGTCTACGTGGCGGTCGCTAGAAAGATCAATCCCGCGCTCGTGATGGCCGATTCACTCGTGCTGCTGGCGCTCGGGTCAACCGTTCAGAGCGGCGTGCTGATGTACCTGCCGATGTTCGCCATCGGGGTGGCGCTCGCCCATGCCTGGCCACGCCTGTCGAGCTGGGCCGCGGCCATCAACGGATCAAGACTTGGCTGGATGGCGTGGGGCGCAGCGTTGATCGTGAGCGCTACGCTCACCCTCTCAACCTGGATGTTGAACCCCCTGAACCTGGGCCTTGGGGCGCTCACCCTTCCCCTCATTCTCGTTGGGGTCGTTGGGCTGATTCCGGTCTCTGCGTTCTCGCCACTGGCTCGATGGATGCTGTCCAGTCGACCACTCGTCTGGCTCGGAACCCTCTCGTTCAGTCTCTATCTGACCCACGAGCCAATCGTGGTGGCCTTCGGCCATCTGCTCCCCACCCATCCAAAGCTCGCCGCCGTCTTGGCTGTCTGCTGCGCTTTCCCGCTCGCATGGGTGTTTCACAAGACGGTCGAGAAACCCAGCCATCGCTTGGCGCAGAGAGTTGCGGGACGCAAGTCGCCGGCGTTGGAGAGTGACACGCGCAACGAGACCCTGGACAGCCGACCCAAACCGTAGCCCGGCACGGATGCGTCGTGATGCCGCCTTCCCGGCTGGCGGCATCGGCTGCGTCGCCTTTCTCCCCCGGCAAGTAGCACCGGCCCCGCCAGCGAACTACTGCGCGGCCACGCTCGCACAGTCGAGCGGAACGTCAGTGATAGCCGTGGGGTTCACCATCGGCGTGACCTGCGCCTCAAGTGCCTTCTTGTCTATTCCGGCTGCCACCACGTCAATCGTTATCGTCGAAGTGGCACCGGGCTCCATGCTAACAATCAACTTCGCCACCGGGTAGTCGGTGTCGTGGAGAGACTCGAGCCGAACGGGAGCACCGTCAACCGTCGCTCCCACGATCTGCGAACCGGGCGGGGCGTAGACCATGACGATCATGCGCTGCACACCCGGCTCAAGCTTCTCTCGCACAAACGTGCCCAGAATCGAGGGGCTGATGGATGTCGCCGCATCGGCTGGCAGGTCGTTGGTGAGGTCAACTCCGATGCCGTACGAAGCCTTCCCATCGGTCCGGCACGCAGCCTGGCCGAGGCTGACAGCCTGCTTTAGGTAGTAGTTCATCTTCGAGCCGACGTTTTCCTGAAAATAGACCCCGACCCGATCGGTCTTCTTATCACTCTTCGGCAGGGAACCCTCCACCCCGAGAGACTCGAAGATGGCTTGTTCCTCTGCCTTGGGACTCCACATCAGCACCCGGTGCTCGCTCGCGGCCTGGGTCAGGGCCGAGAGCACCACCTGGGGGTCCAGATCTCCGCCCAAAAGCTGGTCGAAGGTCTTCACGACGATTTCCGCGTACACAGCATCCTGAGCTGCGTTGTCCGCCCCGCCATCATCTGAGCGGTAGCGCATGTACACCCCATTCAGAAGCAAAGGCACAAGAGTGTCGCTCGTCAGGACATCGCCCGTCGACAACGCAATCGGAGCAGTCCCGCGCAGTAGATATCCCAGCGCCACAGGGTCGATGGAAATCACACCGTCAATTTCTGTTCCGAACTGCCGTTTCCACATTTCCTGCGCCGTCTCCGCTGCACTCTGGAAACTGGGCCGCACCGTGAGGTTCGACATGGCCCGGCCGTACTCCGAGCCGTACAGCGTTTCAACACCTTCCGGAAGAGGAACCACCGATTCCTGGTAATAAGCGAAGTTCCCGGATCCCGCCGGCACGGCGTCGCCGAGCGTGATGCGACCGTTGTCCATCGTCAGCAGGGCGAACGAGAGCGAGGTGCCTCCAAGCGCCCGTGCTTCAGCGTTATTCTGGAACACGATGACGTAGTTGCGGGGCGCAGTCCCCCCGAGAGCATCGGGAATAGCGTCCACCACATGACTTGCCGACACTAACGTCGGTGTGATGCTACCGAGGAAGCCGTGGAATGCGTTCACGGCTGCAGTGACCTGGCCGACGGTCGTGCTGGTGTCGAGGTCGCTGACCCGCTTGTCCGCTGCCGCAAACACTGTGCTGGCCTGGTTAAGGGCTTCTCCCGCTGCAACGATCGGCTCAAGGTCAATGGCACCGTCGGTAGGCTTCAGCGCCGCAGGATTCAACGTCGATGCGGTCGCAGCCAAAGGAACGGCCGCGCCGCTGACCACGTTATGGGCGGCATCGGCCAGATTTCGGACAGCTGCGAGATTGGCCCCTACAAACGGAACGAACTCCGCGGAACGCCACACCGGATCGCTTGTTAGTTCCCGGGCGCGGGCGGTGTGCGCTTCCATGCTCTTCACCGATACGGACACCGCCGCCGCGTCTCCAGCAAGCAGCTGCGACTTGATCGTGGAGGCCAACGGAATCGCTGCCTCCAATTCGACCTTCGCCTGCAATCCCCGAAGACCGACCCAAGCTCCGGCAATCACGAGGACACCGACGACGACGACTGCCCAGAACCACCAACGACGGTAGATCCGGGGCTTCATGCGTGTCTCAAGCCTCTTGGCTCGGCGCACCCTGAACTGATTGTTGGTTTGGCTCACTGAGCCATTGAATCAGGTCACACTGGAGAACGAGAACTGACCGAGCGTTTGAGTCTGAACGACACGGTACCCGCCAGTCGCGTTTCTGATGGGCATCCGCTTGCGTTGCATCACGAACACCAGCTCCAAAACGCCCCGGGCGTGCCCGCGGGAGTTTTGCCGGTCAATCAGGCCCAATGGTTAGGGCGCGGATGCTCACACGGTTCAAAGGGTCTGGCTGGTAGCTCCTACAATGGGCATGGTGGTGGTGGTTGCGTGAGCTACAAACTGCCACTAATTCGGAAAGACTCAGCCTTGGCGGATCTGTTTGGGGCTTAGATCCGGCCCTTTCCAAAGCAAACCGTCGTTGCGAGCCCATTAAATTGACTGCCTAGAATCCCGCGCATTCACAGAGGAGAATCCTTGCCAGTCAGTCAGGCCCGACCCACCCGACGCAAGATGCCCTGGCACGCGGCGGGCCTCACTGTAGCGGTAGCGTCTGCAACGATATTCGTGGGCAACGTCTTCTACGGCGCGGTTGGTCTGCGCGGAAGCGATCAGTACTGGTACGTCGCAGACCTCTTAATGTCTAAAATCGTGGACTCACCGGTCACAAACGCGATTTATCCAACGGTCGCTGCAACTGCTTCACTCACTGATTTACCCCCGCGTATCCACAATCTGCCGATCACCTATTTGGCAGGTCTGGCGCATCAGTCGGGCGTTAGTGACTACGTGTCGTGGGTTTCGGTTAACGTGAGCCTCGCGATCCTCATCGCCGTGTGCCTGTTCTTCGTAGCGAAAATCCAAGGGTATTCCTACTCATTCATCGCCCCCGCCGTTTTCCTAAGTTTTCCGTTGACACTTTGGTTGTCGATAAACGCCTTGGCGGAAATGTCCTTGGCCTTAGGGGCCAGCCTTATCATGCTCGGTTCGGTTGTCGCCTCGTCTACTGTTCGGTCTACGACCAGGGCCACCTCAATCGGCCTCTTGATCGTCTCCGCTGGCAGCATCTTGATGTTCTACACGCGAGATAGCTATGCACTCTTGTTTCCCGCTCAGGCCCTTTTCACTATTTGGATATGCCGGACGAGTCGAAGACGGTGGCTATTGGCGGCCCCGAGCCTCATACTTACTGTCGTTCTGACAGCGCTCAGGCCCTTGATACTCCCGCCATACCCCCATGCTGGCGTGCTTTCTCAACTCATGGCCGGCACACCCTCCGAGAAGGGGCAGATGACGTCGTACTACGATCTGGCGCAGGCCCCGTTCTCGCTGTCAGAATTCACGGCAAAAGCGGCCAAGGGCCTGGCCGACGGGCTCCTGCCATCGTCGCCATCTGAAGTAATAACCGAATCCGCCGTACTTGTCGTGATAGCAGTCGGCATATTCATAATTCAAGACAATCCAAGCTCTCGAATGCTCAAGTCCTGGGCGTTGGCCATGTTGGGCATTTACCTGGCAACTTCGGCGGCTTTCCAGGCCCAAAATCGCTACATTTTTGTGTTGGTACCCTTTGTCGCTGTATTTGCTGTCGGCCTGCTAGACCAGTTCATGCAGCACAAGCGAGCGAACAGCTGGGTCTCAGTTTTGCCTTGGGTGGTGGTGGGCAGCATCCTGATCGGATGCGTCGCTGGGTCCTTCCTGATGGCGCGCGAATACAAATATCAAGCTGAGACCGAAATGGCGCAAACGAGAAAGCTCGGCGTTGAACTGACTCGCGAACCCAGCGGTTCAGTGCTCGCGGTGGCCGAGACTTCGCAAGTCCTTCCATTGACCTATGCGGCGGTGCCGCGCCCTGTCATAGCCCTGAATCCGCAAATCAGCTCTCCAGAGGAGGCGGCCCGACTCATAGAAGATTGGGACGTGCGCATTCTGGTTGGGGCGAGCCAGGCGGATCTTGAGTACTTCTCTCACGCGGTGGATTTGGCTTCTGACGGCCGTGCAACACTGACTACTCGCCCCACCTTTGAGGCGCCTGGCGGCCCAATCCAATTGTGGGTGATTGAGCCCTGACTCCCGTTTCTCGGTTTGAAAGCGGCATAATGCCTTTCGGAGATTCGGGCGGGGGTCAGGCTCACGCCTCGCCCAGACCAGTCACCGAGCATGGCCGCTCGCTCATGTCGCTCCACGCATTAGGTAAGCTGAAATCGATGACCCGGCGGCACCAACTCAGGAATAAAAAGTGAACACCACCTCTACTTTCTCTCCGGTACCCATGAACGACCTGTCCCGGGGCATCAGGCGGGATCGCGAACTTCTCACGCTGGCCATGACCCAAGTCCTGGATTCGGGGTGGGTTGTGCTCGGTCCGCAACACGATAGCTTCCAGAAGGCATTGGCTGAGTACCTAGGGGTATCCCATGTGATCGGCGTGGCGTCCGGCACCGATGCCCTGGAGCTCGCCATCAAGGTCGCCATGCCCGAGGGAAGGACCACCGTTCTTAGCGCCGCAAACGCCGGTGGATACGCCACAACTGCTGCTCGACGCGCAGGCTTTCGAGTGCGCTATGCAGATGTTGATTTCGAGAGCCTTTGTCTTACTGAGGCAACCATAAGCGCAGCGCTGACGGCTGACATTGGCGTAGTAGTCATCACTCATCTGTACGGTAATTTGACAGATATCGGTGGACTTGTTGCACTGTGCCATGAACGTGGCATCCGTGTGGTTGAGGATTGCGCCCAAGCCATCGGGGCACGGCGACCGGAAGGTGCGGCCGGCTCCTTCGGAGATCTTTCCACGACCAGTTTCTACCCCACTAAGAATCTCGGCGCGCTCGGAGACGGAGGGGCGGTGGCCACGAACAATGCCGCTTTCGCTGCGAAGGTCACTCAGTTACGGCAGTACGGTTGGGTCTCGAAGTACCGGGTGGCCATTGCCGGCGGCGCTAACTCCAGGCTCGACGAGATTCAGGCAGCCGTCCTCCTCGCGCGGCTACCTCAGCTAGACGCACTCAACGATCGCCGCCGCTGGATCATTGCACAGTACGTTGCGGCCGCCGCGGGCGGGCCCCTGCGGGTCCTACCCGCAGTCGGGGAGCACCACGTTGCACATTTGGCCGTCGCGCTGACAGCTCGGCGAGATGAAGTACGCGGGGTTCTTGCCGAGCACGGAGTATCAACTGATATTCATTTTCCTGTACCTGACCACGAACAACCCGGATTCAACGCAGAACCGCATTCGCTTCCCAATACTGAAGAGTTCGCCGGGCAGTCATTGTCCCTTCCCTGCTTTCCCGAATTGACCGATGAGGAAATTCTCACGGTCTGCAAAGCGATAAGGGCCCTAGCATGACGAAGCCTGCGGCTTACTCAGTCGTCGTACCTGTGTACGGGAATGCCGGGAGCATACCCGATTTGATCGCTCGGTTAGGTGATATTGCCTTCCAACTCGACGGCTCGCTGGAGGTTATTTTCGTTGTAGATGGCTCTCCGGACAATTCATTTGAACTTCTCGAGGAATTAATCCCCCGCGCTCCCTTCGCAACCCAATTGCTCCAGCACTCCCGCAATTTTGGCTCATTCGCCGCGATTCGCACGGGAATGCAACAGGCCAGTGGTGACTTCGTCGCAGTTATGGCGGCCGATCTTCAGGAGCCACCCGAGCTTGTGCTCGAATTCTTCCGCCAGCTGGCCAGCGGCACGGTCGATGTGACGGTCGGTCGCCGGGAGTCCCGAGAAGATCCCCGCTTCACGCGCTGGTCGGCGTCGGCGTTCTGGAGCCTGTACCGAAATTGGGTCTTCCCCGACATGCCTCAAGGCGGCGTGGACATCTTCGCCTGCAATCAAGCGGTCGTTCACGAAATTCTTCGACTCGAAGAGTCCCATTCCAGTCTCGTCGGGCTCTTGTACTGGGTTGGATTCCGGCGAGCAGAAGTTCCGTATGTACGCCGCACCAGAGAGCATGGCGAAAGCGGCTGGTCTTTTGCCAAGAAGCGTCGTTACCTCCTGGACAGCATTTTCTCATTCACCGACATCCCTCTAACGGTCCTCATGAGCGTTGGCGTGATTGGTGGCCTCTTCACGATCTTGGCCGCAATCGCGGTACTGGCGTCCTTTCTTGCTGGCGCGATATCTGAGCCTGGCTATACCCCACTAATGCTCGTCATACTCTTCTCCACTTTCAGTCTCCTCGTCGCGCTAGGGATCGTGGGTTCCTATGTGTGGCGCGCTTTCGAGAACACCAAACATAGACCTAGCGCAATCGTCATGACGCACTGGGTCTCGGAAAGTCACTTGGTAACCGATGACGCCGCAGACGCCTGAGCGATGGGGCGAACGGGCGTCGATTCGATTTCTCATCGCTGGAGGCGCAAACACAGCGGTGACAGCGCTCATTGTCGTGGCGCTCAGCCTTTTTCTGCCGGGGTGGATCGCTTTCACGATTGCATTTGCTCTCGGAATTGGGATATCGGTCGTCTTGACTGGGCGATGGGTGTTTCAGTCCCATCTCTCGCCACTCCGCGCGGCCCTCTACTCGATTTCCTACCTGGCTATCTACCTTTGTGGGCTGGGAGCATTGCAGTTGCTCGCTCTCTGGGGGGCTTCCCCACTCGCTAACGGCGCGACAGTCCTTGTCACTGCTCCGTTGAGCTTCCTCGCTGGCCGCCTTATTTTTACTAATGACAACCGGAAGCAGGTCGCGTGATGACGCAGCCGTATGTACACCCCCAAGGCATTTGTGAGACCGATCGTGTCGGTGAGGGAACCACAGTCTGGGCTTTCGCCCATGTGCTCAAGGGTGCAGTCATTGGCAGTAACGTCAATGTTTGCGATCACGTATTCGTTGAGAACGACGTTGTGGTTGGCGATCGGGTGACGATCAAGTCAGGCGTGCAGCTCTGGGACGGCATTGAACTACAGGATGACGTCTTCGTGGGACCCAACGCCACATTTACGAATGACCGGTATCCGCGCAGCAAGCAGTACCCGGAGAGTTTTCCCCGCACTGTCGTGGAGCAAGGCGCCTCAATTGGTGGAGGAGCGGTAATCCTTCCTGGGGTACGAATCGGTCGCAGCGCAATGGTCGGTGCCGGCGCTGTCGTCACACGTGATGTTCCCCCTTTCGCAATAGTCGTTGGCAACCCTGCGCGAATCTCGGGCTACACGGACACCGATGGCCGGAAGCTGGTCTCGTCCACACAGTCAGCCATCGCTACAAACCAGCCGCGCATGCGAAGCGATTCACTCGTGCAGCTGCGCAAGGCCACGGATATGCGCGGCAGCTTGGTCGTGGCCGAACTCGGCGCGGATCTTCCGTTCAACCCTCAACGATTCTTCATTGTCTACGACGTTCCTTCGCGAGACGTCCGAGGCGAGCACGCTCACCGCGAATGCGAACAGTTCCTCATCTGCATCAAGGGCGCAGTTCGAGCCATTGTTGACGATGGAATCAATCGCGAAGAGTTCCTCATTGACTCACCCGACCTCGGCCTGTACATGCCCGCCATGACATGGGGCACGCAATACGCGTACAGCCCGGATGCGGTGCTCGCAGTATTCGCGTCATTGCCCTACGATGGCGCGGACTACATCCGCACCTACGAAGAATTCCGGAGCCTCGTTTCCGAGCGATCAGCTAAGGAGAATTCGGACTTGCGAGAAGGAGCTTTGCGAGCACGTAGTTAGCGAAGGCGCATGGCCGCAGGCCGACAGTGTCTCTTACTTGTTCTGCTTCGCCGCGGCGTCCATCCGCTGCGTTTTGGAATGGATCGGGGACGCTACCACCGGCGCCGTCGGCACTCCTCGACGGGCACGCCACCCAATGGACTTCGAGATGAACTACTCGACACAGGCCGCAAAGATTAAACTCGCCAACTAACCCGGGTCCAATCACCGGGGTAAAGGACACAGGGACCGAAGCTCTCCGGCAGATCCCGCTAGGGTTCCTCGACCGATGCCGCTAGATACTCGGTCTCACCGGGATGACCGTCTCGCCTCGCTCAGCACAATTTCACTCCTCGGCATCATCCCTGCAATACTCAGGACTGCGCAGGCCCAAGAAACGGCGAACAATTACGCCATCCCGGATGAGGCAAGTTTTCCGGTACTCGAACTAGAAGGACATATGACCCGCAAAATCATCGTATCTGCGACGTTGAAATCCCTGTCGATGAACGATGTGACAACATCGAGCCAGTCGTATGAGTTACAGCTGGCACTTGCATTATCCGAGATTCACTCGACGACGATAATCTCACGTGTTGCGGTAGATGATGTGCGGTGCAGAGGCTTGAACCTCGTGGCTCTTAGGTCCAAGCCCCGTGGCTTTGGGGCAGCTTGGAATCTAACCAGGGAGTTGCTGCGTGAGAAGCCACAGGGCGTTCAAGTAATATCGTTCGGGTACGACCCGCATACGGTACTACCATTGATACTCTCTCGAGTGCGCGGCGCTATTGCATACGCAGTCGTGTTTGACACCCACCTCGGCGCGACAGAGAGACTCGCCCAACCTAAGCGGACACTGGCGAATGCGTACTTCGAAATGGGGCGGCTCTTGTTGCGCGCCCTGTCCGGGTTGTTTGTTGTGACAGAAGATGCCGAAGGCATATTTAAGAGGCTAAATACGAACACATTCAGGACCCGCATAGGATTTGATGCAGAGGGGGCCAAGCAATGGGCGCCCCCGGTATCAGAGGAATTTCGTGTCATCTACGCTGGCGCACTTGAGGTCTACAACGGGATCCAACAGATGATGGAAGGCGTCATTCTGCGAAACAGTGACGCACCAACGCGACGAATAGTACTACACCTGTATGGCACAGGCAGCCTTCGATCCATGGTTGAGCTATACGCGATGCAATACGAAGCCATCGTCTACCACGGTGTTGTGGAAATCGCGGAAGTAGACGCGGCTGTCCTTCGATCGAATCTCGCGTTCAATCTACGAGTACTCTCCCACCCCGTGTCAGTAAACGCGTTCCCTTCGAAGCTGATTGGACTTCTGGGGTCAGGAGTCCCGGTCGCGACCACCGCCGTGCTTCCCTCCTCGTTATTGTCCAGGTACGCCCTGATAGTCACCGAGGTGAGTGCGGAAGGCGTCAGGGACGCCCTTCTACGCGCAGAGGAGTCTTACGAGACCTTGACAGAGAAAGCGCCACAGGCCCGTAGTTTCATTGCCGAGCAGTACGACTGGCATGTCATTGCGTCGGAAATGTCGAACTTCATGGGTGGCGTCTCCACCGCGGCGGCGTAGGCCGGTGGGCTTCGCCACCTCACGCGCCCCTGCATGGCGCAGGATTTCGACGCACAGCGTAATCCGTTACGGAGCAGCTTCCGTCTTCCCCCGAACGGTTGCCGCTGTCGGCATGTTGGTCATTACGCCGATTGGGTTAGGCCAGCTGGGGGTCACACATTTCGCGTATTGGCTGCTTGCCACATACGTTACGGGTCTCGTCGTGTCTCCCGACCTAGGCATCGGGAACAGCGTGGTGAACGAATTTGGGTCAGACCATGCCAGAGGTATTAGCCTCAAAACGCATGAAACTCGCATCCGAGGTCTTACTAAACTGCTCAGCATCGTTGCGCTAACCTGGCTGCTCGCCGGCACAGTGGTTGCATACGTGTACTCGATTTCGAGCGGCCAGCAGCGGGATAAGTTCACAATATTCGTGTCCCTCGTGCTTGGGCTCTTCTGCTTCCTGTCGGCCGTACCGGCATCTGTCGTGCAGAGGATCCAACTGTCCCAAGAAAAAGCGTCGCAAGCTGTCATTTGGGAGGGTGTTGGGAAGACAGCCGGACTCGGCCTATCCTTGGCTGTTCTACTGTGGGCGCCCAACCTCTACCTCCTGATAGTGGCGTACATGCTGCCGGTCTCAATCTTTAGCTGGCTAAATGCTTTTCTCTTCTTGAAGTCGCAGGGTATGGCGCGAGTCGGCAAGATGCCGAGTGTGGCGCAGGCCGTGAGGGAGAATCGTCATACTTTTAGCGTCGGCAAATGGTTTCTTTTGATGCAGGTTTCCTATTTGCTCATTTCGGCTCTAGACCCATATCTCGTAAACATCTTTGGCAGTCCGAACGATCTCGTCTATTTCAACGTGGCTAAGCGGCCTTTTGACCTGTTGCCGATGATCGTATCAACATACGCATTGGCCCTCTGGCCCGTCTTTCGGCGGCTGCGCACGCAAGCCGACATTGTTCGCTTACACCGGCTTTTTCTCTCGGTCACCCTCGTTAGCGTCGGTCTAGCTGCGCTAGGGAGTGTGTTGATCATAATGCTGCGCGGCCCCCTGTACAGCTACCTCAGTGGTGGCCGAGTAACGCCGAATCTTCCAGACTTAATTTACTTTTTGGTGCTCATGATTAGCACCGCCAGCGTCTTGATCTCAACGAACTACTTGAACGCTGTCGATCACATCCGGAGCCAGGCATGGGTATTTGTCGCTGGCGCAATTCTGCTTATCCTGGCGAAAGTCCTGAGTCTGGTGATGGGCGATGTGCATTCCTTCGTGATGGCATCAGCGGTTTCGTACTTCCTATTCATCGCGCTTCCCCTTCTGATGCTCTGCAGCCCAACGACACACAAGTCATTTATGTTTGGCTTCGCCAAGGGAGGTCCTGCGGCGATTCGGGAAGAGTAGCTCCCCACCGCTGGACGCAATGGCCTTGCCCCCGTTCGGGGTATTTGCAGAGCTGGTGTGTGGGCCCGGAACACGAGCGGGCTTGTTCTGTGAGGGGATGGACGGGCGGGGGCCCAGCAGGCGACGCAGCTTCCGCTCGATGGGCACTTCAAAAAAGTTGTGCGCAACATCTGCAATAACCAGGGAAACAGCGACCGCGATCAGTGCCGCGAGCCATGTTGGTGTGCCACCCCCGGCCAACTCCGCGACGGCATGAATGACTACCCAATGAACCAAGTAGAGGGCGAAGGAAGCGCGCCCCAGCCTTACCATAGCTGGATGCCACAACAGGGTTCGATGCTCTTTCGCATCACTCGACGCAGCCGACGCAATCAGTAGAGCGAACGTCGGAATCAGGCAGACACTCGCCAGTTGGGGGGCGCTCGGGTGGTCTACTAATGAGAGCGTCACACCGGCTGCCACCAAAGCGACAGCAACGAAACCGACCGCTACCGACAGACGAACAGGGCAGCGCCAGCCGCCGCGGACGGCCAATCCCATCAGAACGCCGATCACAAACTCACCGAACCGGTACGGCGGAAAGAATGTCATCGTGTATCCGATGAGACCCTGTTGCGACTGCCCGACCTGTTCCGCAACGGGGCCAGCGACAATGAACAGGGTTGCCGTGGCGGCAATGATCACGCCGAAGGTAACAATAGCTAACCGCAAAGGTCGCCGCCCGCGGGCTAACCAAACCACCGCAACCGGGAACAGGAGATAGAAGAAGGGACTGCCCCCGGTTTGGTTGACTCCGGACCTGTGGAGATTCGTCTTCGCTGGAAGGATGTTCATCATGCCGAAGCCCTACCCACCCGAGTTCCGCCG
>NZ_SOHH01000029.1 GCF_004403515.1 Cryobacterium fucosi | reverse complement strand
GTGGTCGAGCTTGTCGAGACCCGGTGGTCGAGCTTGTCGAGACCCGGTGGTCGAGCTTGTCGAGACCCGGTGGTCGAGCTTGTCGAGACCCGGTGGTCGCCGTGATTTCGACAGGCTCAATCACCGGTGGTCGAGCCCCGCCTCGACCCGCCTCGACCCGATCAGGGCCTGCGACTGCTCCATCAGGTCGTGCAACACCTGCTGCACCAGGTCGGCGTTCGGCACGTCCCCCAGCACGAGCGGATGCTCCAGGCCCGCATTGATGAGCACGTCGCCCGACCCGCTGAGCGACTGCAACCAGGTCTTGCGCACGGTCACGTCGTAGCCCCGGCTGTGCAGCAGCTCCTGGCGGGTGCGCACGAAGAAGCCGCGACGGAAGATGATCCGCCTCGTGGTGATCGTGTAACGCCGGTTCAGCCAGGTCGCGAGCGGCAGCATCCAGAGCAGGACGACCACGGCGACGGCCCCGACGGCCACGGCGGTGTTCTGCCACGGCTCGGGCATCGACCCGTAGAAATAGCCGGTGGCGCCGAAGACCGCAACGAGCACCACGGTCGGCCAGAAGAGCACCCGAGCATGCGGCCTCAACGCGGCGACTACGCGCTCGACCGGGATCGGCGCCTCGCCCTGGCCGTTCCCCGCTGTGTTCGTCATACCCCCATTAATACCTCAGGTGGGTCACATCGCCGGCGGCGACAGCCACCAGCTCGCCATTTGACTGGTTCTCGACGATGAGACGACCATCCCTGTCGAGGTCGATCGCGGTGCCGACCAGGTCGTCGCCACCGGGCAGCTGCACGCGCACCGGGGCGCCCAGCGTGCCGCAGACCTCCCGCACTGCCGCGAGCAGGCCACTCCGGAGCGGATCGCCCCCCGCAGCGAGGAACGCGTCGGTGAGAGCCCGCAGCTCGGTCAGGTAGCGCGCGAGCACGGCGTCGGGGTCGGGAGCCGACCCGGTGACCAGCATCAGGGAGGTGGACGTGAGCGTGGGCAGGTCGTGCTCGTCCAGGGACACGTTCAGGCCGGTGCCGATGACGAGGCCTCTGGCGTCGGGGAGCAGTTCGGAAAGGATCCCGGACACCTTGTAGCCGTCGATCAACACGTCGTTGGGCCACTTCAGGGTGACCTCGTGCACCGGGCTCCCCTCGCCGGGATCGGCGGCCACGACCGGCAGGCTCGCGTCGACCACCTCGCGTACGGCGCGGGTCATCGCGGTGCCGGCGAGCAGCGGGAACCACCCGAAACGGTCGACCGCGAGCGGCGCGCCGTCGTGCACCGGGCGGAGCAGCACGGAGATGGCCAGGGACTTGCCGGTGGGCGCGAGCCAGGTGCGCCCCAGTCGGCCGCGCCCCCGGGTCTGGTTGTCGGTGACGACCACCGACAGGTCGGGCCAGGCCGCGGCATCCGCCCCCATCGCGTGGGCGACCAGAACGTCGTTGGTCGAGCCGGCCTCGGCCAGGTATTCGAACCGTGCCCCGGCATCCCGGCTGAGCGGAAACTCCATGCGAACCTCTTCCCGTGCATAACTCCTGCAATTCTCCCGAATCCGGCCAGAATTGGCTATTTCGGCGGGTTTCGGCCCGAATTGCAGGAGTTATGCAAATCACCGGGGCGGAACCAACCAGCGAACGGGCCCATCTTTGTAGAGATTCGTCAACGGTCGGGGACAACCGTTGGCCGGTAGAGTGAACCGGTGACTGAGAACTCGCCCCTCGCGGGCCCCGACCTGTACACGACGGCTGGAAAGCTCGCCGACCTCAAGGTGCGATATCACGAAGCCGTGACCGCCAGCGGAGAGGCCGCGATCGAAAAACAGCACGCCAAGGGCAAGATGACGGCCCGGGAGCGGATCGACCTGCTGCTCGACCAGGGCTCGTTCGTCGAACTCGACGAGTTCGTGCGGCACCGCACGCACGCCTTCGGCATGGAGAAGAAGCGGCCGTACGGCGACGCCGTCGTCACCGGCACCGGCACCATCCACGGTCGCCAGGTCTGCGTCTACTCGCAGGACTTCACCATCTTCGGCGGTTCGCTCGGCGAGGTCGCGGGCGAGAAGATCATCAAGGTGATGGACCTCGCTCTGAAGACCGGCGTGCCGATCATCGGCATCCTCGACTCCGGCGGAGCCCGGATCCAGGAGGGCGTCGTCGCGCTCGGCAAGTACGGCGAGATCTTCCGCCGCAACACGGCCGCGTCCGGCGTCATCCCGCAGATCTCGATCATCTGCGGCCCGGCGGCCGGCGGCGCCGTCTACTCCCCCGCCCTGACCGACTTCGTGATCATGGTCGACAAGACCAGCCAGATGTTCGTCACCGGCCCCGACGTGATCAAGACCGTCACCGGCGAAGACGTCGGCATGGAGGAACTCGGCGGCGCGCTCACCCACAACACGATCTCCGGGGTGGCGCACTATCTGGCCAGCGACGAACCCGACGCGCTCGACTACGCCCGCACCCTGCTCAGCTTCCTGCCGGACAACAACCTGGCCGAACTGCCCGTCTTCGACAGCGACATCGAGCTGGAGACGACGGATGCCGACATGAAGCTGAACACGATCATCCCCGACTCCCCGAACCAGCCCTACGACGTCAAGACCGTGATCGAGCACATCGTCGACCACGGCGACTTCCTGGAAACCCAGCCGCTGTTCGCCCCGAACATCGTCGTCGGTTTCGCGCGCGTCGAGGGCCGATCGATCGGCATCGTCGCCAACCAGCCCAGCGCCATGGCGGGCACGCTCAACATCCCGGCCGGCGAGAAGGCCGCCCGGTTCGTGCGCTTCTGCGACGCGTTCTCGATTCCGATCCTGACGCTCGTCGACGTGCCCGGCTTCCTGCCCGGCACCGACCAGGAGTGGACCGGCATCATCCGTCGCGGCGCCAAGCTGCTCTACGCCTACGCCGAGGCGACGGTTCCGCTCGTCACGGTGATCCTGCGCAAGGCCTACGGCGGCGCGTACATCGTGATGGGCTCCAAGCAGCTCGGCGCCGACATCAACCTCGCCTGGCCGACCGCCGAGATCGCCGTGATGGGCGGCCAGGGCGCCGTGAACATCCTCTACCGGGCCGAGATCAAGAAGGCGGAGGCCGCAGATGAGGATGTCGCGGCCGTGCGCACCCGGCTGGCCAACGAATACACCTACAACGTCGCCAGCCCGTTCCTCGCGGCCGAGCGCGGCGAGCTGGACGGCATCATCGAGCCGGCGGCAACTCGGGTCGCCGTCACGAAGGCCCTGCGCGCGCTCCGCACCAAGCGCGCCAGCCTGCCGCCCAAGAAGCACGGGAACATCCCGCTCTAGGCGGCGCCATGACCGAGACGATTCCCACCCCAGACCCGGCCGAGGAGCTGCTGTTCCTCAGCCGGGGCGTCACCCCCACCGAGGCGGCCTCCGTGTCGGCCGTGCTCCGCGGCCTGCTGCGCGAGGAGACGGACAGCCTGCGCCGGGCCCCTGAGGGCAGCCAGAGCGCCTGGCAGGTCAGCCAGCGTGCCATCCGGCCCGCGGTGCGCGCCGGTCAGGGCCAGTGGCGGGGCTTCTCGGCCTGACCGGGACTCCCCCCGAAAGGCCGGTCCCCCTAAATGCCGACTTTTCTATTCGAACCGGTTCGATGACTATAGATATTGCTAGGTGTCGCTCACAGAGTTGCACCACCAAAATTCATCGACTAGGGTAAGCAGGCGAATTTTGGCGGCGAGTCAGGGTGACATTCGGGTTGTCGCCCTGGCACGAAAGTCGGAAGGGGACCAGCCTCACGGTTGGTCCCCTTTCGCATGTCCGGATCGCGGAGTGATTTCGACGAGCTCAATCACCGGTGGTCGAGCTCGTCACCGGTGGTCGAGCTTGTCGAGACCAGGCGTGATTTCGACAGGCTCAATCACCGGTGGTCGAGCTCGTCGAGACCAGGCGTGATTTCGACAGGCTCAATCACCGGGGGTCGAGCTCGTCGAGACCAGGAGTGATTTCGACAGGCTCAATCACCGGGGGCAGGCTCAATCACCGGGGCGAGCTCAATCACCGGGCGGGCAGCGGGCTGCGCGGGATCTCGAGCCACAGGTCGACCTCCGGCTCAGGGGATTCCTGGCCGAGCGCGCTGAGCCTGGCGTCGGCGCTGCTGAGGCCGACCACGGTCACCGCGGTCGCCGAACCGTCCCCGGCCGTCCGCGCGATGATCGAGTCCGCGGTGGTGCCCCCGATCGCCGCGGCGAGCGTGTTGAGCACGTTCTCCAGCTCCAGACCGCGGAGGTCGTCGAGGCCGCCCTCGTCGAGCAGGGTCACGATCGCTCCGCGCCGCCTGGCCGCCATGACCTGCTCGCGAACCGCCTCGTTGAGCAGCTTGCGCCCGCGGATCTCGTCCCGCACCGCGGCCTCGAGATAGCGGCATTCCTGGCGCTCCTCGGCGTTCAGCACACCGCCCCTGGCGATGATCCGGCGCAACATGGGCGCCGCCAGGCGGATTGTCTGCGCGAGCCTCACCTGACGCTCGTAGAGGTGCGCCTCCTGCGCCGCCTGCCAGTCGGTGGCCTCACGTTCAGCCAGCGCGTACTGCCTGGCATCGCGGCCCGCCTTGGCAAGGGCACGGGCGAGGATGACCGCGACGGCCACCCAGACGGCGCTGCCGATGACGCCCATCGAGCCGAGGGCGGCCGGGCCGGCCCAGACGATGGTGTGCACGATGAGCGCCGCGGCGCCGACCCAGGCGAGCGCCGGGCGGCGACGGGTGGCCGTGATGGTCATCAGGGTGCCGACGGCCGCGACATACCAGGTGGCGTAGCCGTTGTCGGCCGCACCGTCGAGCTGGCTGCCGACAAGCAGGGGCATTGCCACGCACACGGCGACGTTGAAGGAGGCAAGCCAGAGCGGCATCCGCATCGGGCTGTTGGGCCACAGACTCAGCACCGTCGCGAGGATGTACGCGGCGATCGCGAGGGCGGCCGGGCCGGGCGTGCGCGGCTGGTTGAGCGAGTAGGTGCCGAGCACGACGTGATAGGTGGAGAACAGCGCGGCAAGGGAGAGTACGAGGCCGCGGGGCACGGTGATCATGCGGCTGCCTCCGCGGCCTCGGGCGGCCAGTCGATGGTGATGGTGGTCCCACGGCCGATCTCGGAGCGGATCTGCACCGACCCTCCCGCACTGGCGACCCGTTCCTGGATCGAGAGCCGGAGGCCGAGCCGTTCGCTCGGCACGTGCTCCGGGTCGAAGCCGACCCCGGTATCCGCGATTTCGATGGTGCAGCCGCCTTGGGCGTTCGCCCGCATGGTGAGGGTGCGGCCTGGTTCAACGATGCCGTCGCCGGCATGCTGGACGCTGTTGACCATGGCCTGCACGCTCGCCGCGAACAGGGCGTCGCTGGCGTGCACCGGGATGCTCAGCGTGTCGATCTCGCACTCGACGAAGGTGAACGGCGCGGCGAGCTTCTCAGCGGCCTCGCGGATCCGCACGGTGAGGGAGTTGAACGGCACGAGACCGTCGTTCCCGGCCGGGACCACGGCCGCGTCGTTGAGGCGGGTGAGCGCGTCGGAGGCCATGCCGGAGGCCAGCTGCGCCGCCTTGGGGCTGCCGGCCGCCGCGGCCGCGAGGAACGTGGCAAGGACGCTGTCGTGCACGATGGAGTCGACCTGCACCCGCTCGACCTCCGTGGCGTGCTGCCTGACGGCCGTCGCGTACTGGTACAGGGCATTGGTCTGGGCGGCATCCACGGCCGCGGCCGTCTGGCGCAGCATGAAGATGATGATCAGGATGACCTGGCCGAGGATGGTCGCATAGACGGTGTCGAGCGAGGCGAGGAGCACGTCGGCGCCGCCGCCGGACGGCTGCGTTCGCACGATGCCGTAGACGATCGGGGCGAGGAAGGTGTAGATCGCCGCCCAGACCAGCGGGAACGACACGGCCGCGCAGGCCGTCGCCACGGTGCACATGTACCACAGCCACGGCTTGCCGTCGAGGACGGCCGAGGGGTCGCGCATCAGGAACGGCCAGGCGACGAGGGCGGCCAGGTAGACCACGGCCACCGTGCCGGTGGTGACGCGCACGCCCACCTTGATGACCGCCGCGACCAGGACGGCGCCGATGCCCACGGCCAGGGCCAGCGGCATGGCGACGGCCAGGATCGGCAGCCGCAGGTGCACCTGGGCGAGCATGATCGGGAGCGCCTGCAGCGAGAAGATCACGCCGACCCCGGCGACGGACCGGGAGACGACAGTCTCGATCCGGGTGCGGCTGATCGGATTCCGGGGTTGGGTGGGCCCGCCGATGAGGTCGGAGCCCCGGCCCGGGGTCTCGGGACCGCCGCCGCTCGCGATCTTGTCGCGGGTGCCGCGTTCCGCCCGGGGAATCCGGAGCGGAAGTGCGGCCGCGGACTTAGCCGCGGCCATCCCCGCCGTCCTGGTCAAGCCCAGGAAGGATGCCGTCTTCGACCGCACGGCGCAACAGGTCGACCTTCGTCGGCGCCGGCCTGCCCACCTCGACGTACTTCACCCGGATCCGGTCGAGGTACTCCCGCGCGGTGGAATGGGCGATGCCGAGCTGCATCGCGACCATCTTGAGCGGCAGCCCCGATGCGTACAGGTGGAGCACGTCCCGCTCCCGGCGGCCCAGCTGGGCCTTGGCGAAGTCGCGGTCGGCGTCGATCGCGGTCGCCCATTCGAGGTTGTTGAGCACGTCGCCGCGGGCGACGGATGCGACGGCCGCCATCACGGTCGTCGTCGGCGAGGACTTGGGGATCACCCCGGCGGCGCCGGCGGCCAGCGCCTCCCTGACCAGGGCGACCCGATCGGCGATGCTGTGCACGAGCACCGAGGCGCCGGTGCTCTGGGCGTTGTGCACGTTGTCCGTGACGCGCGAGCCGTCGCCGAGCGACAGGTCGAGCACGATCACGTCGACGGCTCGGCCGGCGATGCCGTCCACGAGCGCCCGCACGGTGGCGGCCGCGAAGATCACGTCGTAGCCGGCGTTCTCACAGGCCGCCTTGATTCCGAGCCTGACCGATTCGTGGTCATCGGCGATGCCGACCCGCACCGGATGGTCGAGGGTCGTGCGCACGCCGGCCTGCCGGCCGGCCGGTGATTTCAACGGTGCAATCGGGTCTGTCACGGGGTTCTACGTCCTCACTTAGTCGTACAGGTCAACGATAGCTATCTGGTGAGCAGCGCGACGGCTTCGACATGGTGGGTATTCGGGAACAAGTCGAACGCCCGCAGCCCGCGGAGTTCGTAGCCGTGCCCGGCGAGCAGGGCGATGTCCCGCGCGAGCGCCACCGGGTCGCAGGCCACGTAGACGATCTGGCGCGGTGTCAGGGCACCGAGCTGGTCGATGACCTCCTTGCCCGCGCCGGCGCGCGGCGGGTCGAGGATGACCGTGGCCGCCTGCTGCCTGGCCCGGTCGGCGGCGCCCCCGTCCCGCACGAGTCCGGCAAGGAACCGGTCGACCCTGGCGGTCTGCACGCTCGCGCCGACCCACTCCGCGAGGTTCTCCGCGGCGAAATCGGTGGCCTGGGCGTCGCTTTCGACCGACGTGATCCGCACCGAGCTGCCGAACCGGTCGCCGACGGCCGCGGCGAGCAGCCCGACGCCGCCATAGAGGTCGAGGTTCGCGGCCTTCGGGTCGAACGAGTCGGCGTCGATGGTGTCTTGAACCGTGCGGTAGAGGGTCTCCGCGGCGCGCGCGTGCACCTGCCAGAACCCGGCCGCATCCAGCCTGAACTCGCGTTCGCCGACGACCTCCCGGATCAGGTTCCGCGGCGTCGGACGGCGGCGGCCCTGGGCGTCCTGCTCGGCGACGAGCACCTGCACGGTGCCGAGGCTCGGCGCGACGACGTCGACGGATGCGGCCCCGCGGAAGAGCTGGTCGAGCGGCGCGGCCGCCTCCAGCAACCGGTCGGCGAGAGGCAGGTCCCCGACCGGGATCACCCGGTGGCTCCTGGCCGCGTAGGGACCGACCGAGCCGTCCTCGGCGACGTGCAGGCGCACCCGGGTGCGCCAGCCGGTGCCGTCGGCGGCGTCGCCCGGGGACGCGTTGGGGCCGACCGGGACCGGCTCGACCGTGACATCCGTCTCGATCCCCGCCATCCGTTTGAGGGCGTCGGCGAGGACCTGTCGCTTCAGTTCGCGCTGGTGGCCCAGTTCGATGTGCCCGAACTCGGCGCCGCCGGCGCGGTCGTCCGGGTCGCGCTCGAGCGCGGCGGACGCCCAGATGTGCGGCTGGCGCTCCGGGGCGGCGTCGAGGACCTCGACGGTCTCGGCCCGCCAGAAACTCTTGTGGCTGGCCGATGTCAGCCGGGCGCGAACCCGCTCGCCCGGCAGGGTGTCGCTGACGAAGACCACGCGGCCTTCGTGCCGGGCGACGAAGATGCCGCCGTGGGCTACGTTGGTGACGTCGAGTTCGAGTTCGGTGCCGACTTCGACGGGCTGCTCGCCCGGAATCGACTGGTCTTCAATGCTGGTGCCCATTCAACGAGCATCCCACATCGCTTCTACCGTCGCACGAAGGAACCATGCGCCTCTATCTGGCCTCGACCTCGCCCGCCCGCCTCGCGCTGCTGCGCTCCTCAGGGATCGAACCGGTCACGATTGCCCCCGCCGTAGACGAGGATGCCGTCGCCGCCGAGGCCGCCCGGCAGGCGGGTGCGCCCCTCACCCCCCACCGGGTGGTCGAGCTGCTCGCGAGGGCGAAGGCGGAGGCGGTCTCGGCCGCGCTGTGCGGGACCGGCTCCACCGGCGACGGGCTCGTCCTCGGCGGCGACTCGGTGTTCGTGATCGACGAGGTCATCTACGGCAAGCCGCACACCGCCGAGAAGGCCAGGCAGCGCTGGCAGCTGCAGCGCGGACGCACCGGGCAGCTCTATTCGGGCCATTGGCTGATCGAGCACTCGAACGGTGTGCCCGGCCGCGCGGTCGGCGCCGTCGCCGTCGCCGACGTCACCTTCGCCGACGACATCGGCGACGACGAGCTCGACGCGTACATCGCGACCGGCGAACCACTGTTCGTCGCCGGCGCGTTCACCATCGACAGCCTCGGCGCGCCGTTCATCACGCACATCGACGGTGACCCGTCCACCGTGGTCGGGCTCTCCCTGCCGACCCTGCGCCGGCTGGTCTCCCGGCTGGGCCATTCGTGGCCGAGCCTGTGGAATCGCGGCCCGGGGAGCTGACCCGGCGACCTGACCCGGCGACCCCGCTCCTGACCCGATTGTAGGCATCCGCACCTTTCTCGCCGTTCTTTTTGTGGGACAGAACCAAAAGACCTCGGCG
Organism: Cryobacterium fucosi; assembly: GCF_004403515.1. GTDB lineage: Bacteria > Actinomycetota > Actinomycetes > Actinomycetales > Microbacteriaceae > Cryobacterium > Cryobacterium fucosi. The sequence goes on along the minus strand of NZ_SOHH01000029.1, from coordinate 28,848 downwards.
CAGGCACCATAAGCTAGGGCACTGTGTCGCGAATAACGAAGGTCCTCATCGCCAACCGGGGCGAGATCGCCGTCCGGGTTATCCGAGCCGCGAAAGACAGCGGCATTCTCTCCGTTGCCGTCTACGCCGATCAGGATCGTGACGCGGTGCATGCGCACCTTGCCGACGAGGCCTACGGCCTCGACGGCACCACCAGCGCCGAGACCTATCTCGTCATCGAGAAGATCCTCTCCGTGGCCAGGCGGTCCGGCGCCGACGCCGTGCACCCCGGCTACGGTTTCCTCGCGGAGAACGCCGACTTCGCCCGGGCGGTGATCGACGCCGGGCTGATCTGGATCGGCCCGTCACCGGAGGCGATCGAGAAGCTCGGCGACAAGGTCTCCGCCCGCCACGTCGCGGAGAAGGTCAACGCCCCGATGGCGCCCGGCACCCTGAATCCGGTTGCCGACGCCGCCGAGGTGCTCGAATTCGTCGACCTGCACGGCCTGCCCGTCGCGATCAAGGCAGCCTTCGGCGGTGGCGGTCGCGGCCTCAAGGTCGCCCGAACCCGTGAGGAGGTGCCCGAGCTCTTCGAGTCGGCCACCCGCGAGGCCGTCGCGGCGTTCGGCCGCGGCGAGTGCTTCGTCGAGAAGTACCTGGACAAGCCCCGCCATGTGGAGACCCAGTGCCTCGCCGACGCCCACGGCACCGTCGTCGTCGTCTCCACCCGCGACTGCTCGCTCCAGCGCCGCCACCAGAAACTGGTCGAGGAAGCCCCGGCCCCGTTCCTGACCGACGCCCAGCAGGCCGAGCTGTACCGCGCCTCCAAGGCCATCCTCGCCGAGGTCGGCTATGTCGGCGCCGGAACCTGCGAGTTCCTGATCGGCCAGGACGGCACCGTCTCCTTCCTCGAGGTGAACACCCGACTGCAGGTCGAGCACCCCGTGTCGGAGGAGGTGACCGGAATCGACCTCGTCCGCGAGCAGTTCCGCCTCGCCGAGGGCGGCATCCTGGACTACCCCGACCCGGCGCCCACCGGCCACTCCTTCGAATTCCGGATCAACGGCGAAGATGCCGGCCGCGGCTTCATGCCCGCACCCGGCCCCGTGCACGTGTTCAAGCCCGCGGGCGGCCCCGGCGTGCGCGTCGACAGCGGCGTGCAGGCCGGCGACGTGATCTCCGGCTCCTTCGACTCGCTGCTCGCGAAGCTCATCGTCACCGGCGCCACCCGGGAGGAGGCCCTCGAGCGCTCCCGCCGCGCCCTCGACGAGTTCGAGGTGGCCGGGCTGCCCACCGTGCTCCCCTTCCATCGCCGGATCGTGCGCGACCCCGCGTTCGCCCCGCTGAACGGCGAGCCCTTCACCATCTACACCCGCTGGATCGAGACCGAGTTCGAGAACGACATCGACCCGTGGAACGGTTCGCTCGAGGAGCCAACCGGCCCGGCGAAACGGCACAACGTCGTGGTCGAGGTCGAAGGCCGCCGGATCGAGGTCAGCCTGCCCGTGCGCCTGCTCCCCGGCTCGGCGTCCGAGAGCACGGCGGGGCCTGCCCCGCGCCGACGGAGCGGAGCCCACGCGGTGAACACCGCGACCGGCGACGCCGTGCACGCGCCGATGCAGGCGACCGTGGTGAAGCTGGCCGTCGCCGAGGGCGACATCGTCGTCAAGGGCGACCTGCTGCTCGTGCTCGAGGCCATGAAGATGGAGCAGCCGCTCACCGCCCACAAGGACGGCGTGATCGGCAACATCGGAGCCGTCGTCGGCACCACCGTCGCGTCCGGCTACCTGTTGATGGCCGTCGCCGACCCCACCTGACCTGCCGCCCGGTGGTCGAGCCCGTCGAGACCCCCGGTGGTCGAGCCCGTCGAGACCCTGACGGGCGGGTCCGGGCGTGTTCGGGCGTGTTCGGGCGTGTTCGGGCGGGTCCGGGCGGGTCCGGGTGTGCTCCGAATTCAGGAGAACCCGCCCGTATTCGGGCCCGGGCGGGGCATCCGTCGCACTGTTCCGGGCTCCGTACCTGAATTCGGAACAGAACTGAACTCGGGTGGAGCCCGAGGTGCTGAACTCCGGTGGGGCCCGAGGTGCGCGGCAGCGAGCTAGAGCACGATGTGCATGGCGCGCGCGGCATCCGTGATCGAACCCGTCAGCGACGGGTAGACCGGGAAGGCCTGGGCGACCTCGTCGACGGTGAGCCGGTGCTCGACCGCCAGGGCGAGGGGGAAGATGAGCTCGCTGGCCTTGGGCGCCACGATCACGCCGCCGATGACGGTACCGGTGGTGGTGGTGGCGAACAGCTTCACGAAGCCGTCCTTGATGCCCATCATCTTCGCGCGCGGGTTCGAGGAGAGCGGCAGCTTGTAGATGCTGCCGCGGGTGAGGCCGTCCTCGATCTGTTTCTGGGTCCAGCCGACCGTGGCGATTTCGGGCTGGGTGAAGATGTTCGCCGCGACGTTGCGGATCTCGATCGGGTTGACGGCGTCGCCCATCGCGTGAAAGACCGCCGTGCGGCCCATCATCGAGGCGACGGATGCCAGCGGCAGCTCGGTCGTGCAGTCGCCGGCCGCGTAGATGTTCGGGATGGAGGTGCGCGCCACCCGGTTCACCCGGATGTGGCCGGATTCGGAGAGCTGCACGCCCGCCTCCTCGAGGCCGATCCCCGAGGTGTTCGGCACCGAACCGACCGCGATCAGGCAGTGGCTGCCCTCCACCGTGCGGCCGTCGGCCAGGGTCGCCAGCACGCCGGTGTCGGTGCGCACGACGGACGAGGCGCGCGACTTGTTCAGCACGACCATCCCGTTGCGCTTGAACACGTTCTCGATCACGGCCGCCGCGTCGGCGTCCTCGCCGGGGAGCACCTGGTCGCGGCTGGAGATCAGGGTGACCTTCGCGCCGAGGGCACGGTAGGCGGAGGCGAACTCGGCGCCGGTCACGCCGGAGCCGACCACGATGAGGTGCTCCGGCACCGCCCGCAGGTTGTAGAGCTCGGTCCAGCTGAGGATGCGCTCGCCGTCGGGGACCGCGGTGGGCAGGATGCGCGGCGTCGCCCCGACCGAGACGACGATCGTGTCGGCGTCGATCCGGTCGAAGTCGGTGCCGGATCCGTCTTCGGCGGTGGAGACGATGACCCCGCTGGTGCCGTCGAGGCGGCCGTGGCCGCTGACGAGGTGCACGCCGGCCCGCATCAGCGTGGCCTTCATGTCCTCGGACTGCTGCCGGGCGAGGGCGAGGAGCCGCTTGTTGACCGCGGCCAGGTTGATGGCGACCTCCGGGCGGGCGGGCCTGCCCGTGTCACCGCGCACGAACAACTGCACGCCCAGGTCGGTGGCGTCGCCGATCGAATTGGTGGCCTCGGCGGTGGCGATGAGGGATTTGGAGGGGACGACATCCGTGATCACGGCGGACCCGCCGACCCCGACACGCTCGACGAGGGTGACCTCGGCGCCCTGCTGGGCGCCGGCCAGCGCCGCTTCGTAACCGCCGGGCCCTCCGCCGAGGATGGCGATGCGCTGCTTGCGTTCGAACTCGTAGGCCATGCTCACATTCTCCCGTGCCGGCGCGCCCCCGCCAAACCGCGCCCGCGGTCCCCGGCCGCACGCCCGCGCCCACCCCGGTCCCGGTCCCCGTCCCCGGCCCCGGTCCCCGTCGAATTCGACGGTGATTTTGCCCAGAATCGCGGATTCCGGCCCGTCACGTGCGCGAATGAGCGAAATCTCCGTCGAATCATACGGGCGATCGCCGGTGAAATGGTCGGGCAATTAGAGTGGGGGGCATGTTGAAGATGGAAAACAACCCGCTTGACGCGCCAGAAACCGATCCGTTCGACGTCGCGCGCATCGCGGCCGACGAGATCGCCGCCCGCACCGGCGTGGCCCGGCACGACATCGCACTGACCCTGGGCAGCGGCTGGGGCAAGGCCGCCGACCTGATCGGCGAGACCACCCACAGCTTCCCCGCGCAGGAGATCACGGGCTTTTCCGCCCCCGCCCTGGCCGGCCACGCCGGCATGCTCCGCTCGGTGCTGTTGCCCGGCGGCAAGCGCGCCCTCATCATCGGCGCCCGCACGCACTACTACGAAGGCCATGGCGTGCGCCGGGTCGTGCACAGCGTGCGCACGGCGGCCGCCACGGGCGTGTCGACCATGATCCTCACCAACGGGGCCGGCGGCATCCGCGAGACGTGGACGCCGGGCAGCCCGGTGCTGATCAGCGACCACATCAACCTCACCGCCGATTCGCCGCTCGAGGGCGCAACCTTCGTCGACCTCACCGACCTGTATTCCGCCCGGCTGCGTACTCTGACCCGCACGATCGACCCCACCCTCGATGAGGGCGTGTACTGCCAGTTCCGCGGCCCGCACTATGAGACGCCCGCCGAGGTGCAGATGGCGAAGGCGATCGGCGGCCACATCGTCGGGATGTCCACCGCGCTCGAGGCGATCGCGGCCCGACAGGCCGGGATGGAGATTCTCGGCCTGTCCCTGATCACCAACCTCGCCGCGGGCATCCAGAAGGAACCGCTCAGCCACGGCGAGGTGCTCGAGGCCGGCAAGCTGGCCGAACCCGTGATCGGCGCGCTGCTCGCCCGGATCGTGGCCGCGCTGTGACCCTCGACGGCAACACCGACCCGGCCGGCCCCGCGGTGCCCCCCGACGCCCGCGGCGGGCACTCGATCGACGAAGGCGCCCCCGAAACCGTGCTCCCCGACACGATGGTGCTCGACACCATCGACACCATCGAAACGGAGGCTCCGGCGGTGGATGCCGCCGCCGCGCTCCTCCGCACCGCGAACGACTGGCTGGGCCAGGACCCCGACCCCGAAACCCAGGCCGAGCTGCGCCTGCTGGTACGCGCCGCCGGAGACGGCGATGCGGCGGCCATCTCGGAGCTGCACTCCCGCTTCGACGAACGCCTCGCCTTCGGCACGGCCGGCCTCCGCGGTGCGATCGCGGCCGGCTCGAACCGGATGAACCGGGTGCTCGTGTCCCAGGCCGCCGCCGGCCTCGCCGCCTACCTCTGCGGCGCCGCGGCGCCGGGCGTGACCCCCTCCGTCGTCATCGGCTACGACGGACGCAAGAACTCCCATGTTTTCGCCACCGACACCGCGGCGATCATGGCCGGTGCCGGGGTGCGCGCCATCCTGCTCCCCCGCCTGCTGCCCACCCCCGTGCTCGCCTTCGCGGTGCGGCACCTCGACGTGGGCGCCGGCGTGATGGTCACCGCCTCGCACAACCCGTCGAACGACAACGGCTACAAGGTCTACCTCGGCGGCGGCGACAACGGCTCGCAGATCGTCTCCCCCGACGACGCGCGCATCGCCGCCGAGATCCTGCGCGTGGCGACCGAGCGGCGCGTTCCCGACCTCCCGCGGGCCGCCTACGAAACGGCGCCCGAATCGGTCGTGCAGGCGTACATCGACGCCACCGCCGGCCTCGCCCACCCTCCGCGCGCCCAGGTGAATGCGGTGTACACCGCCCTGCACGGCGTCGGCTGGGACACGACCAGGCGCGTGTTCGAGGCAGCCGGCTTCGACCTGCCCACGCTCGTCGACGCCCAGATCGCCCCGGACGGCCACTTCCCCACCGTCGCGTTCCCCAACCCGGAGGAGCCGGGCGCCCTCGACCTGTCCTACGAGACCGCCAGGGAGGCCGGCGCGGAGCTCATCATCGCGAACGACCCCGACGCGGACCGGCTCGCGATCGCGATCCCCGACCCGTCATCCGACACCGGCTATCGCCGGCTGAGCGGCAACGAGGTCGGCGCCGTCCTCGGCTGGCGGGCCGCCGAGCTCGCCGCCGAACTCGCCGCGAACGCGCCCGGCGACGGCGGGGCAGAGGGCACGCTGGCCTGCTCGATCGTGTCGTCGCCGGCCCTGCAGGCGGTGGCAGCGGCCTACGGGCTGCGATTCGCCGACACCCTCACCGGCTTCAAGTGGGTGTCTCGCGCGCCGGACCTGATCTTCGGCTACGAGGAGGCCCTCGGCTACCTCGTCAACCCCGGCACCGTGCGCGACAAGGACGGCATCTCCGCCGCCGTCGCCCTGCTCTCGCTGGTCAGCGACCTCAAGGCCGACGGACTCACCCTCGCCGACCACCTCGACCGGTTCAGCGCCCGGTTCGGCCACTTCGCGTCCGGCCAGATCTCGGTGCGGGTGACCGACCTCACCGAGATCGAACGCGTGATGGCCCGCCTGCGGCAGAGTCCGCCGTCGGCGGTGGGCAGCATCCGGGTCGACCATGTCGACGACCTGTCGGCCGGCTTCAACGGTCTGCCGCCGAGCGATGTGCTCCGGATCAGGCTCGTCGACGGCTCCCGCGTGATGGTGCGCCCGAGCGGCACCGAGCCCAAACTCAAGGTGTACCTGGACACGAGCAGCACAGACGGCACCGTCGCCGAGCGGAAGGCGGCCGCCGAGGCGACCCTGGCCGAGCTCGATCGCGGGATGCGCGAACTGATCAGCTAGCCCGGCCCAGGGGGCCGGCGGCGCCCCGCCTGCGCGGTCGCCTGGCCCGGTCAGCCCAGCGCCGTCTCCAGCTTCGCGACGAGCTCGTCCACGTCGAAGTAGTTGTCGATCACCACGATGTCGGCGTTGGTCTTGCCGATGGCCTCGACCAGCTCCGACGAGGTGAGGATCACCTGGGCGTCGAAACCGACGCTCTTCACACCGGCGACGTCCGTCGCTGTGACGTCGGCCTCGATGTCCAGCCGGGCGAGGGCCCGCTCGGCATTGACCTTGAGAATCGCGGAGGTGCCGATTCCGACTCCGCACAGCGCGACGATCTTCATTGCTGCTCCTCAGGTGGTGCGGTGACGCCGAGCAGCGAACGGATGCTGTCGACATCCGTCGCCGCCGCCAGCGCCGGGATGACGTGCGGGTCATTGAACACATTGGCCAGTTCGGCCACGAGCAGCACGTGCTCGTCGCCGCTGGTCACGGCCAGGCCGAGCACGACGCTGACCGGGTCGTTGTGCGGGTGGCCGAACGCCACCGGCTCGGCCAGGGTGACGACGCTCAGGCCCTCGGTGTGAACGTCGGGTCCAGGCCGGGCATGCGCCAGCGCGAGGCCCGGCGCGATCACGACGTACGCGCCGAATTCGTCGATCACGCCGATCATGCGCTTCGTGTACTCGGGCGAGGTCGACCCCGACCGTTCGAGGGCGTCGCCGGCCGCGGCCACCGCACCTCGCCAGTCGTCGACGTGGACTCCGATCGCGATGGCGTCAGTGGGGAGGGGCGGCAGCGGCATGGGGGCTTTCACGGTGTCAATCGGGCGGACATTGGTTCTTCAGACGCCTTCGAAGCCGGCGACGATGGCGTCGGCCAGTTCTTCGCGCTCCTCGAGCGGGAGGAACGTGGCCTGCGCCGCGTTGAGCTGGAAGACCTCGAGGTCGTCGACGTCGTAGCCGAACGCGTCGCTGAGCAGCGCCAGCTCCTTGCTCAGGCTGGTGTCGCTCATCAACCGATTGTCGGTGTTGACGGTGACCCGGAAGCCCAGCTGGTAGAGCAGGTCGAAGGGGTGGTCGAGCAGGTCGTCGCCCCAGGCCGCGATCGCACCGGTCTGCAGGTTCGACGAGGGGCTGAGCTCGAGGGCGATCTCCCGGTCGCGCACCCACTGGGCAACCGGGCCGAGGGTCACGTAGGTGTTGTCGTCGGCGTCCTGACGGCCGACGACGATGTCTTCGGCGATGCGCACGCCATGGCCGAGCCGCAGCGCGCGTCCGTCGAAGAGGGCCCCCCGGATGCTCTCCAGGCCGTCGGCCTCGCCGGCGTGCACGGTGACCGGAAGGAATGCCTTGGCCAGGAAGTCGAACGCGTCACGGTGGTTGTGTGCCGGGAATCCGAGTTCGGCGCCGGCGATGTCGAAGCCGACGACGCCCCCGGTGCGGTGGCGCACGGCCAATTCGGCGATCTCGAGGCTTCGGTCGGCGTGGCGCATGGCCGTGATCAGCTGGCCGATCTTGATGCTGTGGCCTGCCTCGGCGGCGGCGGCGATGCCGGCCTCGATGCCGGCCTGCACGGCCTCCACCGTCTGGTCGAGGGTGAGGCCGCGGGTCAGGTGCTGCTCGGGGGCCCAGCGCACCTCGCCGTAGATGACACCGTCGGCGACGAGGTCTTCGACGAATTCCCGGGCGACCCTGGTCAGACCCTCCACGGTCTGCATGACGGCACAGGTGATGTCGAAGGTCTTCAGGTACTCGACCAGGGAGCCCGAGTTGGCCTGATCGGCGAACCACTGGCCGAGGTCCGACTCATCCGTTGTCGGCAGGGCGAATCCGATCGCCTCGGCCAGTTCGATGATGGTGCCCGGGCGCAGCCCACCGTCGAGGTGGTCGTGCAGGGAGATCTTCGGCAGCGCGTTGATGCTGATGCCGCCGGGCAGCAGGTATTCCTCAGGGCTCATGTTCACGTTCCCAATCTACCGGCCACGACACTCGGAGTCTCCCTGTTTGCTGAACCCGGACTTATTCGCCGGCCCATGCCGAGCCGCCCCGCGCATAACTCCTGCAATTTCGCCCGCCGCATGTTCCGTGGCTTGGAAAAACAAGGCAGCCGAAGCAGCGGGGCACAAATTGCAGGAGTTATGCGCGAGGGTGGGCTGGGGTGGGCTGCGCGGGACGGGGAGGGTGGGCGGCGCGGGACGGGGGGGTCAGCGGCCGATTCGCTCGGCGATCAGGGGGCCGCCGTCCTGGACCGGCTCGCCGGGGTCGCCGATCCGGTAGGCGCCTTCCACTGCCTCGAGGGCGCGGGCGAAACGCTCCGGCTCGTCGGCGCTGAGCGTGAACAGGGGCTGGCCGGCCCGCACGGTGTCGCCCGGCTTGGCGTGCAGGTCGATCCCCGCGGCGTGCTGCACCGGGTCCTGCTTGCGGGCGCGGCCGGCGCCGAGGCGCCACGCGCCGATTCCGAACGGCAGCGCCTGCTGCTCCACGAGCACACCGTCGCGCTCGGCCGTGACGACGTGGGTCTCCCTCGCGACCGGCAGGGCCGCATCCGGGTCGCCGCCCTGGGCCCGGATGACCTCACGCCATTTGTCCATGGCGCGGCCGTCCTTCAGCGCGGCCTCGACGTCGACGCCGGTGATGCCGACCAGGTCGAGCATCTCCCTGGCGAGGGCGACGGTGAGTTCGACGACATCCGCCGGCCCGCCGCCGGCGAGAACCTCCACCGACTCGCGGACCTCGTTCGCGTTGCCGATGGCGAGACCGAGCGGCACGTTCATGTTGGTGAGCAGAGCGGATGTCGCCACCCCGGCGTCCTCACCGAGCTCGACCATCGTGCGGGCCAGTTCCCGCGAGCGTTCGATGTCCTTCAGGAACGCGCCGGAGCCGAACTTCACGTCGAGAACGAGCGCGCTCGTGCCCTCGGCGATCTTCTTCGACATGATCGAGGAGGCGATCAGGGGGATCGCCTCCACCGTGCCGGTGATATCGCGCAGCGCGTAGAGCTTGCCGTCGGCGGGGGCGAGCCCGCTGCCGGCGGCGCAGATCACGCCGCCGAGCTCCTGCAGCTGCGCGAACATCTCTTCGTTGCTGAGGTTGGCGCGCCAGCCGGGGATCGATTCGAGCTTGTCGAGGGTGCCGCCGGTGTGGCCGAGGCCGCGGCCGGAGAGCTGCGGAACGGCCGCGCCGAAGACCGCGACGAGGGGCATCAGCGGCAGGGTGATCTTGTCGCCGACGCCGCCGGTGGAGTGCTTGTCGGTGGTCGGCTTGCCGAGGCCGGCGAAGCTCATCCGCTCGCCGCTGTTCAGCATCGCCATCGTGAGATCCTTGATCTCCCGGCGGTTCATGCCGTTGAGGAAGATCGCCATCGTCATCGCGGCCATCTGCTCGTCGCCGACGTAGCCGCGGGTGTACGCGTCGATGAGCCAGTCGATCTGCGGGGTGCTCAGCGCACCCTTGTCCCGCTTGGTGTGGATCAGGTCCACGGCGTCGAAGGCCTCGATGTGGGTCGAGGCGGCGGTCTGGCTGGTGTTCACGGTGGTTACTCTTCCCGGTAGTCGGCGAGCTGCCGCGGCCCGAAGGCGTCCGGCAGCACGTCATCGATGGTTCGCACACCCGACACGGTTTCCAGCAGCATGCCGGGCGCAGAGTGTTCGTACAGCAGTTGGCGGCAGCGGCCGCAGGGCATCAGGATGCCGCCCGCACCGTCGACGCAGGTGAAGGCCACGAGCCGCCCGCCGCCGGTGAGGTGCAGCATGGACACGAGCGCGCACTCGGCGCACAGGGTGAGACCGTAGGACGCGTTCTCGACGTTGCAGCCGGTGATCACACGCCCGTCGGATACGAGCGCCGCCGCTCCGACCGGGAAGTGCGAGTACGGCGCGTAGGCGCTGCCCATCGCCTCGACCGCGGCCTCGCGGAGAACACCCCAGTCAACGTCGCCGGAAAAGGGCACCTGGGCCGCCGCGGACCCGGTCACGACTTGATGTAGGGCTTGCCGGATGCTGCCGGTCCCCTGGACTGGCCGACCAGGCCGGCCACGGCGAAGATCGTGACGAGGTAGGGCAGCATGAGCATGAACTCGCTCGGCACCGGGGAGCCGATGATGCTGAGCACGTTCTGCAGGTTGCTCGCGAACCCGAACAGCAGCGCCGCGAGGGTGGCCCGGATCGGGTCCCAGCGGCCGAAGATCACGGCGGCCAGGGCGATGAACCCGGCGCCGGCGGTCATCTCCTTGCCGAACGCGCCGACCGAGCCGAGGGTGAAGTAGGCGCCGCCGAGGCCGACGATCGCGCCGGCGATGGACACGTTCCAGAACCTCGTCGATGCGACGTTGATTCCGACGGTGTCCGCGGCCTGCGGATGCTCGCCCACGCTTCGGAGGCGCAGCCCCCACTTGGTGTGGAAGATCCCGTAGAACACCACGGCGACTGCCACGTACATGATGTAGACGATCAGCGTCTGCCGGAAGAACACCGGGCCGATGATCGGGATCTCGCTGAGCAGCGGGATGTTGATCCGTTCGAACCGGGGCGGCTGGTTGAGCAGTTCGGCGTTCGGTGCCATCACCTGCGAGTAGAGGAAGCCGGTCAACCCGACCACGAGCACGTTGAGCACGACACCGACGATGACCTGATCGACGAAGTACTTGATCGAGAACGCGGCGAGCACCATCGACACGAGCACGCCGGCCAGCATGGCCGCCAGCAGCCCGAGGAGCGGTTGCTGGGTGAGCGACGCGACCATCGCCGAGGTGAAGGCTCCGGCGAGGAGCTGCCCCTCGATCGCGATGTTGACCACGCCGACCCGCTCGGAGATGACTCCGCCGAGCGCGCCGAAGATCAGCGGCACGGCGAGACTGAGCGAGCCGAACAGCAGTCCGGGAACCGGAATGGCCTTGTCGGCCGCCGCCCAGCTGAGGAAGCCGATCAGGAGGAGCACGGCGAAAACGGAGATCAACCAGATCGGCGCCTTCGCCTGCGCCTGCACCAGCCAGACGCTGGCGGCGGTGATCAGGAGCAGCAGGACGCTGATCACGATGCCGGTGAGCCGGGTGGGAAGCTCGACGTCGGGCAGCTGGATCAGGTCGCTCGACGTGGACAGGCGCATGGTGCTGATGCCGTCCCGGCCGAAAACGACGAGGAGCAGGATCCCGAAGACGGTGAAGATCGACAGCGCGATCGTCACCTTCCAGCTCTTCACGAACTCGAAATCGGGTGTTTCCGGCGCGGTGGGCGCTGCGGGCTGGACGACTGGAGTGACGGTGCTCATTTCGCTGCCACCTCCTGGGTAACGTTGACCTGCGTCGTGCGACGCCCGGCGCCCGGTTCGGGCAGGCGGAAGATGGCCCGCACGAGGGGCGGAGCCGCGATGAAGAGCACGATCAGCGACTGGACGACGAGCACGATGTCGATCGGGACGCCCTCGGCGGCCTGCATCGAGAACCCACCGGCCTTGAAGGCGCCGAACAGGATGCCGGCCCAGAACACACCCCAGGGCTTCGACCGGCCGAGCAGGGCGACCGTGATGGCGTCGAAGCCGATGCCGGAGTCGAGCCCGGCGCCGAACCCGCTGGTCGTCGTGCCGAGGACCTGGTTGATCCCGGCGAGACCGATCAGGCCGCCCGAGAGCATCATCGCGTAGACGTACATGCGCTTGACGCTGATCCCGGCCACCCTGGCCGCGTTCGGGTTCAACCCGACGGCCCGGAACTGGAAGCCGAGGTTGGAGCGTGAGAGCAGCCACCAGGTGAAGATCGTGGCGAGGATGGCGAGAATGAACCCGAAGTGGAGGATGTAGTTCGGGCCGAGCAGATCGGGGAACACGGCGGTGACCTTCGTCGCCGGACTCTTCGGGTTGTTCGAACCGGGGGTCTTCAGGAAGCCTTCGCGGAGCAGGTAGCTGACGAGGTAGAACGCCACGTAGTTGAGCATGATCGTGGTGATCACCTCGTGGGCTCCGGTGCGGGCCTTGAGCACGCCGACGAGGCCGCCCCAGAGGGCGCCGCCGAGGATGCCGACCACGAGCGCGACGATCAGGTGCAGGCCGGCGGGCAGGTCGACCGCGAAGCCGACCCAGCCGCCGAGCGCGGCCGCGATCAGCATCTGGCCTCGCCCGCCGATGTTGAACATGCCGACCCGGAAGCCGAGCGCCACCCCGAGGCCCGCCATGATCAGCGGAGTCGCGAAGGTGAGGGTTTCGGTGAGCGGTTTGATTCCGGCGGCGAAGCTCGGGCGGCGGAAGTTGTAGATCGACCCCTGGAACAGGGCGGAGTACGCTCCGGAGACGGCGTTCCAGATCGCGGCGAGCAGATCGCCGGGCCGGGAGAAGAAGTACCCGGCGCTCGCCTGGACATCCTTGTTGGTGAACGCGATCATGACGGCGCCCACGACGAGCGCCAGCACGACGGCCAGCACGGAGATGATGGCGCTGCCGGTGGTGATCTCCCGGAACATCCGGTTCCAGCGGGACGGGCCTTCGGTCGGTGCGACGACGCCGGCGCGCGGCTCGGTCTCCGAACCCTGTGTGGTGCTCACGCTGCGGCTCCTTCTCCGGCGGGTGCTTCGCCGGCCATCATCAATCCCAGAACGGCGCGGGGGGTGTCGCCGGGCACTATGCCGACGATTCGCCCGCGGTACATGACCATGATCCGGTCGGCCAGGGCCGCGACCTCGTCGAGCTCCGTGGAGATGACGATCACCGGGGTGCCGGCATCCCGGGTGGCGACGATGCGTTCGTGCACGAACTCGATCGATCCGACGTCGAGGCCGCGGGTCGGCTGGGCAGCGACGAAGAGCCGCAGGTCGCGGCTGAGCTCACGAGCGAGCACGACCTTCTGCTGGTTGCCGCCCGACAGCCGCCCGACGGGAGTGTCGATGCCCTGCGAGCGCACGTCGAATTCTCTGACCTTCTCACCGGCGAACTTCGCCAGCAGGGCACGCTGCACGTTCCACCGCTTGACGAACGGTTCGTCGTTCGAACGGTCGAGCATGAGGTTCTCGGCGATGGTGAACTCGCCGACGAGGCCATCCTCGTTGCGGTCCTCCGGAATGAAGCCGACGCCGGCCTCGAGCACCTGGCGCACGGAGTGGCCGCGCAGGGACTTTCCGTCGAGGGTGATCTCGCCGGAGACGCGGGGCTGCAGGCCCATCAGCGCCTCGGTGAGCTCGGTCTGGCCGTTGCCCTGGACCCCCGCGATCGCGAGGATCTCGCCCTTGTGCACCTCGAAGCTGACGTTGTTGACCAGGACCTGACCGCGAGGGTCGAGGACCGTGAGGTTCCGCACCGAGAGGGCGGCGTCCCCCGGCGTCGCGGGCGCCTTGTCCACCGTCAGGTCGACGGCGCGGCCCACCATCAGGGTGGCGAGTTCCACATTGGTCGCGGTCGGCGACGCTTCGCCGACGACGGCGCCGAGGCGGATGACGGTGATCCGGTCGGCGACGGCGCGCACCTCGCGCAGCTTGTGCGTGATGAAGACGATGGAGGTGCCGGCCTCCTTGAGCTGCCTCATGATGACCATGAGCTCGTCGGTCTCCTGCGGGGTGAGCACCGCGGTCGGCTCGTCAAAGACGAGCACCTTCGCGTCGCGCGAGACGGCCTTGATGATCTCCACCCGCTGCTGCACCCCCACGGGGAGGTCTTCGACGAGGGCGTCGGGGTCGACGTCGAAGCCGAACCGGTCGGAGATCTCGCGGACGCGCTTCCGGGCGGCCACCAGGTCGAGGCGCCCGCCGGTCCTGGTGTCTTCGTGACCGAGCATGACGTTCTCGGCGACCGTGAAGACCGGGATGAGCATGAAGTGCTGGTGCACCATGCCGATCCCCGCGGCCATCGCGTCGCCTGGCCCAGCAAAGTGCTGAACGACGTCGTCAAGCAGGATCTCGCCCTCTTCGGCCCGGTACAGGCCGTAGAGCACGTTCATGAGGGTTGACTTTCCAGCGCCGTTCTCGCCCAACAGCGCATGGATTTCGCCAGCCTCGACGGTGAGGTTGATGTGGTCGTTCGCGACCAGGGCACCGAATTTCTTCGTAATGCCACGAAGTTCGAGCTTCATAGTCCCGATTCTATTGAGTGGGCGAACATATGAGGTGACACCTGCGCGAATGATGGCCTTCCCCAACCGATTTGCTCATATGTTGGTCGGGTCTGCTCTTCCGCGCGGCCTGATCGGCGCTTTTAACCGAAACGGGGAGGCCAGCGTGTCGCTGGCCTCCCCGCATCGTGGTGCTGGTGGTGCTGGTGGTGCTGGTGGTGCTGGTGGTGCTGTCGAGCGTTACTTCGGGGTGGAAGGAGACTCGACCTTGAGCTTGCCGCTGATGATGTCGGCCTTGATGGCGTCGACCTCCTTCATGAGCGCGGGGTCGACCTTGGACTCCCACTCGTGCAGCGGGGCGATGTCGACGCCCTTGTTCTCGAGCGTGCCCACGTACGGGTCGGCCGTGAAGTCACCCTTGGAGTCATCGACGATGATCTGCTTGGTGGCCGCGGCCATCTGCTTGAGCACCGAGGTGAGGTACAGGGCCTTGAACTCGGGCGTGGTCTCGAACAGGTCGCTGTCGACGCCGATGATGGCGACATCCTTGCCGGAGTCCTGGATGGCCTGCGCGGTGCCCTGGAAGAGCGGTCCGGCGACCGGGAGGATGATGTCCGCGCCCTGGTCGATCAGACCGGTGCTGAGCGCCTTGCCTTGGTTGATGTCGTCGAAGCTGCCGGCGAAGAGGCCGGTCTGCGCGGCCTTGTCCCAGCCGAGGACCTTGACGGTCTTGCCCTTCTGGTCGTTGTAGTACTTCACTCCGTCGGCGAAGCCGTCCATGAAGATCGTGACGGACGGGAACTGGAGTCCGCCGTAGGTTCCGACGATCCCGGTCTTGCTCGTTCCGGCGGCGAGGTAGCCGGCGAGGAACGCGGCCTGCGCGGTGTCGTACAGCACCGGCTTGACGTTGTCGAGCGTGAGCGGACTGAAGTCATCGTTGGAGATGGCGGAGTCGATGAGGGCGAAGTTGGTGTCCGGCGCGGCCTTGGCGGCGTCGCGGGTCGCGTTCGCGAGGGCGAAGCCGACGGTCAGCACGAAGTTGCAGCCCTGGTCGACCATGCTGCTGGTGTTGCTGGCGTACTGGTCTTCCGACTTGGACTCGGCCTGCTTGAACTCGATGTTGAGTTCCTTGGCAGCTCCGCTGATGCCCTCGTAGCTGGACTGGTTGAACGACTTGTCGTCGAAGCCGCCGAAGTCGGAGACGATGCAGGGCAGGTAGTCGGACGCCGCAGCAGATCCGGAGGATCCGCCGTCGGTCGGTGCCGGCGCGCAAGCCGCGAGCAGGGCCACAACGCCGAGCGTGGCAAGACCGCTGAAAACGGCCTTGCGTTTCGTGATTGTCAAGATTGACCTCCTATGGTCGCCCGGCGTGGGTCCGCAGGGGCTGTGTTGGACTACACGTTACCGAATGTTTCACTGCTCAGATGAGCAAAGTCGGGCTGCAACCGAATGGTTACCAAGCCGCGACATTCCCGCCGCCGCCGGGGCGCGAATGCGTGTCGCATCGGGAGTATTGTCCGGCGTTCACCGGCAGAGGCACCGGTATCGCCGGCGAGACGGATCAGAGGACGTCGGTGCTCCCGGAGAGCTTCAACGCGTCGACCACGGCCTTCACCTTCTGCGCGTTCGCGCTGGTTGTGACGAGCAGGGCGTCCGGAGTGTCGACCACGACGATGTCCTCCACGCCGATCAGGGCGATCATGCGCCCGGTGTGGCTGACCACGATTCCGCTCGACGAGTCCGCGAGCACGCGGGCTCCCTCGCCGAGGATGGCAAGGTCGCGCTTGCGTCCGTTCGCGTGGATCTTCGCGATCGACGCGAAGTCGCCCACGTCGTCCCAGTCGAACTGGCCGGGGATCACGGCGAGCTTGCCCCTGGCCGCGACGGGCTCGGCGACGGAGTAGTCGATTGCGATCTTCTTGAGGCGGGGCCAGACCCGGTCGACGACCGCGCCACGTCGCGGGGTGTCCCAGACCTCGGCGAGTTCGAGCAGGCCGGCGAGCAGTTCAGGCTCGGCGGCGCCGATCTCTTCGAGCAGGCGATCGGCCCGCGCGATGAACATGCCGGCGTTCCACAGGTAGTTTCCACTTGCCACGTAGCCGCGGGCGGTGGCCAGGTCGGGCTTCTCCACGAAGGAATCGACGGACAGTGCGCTGTCGGCATCCGCGATGTCGAGCGCGCCGGAGGTCTTGATGTAGCCGAAGCCGATGGCCGGTTCGGTGGGGCGGATGCCGATGGTGACGATGTAGCCGGCGTCCGCGGCGGCGACCGCCTCGGCCACGGCCTGGCGGAACAGGATCGGCCCCGTGATGACGTGGTCGGCGGCGAAGGATCCGATGATCACGCCCGGTTCACGCCGCTCGAGGATGGCGGCAGCCAGGCCGATTGCGGCGGTGGACTCCCGCGGCTCGCTTTCCAACACCACATTGTGGTCGGCAAGCTCGGGGAGCTGGGCCTCGACCGCGGCGCGGTGCGCGCGGCCGGTCACCACCATGATCCGCTGGTCGCCGGAGAGCGGCGCGAGCCGGTCCCAGGTGTCACGCAACAGGGTCTGACCTGACCCGGTCAGGTCGTGCAGGAACTTGGGGGCGTCGGCGCGCGACAGCGGCCACAAGCGCGAACCGATCCCACCCGCCGGGATCACGCTGTAGAACCGAGCGAGGGCGTCCGAGGTAGCTGGCATCCGGATAGACTACCGCCCGCACGTCGCCGTTCACCGTGCATTCACCGGCCGGACGCGGCGGCTGCCTACCCTCGGAGCATGAGGGTTGCGCTCATCACCGAAAGTTTCCTGCCCACCGTCAGCGGCGTCACCACCAGCGTCTGCAAGGTGCTCGAGCACCTTGCGCGCACCGGCCACGAGGCCATGCTGATCGCCCCGGCCGGTGCGCCGGCCGAGTACGCGGGATTCCCCGTGCACAGCGTGCCGGCGCTGTCCTACCGCCAGTTCCCGGTGGGGATGCCCAGCCCGCAGGTGCACCGGTTGCTCGCGGACTTCGCCCCGGACGTGCTGCACGCGGCATCCCCTTTCCTGCTCGGCGCGCAGGGGATCGCCGCGGCGAACCGCCTCGACATACCCAGCGTGGCCGTGTTCCAGACGGATGTGGCCGGCTACGCCCGCCGCAACAAGCTCGGCCAGGCCGCCAACGCCGCCTGGCGTTTCGTGAAGTGGGTGCACGAGGGCGCCGACCTCACCCTGGTGCCGTCGACGGCGTCGATGCTGGATCTTCGCCGGGTGGGCGTGCGGCGGCTGGCCCGCTGGACCCGCGGGGTGGACCTCGTCGGCTACCACCCGAACCGTCGCAGCGACCCGGCGGTCGCCGCCCTGCGCCGGGAGCTGGCGCCGAACGGGGAGGTCGTCGTCGGCTACGTCGGCCGGATGGCACCGGAGAAGCAGGTCGAACGGTTCCGGGCGCTGCGCGGTGTTCCCGGCATCCGCCTGGCCCTCGTCGGCGACGGGCCGTCCGTGCCGCTGATCCGGCGGGAACTCGCCGGGATGCCGGTGACCTGGCTCGGCCGGCTCTCCGGGCCGGAGCTGGCCACGGCGTACGCGAGCTTCGACATCTTCCTCCACGCCGGCACCGAGGAGACCTTCGGCCAGACCCTCCAGGAGGCGCACGCCGCCGGCCTGCCCGTCGTCGCACCTCACGCCGGCGGTCCGATCGACCTGGTGGTGCACGGCGAGAACGGCCTCCTCTTCACCCCCGACGACGAGCGGGACCTGCGGCGCTGTGTGGCCCTGCTCGCCGGGGACGCCCCACTGCGGCACCGGATGGGCGAGGCCGGACGCCGCAGCGTGCTCGGCCGGTCCTGGGAAAACGTGTGCGGGACCCTGCAGGGCTACTACGAACGGGTCGTCGACGAACGCTCCGCCGTGCGGGCGACGATGTCGGTTCCGCTGTCAATGCAGCGCTAGCCGGGCCCGGGGATAATCTCTCGGCGCAGAGACACTTAGGATGGTCTCAGCTGCGTTCCGCGCAGCGTCGGCCTGACATCGTCGTGGCCGTTATCAGCCAGGGAGGGTTGGTCATGCCACAGCAATCGGCAGAGGCACTCACATCCCAGCAGAAGACGACATCACGTCGCCCCGCCGGCACCCTGTACCGGGGCCGCGAGGGCATGTGGTCATGGGTCCTGCACCGCATCACCGGTGTGGCGATCTTCTTCTTCCTGCTGGTCCACATTCTGGACACCGCGCTCGTGCGCGTCAGCCCGGAGGCCTACAACGCGGTGATCGAAAGCTACAAGACACCGATCATGGGCCTCGGTGAGGCCGCGCTGGTCGCGGCGATCGTGTTCCACGCGTTCAACGGGCTGCGGATCATCCTGATCGACTTCTGGAACGCGAAGTACCAGAAGGTCATGTTCTACGTCGTGATCGGCCTGTGGGTCGTCACCATGCTGGGTTTCCTTCCCCGCCACCTCTACAACGTATTCAACAATTAGGCGGGAGACTCACATGACATCCACCATCGACACTCCCCGCAGCCCCTACTCCCGTTCGCCGCAGAGGCGCGGCGTCAACTGGGAGAAGTGGGGCTGGATCTACATGCGCGCCTCCGGCGTCGTGCTGGTCGTGCTCATCTTCGGCCACCTCTTCGTCAACCTGATGGTCGGCAAGGGCGTGAGCGCCCTGGACTTCGCGTTCGTCGCCGGCAAGCTCGCCAACCCGTTCTGGCAGACCTGGGACCTGCTGATGCTCTGGCTCGCCCTGATCCACGGCGGCAACGGCATGCGCACCCTGGTCAACGACTACGCGACACAGCGCCTCACCCGCGGCATCCTGAAGTCGGCGATCCTCGCCGCGGTCGTCATCCTGATCGTGCTCGGCACCCTCGTCGTCTTCACCTTCGACCCCTGCCCGGCCGGTTCCCCTGCCGACCTTCTCCCCTCGTTCTGCTCGGCCAACTAGGAGCTGCACACACCCACCATGACGGATGCACCCACAACACCGCCCACGGAGTCGACCATCGTTGATGGCGTTCACTACCACCAGTTCGACATCGTGATCGTGGGTGCAGGTGGCGCAGGCATGCGCGCCGCCATCGAGGCAGGCCCCGGCGCCAGCACCGCCGTGATCTCCAAGCTCTACCCGACCCGCTCCCACACGGGCGCGGCGCAGGGCGGAATGGCGGCGGCCCTCGCCAACGTTGAAGAAGACAACTGGGAATGGCACACGTTCGACACCGTCAAGGGCGGCGACTACCTCGTCGACCAGGACGCGGCCGAGATCCTCGCCAAGGAGGCCATCGACGCGGTCATCGACCTCGAGAACATGGGCCTGCCGTTCAACCGCACGCCCGAGGGAAAGATCGACCAGCGCCGCTTCGGCGGCCACACCAGCGACCACGGCAAGGCGCCCGTTCGCCGGGCCTGCTACGCCGCCGACCGCACCGGCCACATGATCCTGCAGACCCTCTACCAGAACTGCGTCAAACGGGGCATCAACTTCTTCAACGAGTACTACGTGCTCGACCTGGTCATGACACCGGTCGACGGGGTCGACCAGCCGTCCGGCGTCGTCGCCTACGACCTGTCCACCGGGGAGCTGCACGTCTTCCAGGCGAAGGCGTTCATCTTCGCCACCGGCGGGTTCGGCAAGATCTACAAGACCACCTCGAACGCGCACACCCTCACCGGTGACGGCGTCGGCATCATCTGGCGCAAGGGCCTGCCGCTCGAGGACATGGAGTTCTTCCAGTTCCACCCGACCGGCCTGGCCGGGCTCGGCATCCTCCTGACCGAGGGCGCCCGCGGTGAGGGAGCGATCCTCCGCAACGCCGCCGGCGAACGGTTCATGGAACGCTACGCCCCGACGATCAAGGACCTCGCCCCGCGCGACATCATCGCGCGCTGCATGGTCAAGGAGGTCGCGGAGGGCCGCGGCGCCGGCCCGAACAAGGACTACCTCTACCTCGACTGCACCCACCTCGGCGCCGAAGTCCTGGAGACCAAGCTGCCCGACATCACCGAGTTCGCCCGCACCTACCTCGGCGTAGACCCGGTCACCGAGCCGGTTCCGGTGATGCCGACCGCGCACTACGCGATGGGCGGCATCCCGACCAACGTCAACGCGGAGGTGCTGCGCAACAACACCACCGTCGTGCCCGGGCTGTACGCGGCCGGGGAGTGCGCCTGCGTGTCCGTGCACGGCTCCAACCGTCTCGGCACCAACTCGCTGCTGGACATCAACGTGTTCGGCAAGCGCGCCGGGAACAACGCCGTCGACTACGTCAGGACCGCCGAGTTCGTTCCACTGCCCGCCGACCCGGCGAAGGCCGTGCGCGAACTGCTCGAGGGCATCCGTTCGTCGACCGGAACCGAGCGCATCGCGGTGCTCCGCAAGGAACTGCAGGAGACCATGGACGCGAAGGCGCAGGTCTTCCGCACCGACGAGTCGCTCTCCGACGTCACCGCCGTCATCCACGGCCTGCGCGAGCGGTACAAGAACATCGGCGTGCAGGACAAGGGCCGCCGGTTCAACACCGACCTGCTCGAGGCCGTCGAACTCGGCTTCCTGCTCGACCTCGCCGAGGTGGTCGTCTACTCGGCCCGCAACCGCAAGGAGAGCCGCGGCGGCCACATGCGCGACGACTTCCCCCTGCGCGACGATGAGAACTACCTCGTGCACACCATGGCGTACCTCACCGGCGACCCTCTCTCGGCCGACGCGGCCGACCACATCGCGCTCGACTGGAAGCCGGTCACGATCACGCGCTACCAGCCGATGGAAAGGAAGTACTGACGTGGCCGCCGAGACCCTCGTGCCGGAGGAGATCGCGTCCTTCACCGTCACCCTGATCATCCGCCGGTTCAACCCGGAGGTCGACGACGAGCCGCACTGGGAGGACTTCGACGTGCAGCTGTACCCGACCGACCGGGTGCTCGACGCGCTGCACAAGATCAAGTGGGAGCAGGACGGCAGCCTGAGCTTCCGCCGCTCCTGCGCGCACGGCATTTGCGGCTCGGATGCGATGCGCATCAACGGCCGCAACCGCCTCGCCTGCAAGACCTTGATCAAGGACCTCGACATCACCAAGCCGGTCTACGTGGAGGCGATCAAGGGGCTGCCGCTCGAGAAGGACCTGATCGTCGACATGGAGCCGTTCTTCGAGTCGTTCCGGGCCGTGCAGCCCTTCCTGGTCTCCCAGCAGGCGCCGAAGGACGGCAAGGAACGCATCCAGACGGTCGCCCAGCGCGAACGCTTCGACGACACCACCAAGTGCATCCTCTGCGCCGCGTGCACGTCGAGCTGCCCCGTGTTCTGGACCGACGGACAGTACTTCGGACCGGCCGCGATCGTCAACGCGCACCGCTTCATCTTCGACTCTCGCGACGACAACGCGGCGGTCCGTCTCGACATCCTCAACGACAAGGAGGGGGTGTGGCGCTGCCGCACCACCTTCAACTGCACCGAGGCCTGCCCGCGCGGAATCCAGGTCACCCAGGCCATTTCCGAGGTCAAGCAGGCCATGGTTCGCGGCCTCAAGTAGCGGTGCTGATCGAGGTAGCCGGTGGCGTCGACTCGGGTTTCGCCGCCACCGGCTGATCGGGGTTGCGCCCGGGCGATTCCACCAGGGTCCCAAACCGCTCGACCGTCTCACGCTGCCCCACCGACCGCACCGTGTTCCAAACGCTTCGTGGCTCGGTCCTCGCCATCCAGCCTCAGGGGTTGGAAGGCTGACTCGGTTGGTTCAGCAGTGGGATAGTGCCAGACCTTCGGCTCCTTCCGCAAGAGGTGAGCCGCTCTCACGTTGTATTTGCCCCCCGAACTGGGGGTGCGCGGGCGGCCCCGGATCGCTGGCTAGGCTGGAGCCGTGAAGAGCAACGCCCCCGTGAAGCAGCTGACCCGCGTGGCCCGGCGCATCATGGGTTGGCGGTCGGTGCGCTCCGTCGCTCACTTCGCCCAGACCGGCGGCGCCATCCTCGCCGGCGGCATGACCTACCAGGCGGTCTTCGCGATCTTCGCGGCCATCTGGGTGGGCTTCTCCATCGCCGGGCTCGTTCTGGGCTCGAACGAGCAGCTCATGAGCTCCCTGATCGAGATCATCAACCAGTCCGTCCCCGGCCTGATCGGCACGGACGGCGTGATCGAACCCGAACAGCTCGACGGCGCCGGGGTGCTGACCTGGACCGGCGCCGTGGCCCTGGTCGGCCTGCTCTGGACAACACTCGGCTGGCTGTCCACGACCACCCAGGCCGTGCGCACCATCTTCCGGATGCCCAGGGACGGCACCGTCTTCGTGCTGGCGAAGCTGCGGGAACTGGGCCTCGGCATCCTCTTCGGCGTCGCCCTGATCGTGTCCGCGCTGATCTCCCTGGCCAGCACGGAGGCGCTCGGCGCCGTCCTGGGCCTGCTGGGCATCTCCCGGGATTCGTTCTGGTTCAACGCCGGGGCGCGCACGATCGGGCTGCTCGTCGTGCTGTTGATCGACACGGCAACCCTCGCGACCCTGTTCCGGGTGCTCTCGCGGGTGTACATCCCGCACCGGAAGCTGATCCTCGGGTCCGCCCTCGGCGGCGTCGCCCTCGGCACCCTCAAGGTGCTCGGCGGAACGCTGCTCGGATCGACCGGATCGAACCCCCTGCTGGCCACATTCGCCGTGATCATCGGGCTCCTGATCTGGTTCAACCTGATGAACACCGTGATCCTGCTCACGGCCTCCTGGATCTCGGTCGGAATGGACGATGCCGGCATCCCGCCCGTGCCGGTGGACTCGAAGCGCGCCGCGCTCGAACAGGCCGAGCGGGAGAGGGAGGCCCGCCGGATTGCCGCGCTGGCAGAGCTTCGGGATGCCCGCGACGCCCACGCCCTCGCCGACTGGCGGCACCGATGGGCGGCCACGCGCCGGCTGCGGAGCGCGGAGCGGGCGGCAGCGGGGTATGAAAGGGCCGAGCCAGCCGGAGAAGCCGTTCGCCCAACCTAGACTTGGATCATGCCGTCCACGCCGTCCTCCTCCTCGCCTGCCCAGCCGCTCCGCATCGCCAGCATCAACACGAACGGGGTGCGCGCCGCCTACCGCAAGGGCATGGGCGAGTGGCTCGCCCAGCGGGACGTCGACATCCTCGCCATCCAGGAGGTGCGCGCGTCGACCGAGGACCTCGAGGACCTGCTCGGCCCGGAGTGGAGCATCCTGCACGACCCGGCGACCGCGAAGGGCAGGGCCGGCGTCGCGCTGGCCAGCCGGTCCACGGCGTCGATCCACCGGGTCGAGCTCGGCGCGCCCGACTTCGACAGCGCCGGCCGCTGGCTCGAGGCCGACTACGAGGTCAACGGCAAGATCGTCACGGTGGTGAGCACCTACGTGCACTCCGGCGAGGTCGACACCCCCAAGCAGGTGGAGAAGTACCTCTTCCTCGACGCGATGCTCGCCCGGCTTCCCGAGCTCGCCGCCCACAGCGAGCGGGCCGTCGTGCTCGGCGACCTGAACGTCGGCCACCGCAGGCTCGACATCAAGAACTGGCGCGGCAACGTGAAACGGGCCGGCTTCCTCCCCGACGAACGTGCCTACTTCGACCGGATCCTCGGCGCCGAGGACGAACCGGGTTACAACGACGGGGCCGGCCTCGGCTGGGTCGACGTGGGCCGCAAGTGGGCCGGCGAGGTGGACGGGCCGTTCACCTGGTGGTCGTGGCGCGGGCAGGCCTTCGACAACGACACGGGGTGGCGGATCGACTACCAGCTGGCAACGCCGACGCTGGCGGCATCCGTCACCGACTACGCCGTCGACCGGGCCGCCGCCTATGACCAGCGCTGGTCGGACCACACGCCGGTCGTCGTCGACTACCTCGTCTAACCCACCGTTCTCTCCTGCGCCGCGGCACGCCACGGCCCCACGCCACGAAAGCCCACATGAACAAGCCCCGTCTCTACTCCGGCATGCAGCCCTCCGCCGACTCCCTGCAGATCGGCAACTACATCGGCGCCCTGCTGAACTGGAAGGCGCTGCAGCAGACCCACGACGCGTACTTCTCGATCGTCGACCTGCACGCGCTCACCGTTGCCCAGGACCCGGCGGCGCTGCGCGAGAACACCCGCCGCACCGCCGCGCAGTACATTGCGAGCGGGATCGACCCGTCGGCGTCGACCCTGTATGTGCAGTCGCACGTTGACGCCCACGCCCAGCTGGCCTGGGTGCTCAACACCATCACCGGGTTCGGCGAAGCCAGCCGGATGACCCAGTTCAAGGACAAGTCCGCCAAGCAGGGCTCCGACGGCACCACGGTCGGGCTGTTCGCCTATCCGATCCTGATGGCCGCGGACATCCTGCTCTACGACACGGTCGTCGTGCCGGTCGGTGAAGACCAGCGCCAGCACGTCGAACTCACCCGCGACATCGCGGCGCGGTTCAACTCGCGTTTCGGGGACACCTTCGTGATTCCGGAGGCAGACATCGTGAAGGAGACCGCGAAGATCTTCGACCTGCAGAACCCGTTGTCTAAGATGTCGAAGTCGGCCGAGTCGCACGCCGGGGTGATCTGGCTGCTCGACGAGCCGGCGGTCACGGCGAAGAAGATCATGCGCGCGGTCACGGATGCCGACGGCGGCGTCGTCTTCGACCGGGAGAACAAGCCGGGCGTGGCCAACCTCCTCACGATCTACTCGACCATGGCGGGGCGCTCGATCCAGTCCCTCGAGGACGAGTATGCCGGCCGCGGCTACGGGGACCTCAAGAAGGGGCTCGCCGAGGTCGTCACCGGCACCTTCGGCCCGATCCGCGCGCGCGTGCTCGAGCTGCTGGGCGACCCGGCCGAACTCGACCGCCTGCTCGCCGACAACGCCGACCGGGCTGCAGGCGTCGCCAACGCGACCCTGGCGCGCGCCTTCGACCGCGTCGGACTGCTCCCCCGGGCCTGACCATGAAACCCGTCGAACTGTCGTCGCCGCTGGTCCGGCTTGACCAGCCGACCGCCGCCGACGCCGGAGCGGTGTTCGACTACTGCCAGGACCCCGTCTTCGAGCGGTATCTCACCGTGCCGTGGCCGTACCGTCGCGAGGACGCGGATTCATTCATTTCGGAGTATGTGCCGGCGGCCTGGGCGTCGGATCAGGAATACACGTGGGCGGTTCGCGCGCCAGGCTCCCCCGCGCTGGTCGGCGTGATCGGGCTGCGCGTTCCGACCGCCTCGATCGGCTACTGGCTGGGGGCGCCGCACCGAGGCCACGGCTACATCCCGGAGGCCCAACGGCTCGTCGCCGACTGGGCGTTCTCCGCCGGCGTCGTCGACACCATCACCTGGCAATGCCTCCCGGGGAATATTGCATCGGCGCGCACCGCCCGGAAGACGGGCTTCAGCTTCCTGGGCGAGTCGCCCGCGGACCACCCGCACCGCGACGGGTCGTTCCCGCAGGCCTGGACGGGGCGACTCCGTGCCGGCGACGACCGCGAGCCGAAGGCCGGCTGGCCCGCCGACGTGGTCGCCGACGTGGTCGCCGACGTGGTCGCCGGCTGAGCCATGACCGCACCCTCCAGCATCCCCTCGGTCGTCCTCTTCGACCTCGACGACACCCTGTTCGCCCATCGTGGCGCGGTCGCCGACGGCATCCTGCGCCATCTGGCGGCCCTGGGCGGCCCGTTCGACGGCGTCGACCAGGCCGGGGCGGTCGTGCTCTGGCGGGAACTGGAGGAGCGGCACTACCACTCCTACCTCGCCGGGCGACTGGACTTCCCCGGTCAGCGGCGGGAACGCGCCCGTGACTTCGCCGCCGCGCACGGGGTTCCCCTGACCGACCGGGAGGCGGCGGACTGGTTCCTCGCGTATTTCGAGCACTACCGGGCGAGTTGGCGGCTGCACGGCGACGTGCTGCCCTGTCTGGCGGAGCTCGGGGCGGCGATTCCCGGCATCCGTTTCGGGCTGATCACCAACGGTGAGCGAGCGCACCAGCAGCCGAAACTGGAGCGCACGGGCCTCGACGGCCGGCTGGAGCGGGTGATCACCTCGGCCGCGTTCGGCGTCGCGAAACCCGACCGGCGCATCTTCGAGCACGCCTGCGGGGTCTTCGGGGTCGCCCCGGCCGACGCGGCGTACGTGGGTGACCGCATCCGCACCGACGCCATCGGGGCGGCGGCGGCCGGTCTCACCGCGGTCTGGCTCGACCGGCGCGACGCCACGGTGGACCCGGCGGACGCCGCCGACGCCGCGCGCCTCGGCGTGCTCCGGATCACCGGCCTGGCCCAGCTCCCGGTCCTCCTCGCCGCCCTCTGACCGCCCGCCCGCCGCGGCAGCCCCCTTCCCCCCGCCCCCTTCCGCCCTCGAGATTTGCATAACTCCTGCAAATCGCATCCGCGGGGCCGAGCCGCCGCGTATTCCCGCGGCGGCGCATCCGATCGCTCGGAATCTGCAGGAGTTATGCTCGACCCGTCTGTGCGGGGTAGTGCCGGGGATGGAGACGGGCGAGCGGTGTCAGGCCCGGATATTGCCCTCACGGCAGACGCGCACGAGCGCCGCGATCGCGCTGACGACCGCGGCAGGGTCGAACATGATGTCCTGGTAGAGCACGCGCAGCGTCACGTAGCCCTGCTGGGCAAGAATGCGGTCCCTGGTGCGATCGCGGATGTGTTGTTCCCACGACTTGTGGTGCGCGTAACTGTCCGCCTCGACCACGACACAGCCCTCAACCAGGAGGTCCACGCGCCCCACCCCGCCGATCGGCACCTGGATGTCGCATCGGAATCCGGCCTCCAGGACGAGTCGGCGCAACACCGTCTCCTGGCCGGCGTCCGCACGCGCGTCGATCTGGCCACGGAGCGATCGGTACTTCGCCGGCACGTTCGCGAAGATGTCCTCGATCTCCGAGGCGAAAACACGCCCCTCGTGCAGGGCCGTATCGAGGGCGGCCAGCGCGAAGTGGCCCGGCTGGCATTGGATCAGCTGGGAAAGCGCATCCCGGGCGCCGACACAGAACTCGGTCCCGTCCTCCGGCTCGATGAGCGGCCACCAGTGCACTTCGACGCCGTCACGCGGCACCGCGTTCAGCCTGTCGGACCGGCTTCGAGCGCAGCGAAGGCGCGACGCGTCCCTGACAACATGGAGGTGCGTGAACCTGGTCTCGAAGGCGAAGATCCCCAGCTCCCTGGCCGCCGAGACACAGGCCAGCCGACCGCCGACGCGGACGGCCTCAACGGTGTGACGGTCAGTGTCCGGCGCCGCATAGTGGTCTCGTCTCACCCGGAGAAGGCGGTCCGACCGCACCAGGAAGGTGATCTGGGATCCGGTTAGGCCAGCGTCAAGCAGGTCGCGCCTGCTGACGATTCGTCGGGAACCGAAGTCGAACGCGCGTGGCAGGCTCATGCCCCGAGGATCGGGGCTGAGCGCGACCCCCGAGGCCGACGCCACGGCTCTGTGGGAACGTGTCCAAATTTCCGCCCTGTGGAGGACAGCATCCGCTCGTGCATAACTCCTGCAATTTCGGTGTCGAGATCGCCGGTTTGCCGGAATCACTGGGTAGCCGGGGAACAACCGCGCAAATTGCAGGAGTTATGCAAGTAGAGCGCGGCGGGCGGGGGCGGCGGGCGGGGCGAGGGGCGGGGGCGAGGGGCGGGGGCGAGGGGCGGGGGCGAGGGGCGAGATGGCGGAAACCCGGCGGCCTGGGGTGGGCGCCGGGTTTCCGGGGAAAAGGTGGGGCTGGTGGGGCGGGACGGGCTAGAGGACGTCCTCGTCGACCCAGTCGAGGGACTTGGTGATGGCCTTCTTCCAGTTGCGCAGCAGGCGGTCGCGCTCGGCGACATCCATCTGCGGCTCCCAGCGGGCGTCCTCCTGCCAGTTCGCGCGGAGCTCGTCGAGGCTGCTCCAGAAGCCGACCGCGAGGCCGGCCGCGTAGGCCGCGCCGAGCGCGGTGGTCTCCGCGACGACCGGGCGCACGACGGAGACGCCCAGGATGTCGGCCTGGAACTGCATCAGCAGGTCATTGGCCGATGCTCCGCCGTCGACCTTGAGCTCGGTCAACGGAACCCCGGAGTCCGCGTTGACCGCGTCCAGCACCTCCCGGGTCTGGTAGGCGATCGCCTCGAGCGCGGCACGGGCGATGTGGCCCTTGTTCACGAAGCGGGTCAGGCCGACCAGGGCGCCGCGGGCATCCGAACGCCAGTACGGCGCGAACAGCCCGGAGAACGCCGGCACGAAGTAGGCGCCGCCGTTGTCCTCGACCGAGAGGGCGAGGGCCTCGACCTCGGCGGCCGAGCCGACGATGCCGAGGTTGTCGCGCAGCCACTGCACGAGCGCCCCGGTGACCGCGATCGACCCCTCGAGCGCATAGTGGGTTTCCGCGTCGCCGAGCTTGTAGCCGACGGTGGTCAGCAGACCGTTCTTGGAGTGCACGATCTCGGTGCCGGTGTTGAAGATGAGGAAGTTGCCGGTGCCGTAGGTGTTCTTCGCCTCGCCCTGGTCGAATGCGGCCTGG
>NZ_SOHH01000112.1 GCF_004403515.1 Cryobacterium fucosi | reverse complement strand
ACCCTGCCCGGGCCGGGCACCGCGCCGCTCGCCGTCGCGATCGACGCCTTCCTGCGCGCCCGCGGCGACGCCGCGGGCTGAGCGCACCGGTGCAGGCCGAACGAACCGGTGCCGACCGAGCGCACCGGTGCCCGCAGGGCCCGTCGGCCCCGGCGAGATCGCGCAGGCCAGAGTGACCCCGCCGCAGT
The DNA here is from genome assembly GCF_004403515.1 of Cryobacterium fucosi. GTDB lineage: Bacteria > Actinomycetota > Actinomycetes > Actinomycetales > Microbacteriaceae > Cryobacterium > Cryobacterium fucosi. The sequence goes on along the minus strand of NZ_SOHH01000112.1, from coordinate 37,406 downwards.
GGAAGTATGGAACCAGTCGTCGCGTTCCGGCCGCGACCCGAAACGAAAGGTCCGAGATGGGCAATAGCGAAGAGCAACACCCCACCGCGCGGACCGAGGAAATCGACCCGGACGCCGTGCTCTGGTCCGCCGGCCCCGCCGACCGCGGCGGACGTCCCCTGCTGCTCATCCTGCACGGCTACGGCTCACACGAGGGTGACCTCTTCTCCCTCGCCCCGCATCTTCCGTTGCACCCGGTGATCGCGGCCCTCCGCGCGCCGCTGTCGGCCGGGCCCGGCTGGGCCTGGTTCCCGATCGGGGCGGCCGGAGCCGCCGTGAACCCCGGGGCCCCGAGCGCCGACGCCCTCACCGCGGCCGCCACCGGCGTGCTGGCCTGGCTCGACGCCCTGCCGGAGCAGCCGACCTCGGTGGGCCTGCTCGGCTTCTCCCAAGGCGGTGCGATGGCGCTCCAGCTGCTGCGCCAGGCCCCCGACCGGTTCGCGTTCGCGGTGCAGCTGTCGGGTTTCGTGGGCCGCGCGGAGCATCCGGGCGATGCCCGCCTGGCCGAGCGACGCCTCCCGGTCTTCTGGGGCCGCGGCACGGCCGACTCGGTCATTCCCCAGGATGCGATCGAACGCACCCAGGGCTGGCTGCCGGGCCATTCCGCCCTCACCGAGCGCAGCTATGAGGGGATGGGACATTCCATCTCACAGGCCGAACTCGCCGAGATCGTCAGCTTTCTGCGCGAACGGTACACCGGCGTCGCCTCCTGAGGGCGGGCCTCAGTACCGAGCGCGCCACTTGCGCCGCTGAGCTCCTGGTGCGCCGGGCGCGCAGCGGCGCAACAGGAGCGCTCGGCGTCGCCCCGGTGTCCTCACCGCGCGGGCCGAACAACCGGTGCCGAGTCAGCGGCCGCGGCCGGCCTTCTCGTTCTGGGCGGCCTGGCGCGCGATGTGAGCCGTCTTGCGGACACGCTCGGCGTCGCGGTCCTTGACCCGGATCTGCTCCTCGCGGACCTCGAACTGGGTCGCCCGCTCGGTGACCAGCCAGGCCGGCGGCTGCTGCAGAAGGGCCAGGATCTCGGCGGTGGTGAGCGGTTCGGTCACCTTGCCACGCACGAGACCGGAGATCGACACGCCGAGCTTGGCGGCGACGACCTGCTTCGGGTGCGGGCCGTTGGCGCGCAGTTCGAGCAGCCACTCCGGCGGGTTCGCGTCCAGCGCGGCCAGGTCGGTGCGCGAAATCGGCGACGATTGGAACTCGTCCGGGGCTGCTTCGAGCAGAATCCCGAGCTTCTGGGCCGCCGTGGCGGGCTTCATGGTCTGGGTCTTCTTCTCGGTCATTGGTCAAGCGTATAGCCTGAGAGGGGTGTCGATCCGGCGGGTCGATACCGACCGAGCCCGAAATAGAGAGGATGCCGGTGACCTTTTCCATTGCCTTCGTCGCCGGCGTGACCCCCACCAAGTGGACCCGCACCTGGGCCGAACGTCGCCCCGACCAGCCGCTCGAGGTGTTCCGCACGGATCCCACCGAGCAGGACCAGGTGCTCCGCGACGGCCGCGCCCAGGTCAGCCTGGTGCGGCTGCCCGTCGACGAGACCGACCTGAGCCTGATCGCGCTGTACCGCGAGATTCCCGTGGTCGTCGCGGCGAAGGACCACTTCATCGCCGACCAGGACAGCGTGCTCGTCGCCGACCTGGCCGGCGAGCATCTTCTGCAGGACCCCGACGCCGTGCCGGAGTGGCGTGCGGTGGCAACCGAGATCCGCGACGGCACCCGCCGTGCGCTGCCGAAAATGCGCGACCTCGACGAGGCCATGGAACAGGTCGCGGCGGGGGTGGGCATCCTGATCGTCCCCCATTCGATCGCCCGGCTGCACAGCCGGAAGGATGTCGTGTCCCGGCCGGTGGAGGACGTGGCGGAGAGTCAGGTGTCCCTGGCCTGGCTCACGAGCGAGACCACCGAGGACGTCGAGGAATTCATCGGCATCGTGCGCGGGCGCACGAAGGACAGCTCGCGGATCGATTCCCTGCCCGCCGGTTCCGAGCGGGTGAAGAAGGAAAAGAAGACAGACAAGGCGAAGGCCGCCGCGAAGGCCGTGCGCGTCGCCGCCGCGAAGGCGAAACCGGCCGTGTCCAGGAAGACCCAGAGCGCCCCCGGCCGCACCCGCCCCACCGCCAGCCCGAAGAAGGGCAAGCGGCGCGGTTCCCGCTAGCCGGGGGCCGCGTTCCGCCGACCGGGGGCAGCCGTCGCCGGAACGACATCCGTCGCGGGAACGCTGAGGATCAGGGCGACTCGCGCTCGACGTTTACCTGATATAAGCTCAGCGGGCTCCACGATTTACGGACTGGAGAAACATTTTCGGTCACGAGGAGTATCAGTGGGGAAAGTCATCCGCTGGGCGATGGCACCCCTGGTGCGTTCCTGGCTCGCCGCACAGGCCCGCGACTACGACACCGTGCCCCGGCCGAGGGACGCGCCGCAGGCCCACGCCGCCGGCATCAACAGCGATCGGATCCTGGTCTTCGGCAGCGGTCCGGCGGTCGGCTGGGGTGTGCTCAGCCACGACCTGGCCCTGCCGGGGTCGCTGGCGCGGGCGCTGTCCGCGCGCACCGGGCGCGGCACGGACGTCGATGTCGTTCCCGTCCCATCGGCGACGATCCGGTCGGCCCGCGCCGAACTCGCCGGACTGAAGCTGTGGCGCTACGACGCGATCGTGCTCAGCGTGGGCACGAGCGACGCCATGGGCCTGCTCGCCCCGAGGGTGTGGCGCCGGGAGCTCCAGGCGATCCTGGACCAGCTCAGCCGCAGCACCTCCCGCACCACCCGGATCTTCGTGCTCGGCGTGCAGCCTATCCGGTCGATCGCGGCCTACGACGGCGCCCTGGGCTCCCTCGGCGCCACGCACGCGCGGGCGCTGAATGACCTGACCGGCGCCGTCTGCGCCGCCCGGCCGGACGCCTACTTCGTCGCCATGCCCGCCGGCCTGGCCCGCACTCCCGGACGCATCCGCACGGCGGCGGACTACATCGCCTGGGGCGAGAACCTCGCCGAATCGATGAAGGGCCCCCTCGACGCGGAGCACTGCGACAACGACCGGGACGCCGACAGCGACCACGACGGGTCGCCGACCGGCCACCCCGACTGGCCCGGTCCCGACGAGGCGCGGGCCGTCACCCAGCTCGGCCTCCTCGACACCGACCCGGAAGAGCGTTTCGACCGGATCGTGGCGGTGGCGCGGCGCTCCTACGGCACCCGGTCGGCCGCGTTCACCTTCGTCGACGGAGACCGTTTGTGGGACAAATCAAACCTGGGCGAGGCGCCCAGCGTGTACCCGCTCGCCGGCTCGGTCACCGCCATCGCGGTCCGATCCCCCGGCGCGCTGGTCATTCCGGACGCGCTGCTCGACCCACGCACCCGCGAGCATCCCCTCGTGGTCGGCGAGCCGCACACCCGCTTCTACGCCGGCTTCCCGGTTGAGGCAGAATCCGGCGAGCGGATCGGCGTTCTCAGCGTGTTCGACCCCTCGCCTCGGTCGCCGGACGAGATCGACACGGTGCTGCTGCGGGAGCTGGCCCTGCTGATCCAGGCCGAACTGCGCCGGAGCCCCGAGTAGGCGGCGCGCCCGCACTGGCGCCACCACGCAGCAGGCCAGCGCCCGGCCGGTCAGATCCGGCCGGTCAGACCCGGGCGGTCAGATCCGGCCGGTCAGATCCGGGCGACCGGCTGCCTGAGTACCGTCTTGAGCTTCGCCGGCTCGGTCCGGCGCGGGTCGCCGAGGTACACCTCGTGGTGCCGGCCGTTGATCCGCAGCCCGTTCTCGGCCAGGAACTCACCGTGCAGGGTCGCCAGGGCCGGCGCTTCGTCGTCGTAGGAGCCGAGGTGCAACAGCTGGGCGGAGAGCCCCTCGACGAGGGTCTCGGTGCGCACCCCGGCGAGGGCAGGCAGTTTCTTCTTCGCGCTCGCGGCCGCGATCGCCTGGCTGATGAAGGCATCCGTCACCCAGTCGGGTTCGCTGATCAGCATGGTCCAGTGCCACTCCGACTTCGACCCCGCGGTGAAGACGGATGCGTCGTCGGCGTACCACAGACCCTCGAGCGGAGCCACGATCGCGTCACGCCCGAGCTCGCGCCTGGCCTGGAACTTGATGCCGTAGGCCACCGCGTAGAGGGCCTCGACGGCCTCCGAGTAGGCCGGTGCGGTGTTCGGGTCGCCACTCCCGTCGACGGCAATGAACCGCTGCGCGGGTACCTCGACCAGTTCCCACTCGCGGTTCGCGGGCCCGTAGAAGGGCTTGAGCACCTTCTTCACATCCCACGGCCCGGCACCCGCCGGCGCGGTGTTCCGCGGCGCCCGAAGCTTTCCGGTGCGGCGGTCGGTCGTGAACGGCACCCCGTCGGTCATTCCGGAGCACCGTCATCCTGGAGCACCGAGAGGATGTTGCCGGCCGGGTCGGTGAACCAGGCGATCTGCGGGCCGCGCGGGTCCCTGGCGATGCCCTTCTCGTCCTGGGGAGACCCCGGGTAGCGTTCGAAGACGACCCCGCGGGCCAGCAGCTCGCCGACGGCCGCGTCGATGTCACCGACGGCGAAGTTGAGGACGGTGAACACGGCCGGCACGTGGTCGGGCTTGGGGTAGACCATCACCTCGGCTCCGCCGGGCAGTTCCAGACGCAGCAGGCCCATCCCGCCGTCCCGCACGGTGAGGCCGAGGGTCTCCGCGTAGAAGGCGCGGGCCGCGTCGATGTCGGGCACGGCGAATCCGCTGAACGCGGCGAGGATGCCGATGCCCGCTCCGGCCTGTGGCTCTGTCATGTCGTTCTCCTGGTTCTGGCGTTGTCGATGACCGTCGGGGACGAGACGCCGGTCACCTGGAGCTGATCGACGCGAACTTGCGGATGCACAACGGCACGAACACCAGCAGCATGACACTGATCCCGATCAGCACGGTCGCGATCGGGTTCTGCATCGTCCAGATGTCGGGCACCGGCGCGGTGCCCTCGTTGCCGAACAGCTGCCTGGCCGCCTGCACGAGCGAGGACACCGGGTTCCACTCCGCGAAGATGCGCAGCGGGGTGGGCAGGGTGTCGCTGGGCACGAAGGCGTTGGAGACGAAGGTCAGCGGGAAGAGGATCAGGAACGACGCGTTGTTGATGACCTCCGGGCTCTTCACGCTCATGCCCAGCAGCGCCATCACCCAGCTGAACGCGTAGCTGAACAGCAGCAGCAGCCCGATTCCGGCCAGGAATTCGGCGACGGAGGAGTTCACCCGCCAGCCGACCGCGACGCCGGTGGCCATCATGATGACCATCGAGATCGTGTTGAGCACGAGGTCGCTGTTGGTGCGGCCGATCAGCACGGCCGACGAACTCATCGGCAGGCTGCGGAACCGGTCGATGATGCCCTCCTTGAGGTCCTGGGCCATCGCCGAGCCGGAAAACGTCGACCCGAAGACGACGGTCTGAGCGAAGATGCCCGCCATCAGGAATTGCACATAGTCGGTGCCCTGCACCGAGATGGCCCCGGCGTAGACCTGGCTGAAGAGGAGCACGAACATGATCGGCTGGATGACGGCGAAGACGAGCATGTCGGGCGACCGCTTGATCTTGATCAGGTTGCGCTTGGTCACCGTCCAGCCGTCCGAATACCACATCGACAGCGGGTTCCAGGTGGGGAGGGTGGCGGCGACGCTCATTTCACGGTCTCCAATTCGGCGTCTTCGGCCTGCTGGGCGGCCTTGTCGGCCTTGTGGCCGGTGAGTCTGAGGAACACGTCGTCGAGGGTGGGCCGGCGCATCCCGGCATCGTGCAGTCGGATTGTCGCCTCGCTGAGCGCCGCGAGCACGTGCTGCAGCGCGAGGGGGCCGTCGACGACGGCGACCTCGAGGCCGCGGCCGTCGGTGGTCACGATCGGTTCGCCGTCGCCGAACCGGGCGAGGATGCTCCGGGCCGCGCCGCTGTCGGCGGCGTCGACCAGGGCGATCTCCAGCCGGTGCCCGCCGATCTGGGCCTTGAGCTGGTCAGAGGTTCCCTCGGCGATCACCCGGCCGTCATCGATCACGACGATGTCGTCGGCGAGCTGGTCGGCCTCTTCGAGGTACTGGGTGGTGAGCAGCACGGTGGTGCCGTCGGCGACGAGTCGCTTGATCACCTGCCAGAGCGCGATCCTGCTGCGCGGGTCGAGCCCGGTCGTCGGCTCGTCGAGGAACAACACCTTCGGGTTGATCACGAGCGCGCCGGCGAGGTCGATCCGGCGGCGCATGCCGCCCGAGAATCCCTTCACCGGACGATTGCCGGCCGCCGTGAGCTCGAACAGGTCGATCAGCTCCTGGGCCCGGCGCCGGGCGAGGGCCCCACCGAGGTGGTAGAGCCGGCCGACCATTTCCAGGTTCTCGAACCCGGTCAGGTTCTCGTCGACGGCCGCGTACTGGCCGGAGACCCCGATGAGTCGCCGCACGGCCTTCGGGTCGGCGACGACGTCGATCCCGTCGACGAAGGCGGTGCCGGCATCCGGTCTGATCAGGGTCGTGAGCATCTTCACGACGGTGGTCTTGCCTGCCCCGTTCGGGCCCAGCAGGGCCTTGACCGACCCGCGCGGAACGGAGAGGTCGAGCCCGGCGAGCGCGTGAACGGGGCCGCTCTTGGACCGATAGGTCTTGGTGAGTCCTCTGGCTTCAATGATGGTCATCCGAGTGTGCCTGCCTGGGTGAAGTGCTGCGTGAGGGTTGCGGAGTCAGTGAGGAGTGGAGCCCGTCGGGAGAGGGTCCCGGGGCCGCGGACCGCGGCCGTTACCGGCCCGGCTGCACTAATGTAGACGTCGTACACATTGTCTTGACCAGCGTAACGAGGCGACGGGGCTGTGACAACCATCGGCACTCCGCCGGGCCCGAACATCGGCGTCCGGGACACCTACCGGCACGGCGACCTGAGCCGCGCCCTCGTCGAGGCGGGCGTCGAGCTCGCCCGGGCCGGAGGACCGACCGCGGTGGCGCTCCGCGCGGCCACCCGCCGGGCCGGCGTCTCCCCGAATGCCGCCTACCGGCACTTCGCCGACCGGGGCGCGCTGCTCGAAGCGGTGTGCTCGGCCGGCCAGGCGCGGGTGGCCGAGGCGATCGAGGCCGAGCAGGCCCTGATCCCGGATGCGACGGATCCGGTCACCGCTGCCCGGTTGCGCTTCCGCGCGGTCGGCACCGGATACCTGCACTTCGCCCTCGCCGAGCCCGGCCTGTTCCAGACCGCGTTCACCGCCTCGCCCGACCTCGAGAGCGCAACGAGCGGATCACGGGCCGGCGCCGTCGGCCGGGGGCCGTTCGAGCTGCTCACCGACGCCCTCGACCGGCTCGTCGCCGTGGGCGTCCTCCCGGGAGGGCGTCGGCCGGGGGCCGAGTTCCTGGCCTGGTCGGCCGTGCATGGCCTGGCGATGCTGCTGATCAATGGTCCGCTCCGGGCCCTCGAAGCAGGCCAGGCCGAGGTTCTCATCCGCCGCGTCGTCGACATGGTCGAGCAGGGACTCTAGACGCGTCGGGACGCTGAGCTGGCAGCCGACCGGGAACTCCCCTCGGCCGATCGTGACGCGCTCGACGGCGGTGTCTGTCATTCCCCGATGATATTCGGCGGCCGGGGACCAAAGGCACTGGTGCACGCCCCTCGACCGGGCGACAATTGCGGCATGCTCGGCGAATTGAACGACCAACAGATCGACGAGGTGCTGCACGCCGGCGTAGTCGGCCGGATCGGCTGCCACGTCGACGACCGCACCTACATCGTTCCCATCACCTACGTCTATTCCGACGGCAGCGTCTACGGGCACAGCGCCACGGGCACGAAGGTGCGGATGATGCGCGCCAATCCCGCCGTGTGCTTCGAGGTAGAACACGTCGACGACCTGGCCGATTGGCAGAGCGTGATCGCCTGGGGGACCTTCGAGGAGCTGCACGGTGCCGAGGCGGAGGCCGGGATGCGCGCCCTCGCCACCAGGCTGTCGCCGATGCTGACCAGCACGACCGCGCAGCCTCACCTCGGCCCGGACGGGACTCCGTTCGCGTCGCCCCACGCGCAGGACTCCGACCCGGCGGCACAGGAGAGGCCGGTGCTCTATCGCATCCGGCTTACAGAGAAGACCGGACGGTTCGAGAGGCGTTAGCACCGGGCGGCATCAGCCGGCGGAGTCAGGACCGGGCGGTGACGGCTGCCACGCTGCCGGGGTGTGCACCCTGACGCAGGCTCAGCGGCGGGCGGACCAGCCCGGCGACGTGTGCGCCCGCCGGGTCCGTGTCGACCGCCACGATCCGGTTGCGCCCGTCGACATGGACCACGGTCGGTTCATAGGCCCTGGCCTCCTCGGTGCTCATCTGGGCGTAGGAGATGATGATCACCAGGTCGCCCTCGAGGGCCAGCCGGGCGGCCGCACCGTTGACGCCGACCACCCCGCTGCCCCGCTCCCCCGCGATGAGGTACGTTTCGAACCGGCTCCCGTTGTTCACGTTGACGATGCTCGCCAGCTCGCCGGGGATCAGGTCCGCCGCATCCAGCAGGTCCAGGTCCACCGTCAGCGAGCCCACGTAGTGCAGGTCGGATTGCGTCACGGTGGCGCGGTGGATCTTGGACTTGAACATCGTGCGTTGCATCGGTGCGCAACCCTTTCGAAGGAGAACCGGCGGAGACCGCCGCCCGTTACGCGGAGGCGAGGATGTCGACGACGAAGACGAGCGTGTCCGTGCCGGTGATTCCCGCGGTGGTGTTCCCGGTGGTGCCGTAGCCGAGCGCCGGCGGGATGACGATGACGACCTGGGAGCCGACGGTCTGGCCGATCAGACCCTGGGCGAAGCCGGGGACGACGTTGCTGGTGGCGAATGTGGCCGGGCCACCCTTGCCCCAGCTCTGGTCGAAGACCTTGCCGGTCCCCCAGACGACGCCGGTGTACTGCACCGTCACGGTCGCGCCGTCGGCGACGAGGCCGCCGTCGCCCTTCTTGAGCACCTCGGTCTTGAGCTCGGCGGGCGCGTCAGTCTTCGGCACCTTGACGGTCGGAGTGCCGTCCTTGGCGAGAGTGACCGCGGGGAAGCCGTCCTGGGGCTTCTGGTCCTTGCCGTTCGCGCGGGTCGCCACCTTGCCCTTCACGTCGATGACGAAGATGATGTTGTCGGTCGCGGCGACCTTGAGGTCGGTGTTGCCCTTGGTGCCGAAGGCGTCGGCGGGCGGCACGACGACGGCGACCCGGGAGCCCACGTTGGAGCAGGCGATGCCCTTGAGAATGCCGGGGATGATGCTCGCGGTCTCGGCGACCGTCACGGTGAGTCCGGCAGCTTTGCCGTACCCGCCGCCGTTCAGCTTCGCCCCGGTGGAGGCGTTGTAGGCCGTGTAGGCGATTTCAACGGCTTCGCCGTTCTTGACGGCCGCGCCCTTGCCCTTGGTCACCACGGTGCGCTCGGTGGTCTTCGCCGTGAGCGGCGAGGTGAACTTCACGGTGGGTTCGGCATCGGCCTTGCCCGTCACCTTGACGGCATCCGAGCTCTTGCCCGAATCGGTGCAGGTGAGCGCTGCCCCGGTCGCGGTCGACTCCGCCGACGGGGAACCGCTGCACCCGGAGAGAGCGAGAACGGCGACTGTGGCAACGGAAATGAATACGGGGAGTTTACGCACGCTGATCTCTCTGTTAGACAATGGGCCTCGAACAGTATGACCTGTCGATATCTGTGCTTGCTGTGTCCAGCCGGCCCTGGTGCCCGAATCGGAAGTCAGAGACCCTCGGCGATCGAGGCCGTGGCGAAGAGCCAGGCCTCCCGCGTGCGCGGTGCGAGCGCTTCGATGTTGAGGGGCCCGCCGGCGACGAGGGCCGGGTCGTACGGCACGTCGACGACGGCGCGGGTGAGCTGGCTGAAGTGGTCGTGCAGCCGGCGGGAAAGCGCTCGGTCGGCGGTCTTGGCCGGGGACGCGAGGATTGTCACGGCCTGGGCGACCTTGTCGCCATGACCCTTCAGCCGTAGCCCGTCGAGCAGCGACGCCGCGCCGTAGGCGGTGTCCTCACGGATGGTCGAGACCACGACCAACTGGTCGGCGGTCTCCACGGCCGCCTCCCAGTTGGAGGCGCGCATGTTGTTGCCGGTGTCGATGATCAGCACACGGTAGAAGCGGCTGAGCGCGGCGTGGAGCTTTCCGAATGCCACGTCGTCGATGCTGGCCGCTCCGGCCGGGTCGAGGTCGGAGGCGAGGGCGTCGAACCGGGCGTCGCCCTGGTTGCGCACGTAGTTGTCGAGGTCCCCGACCCGGGCCGAGCTGGAATAGGCGAAGTCCTCCAGGTCGCGCAGGAGGTCGACGGCGGTGTTGGTGTGGTGCGCGGTCTGCGCACGCACGCCAAGAGTTCCCATCGTCTCGTTGTTGTCCCAGGCGAGGGTGTAGCCGCCGCGATGGATGCCGAAGGTCGCCGCGATCAGCAGCGTGGCGGTGGTCTTGTGCGCGCCGCCCTTCGGGTTCAGCACGACGATGGTGCGCGGGCCGATCAGGCTGCGCTGCACGGAGGCGACCGCAGAACGGCGCGACAACTCGCCGGTGCCGGGGGCGGGCGAGACCATCCCGCCGGTCAGCCGGCGCACCGTGCCCTGCCAGCCCTGCAGGGCCGGTCCCTCCACCATCGGCGGCCGTGAGCTCATGAAGTCCGACAGGTTCGGGCCGGCGGTGCCGGGCGCGGCCACGAACCCGGATGCGGACACGAACCCGGATGCGGATGCGGACACCGGCACCCCGGCGGCCGCCTGGCCGTCGGAAGGTTCCGTCGGCTCGTCGTCATCATCATCGTCGGCGTCCAGGTCGGGAACGCGGTCGAACACGAGGTTCTCGAAGAGCTCCGCCCCGAGGTCCGCGGACGGCGAGGGCGCCTCGAACGCGGACCGGTCATCGCCCGCGGCGGTCGCCCCGGGAGCCGGCTCGGTCGCCGCGGCAGGGTACGCCGACGGCTCGACCGCGACTTCCCCGGAGTCGGCGTGATCGCCGGTGTCCGGCGAGGTTTCCCCTGGAAGGGTGAGCGGGCGGGTCGCACTGGGCATCGCCGCCGCGGGGATGAAGTCTCCGTCCGCGTCCACGTCGCCGTCGGGGTGCACGATCAGGGGCGACTGGCCCTGCTCGTCCACCGCGGTGAGCCGAACGGGGCGACCGATCGTGCGGGCGGTCGCCGCGACCCGGTTGATGATCTCCTCGCGGACACCGGCCTCGTCGACGGCGGTGATCTGCTGGCTCTCGCCGTCGATGGTCAGTTCGCCCGTACCGTCACTCCGGATCATGGCGCGGATGCGGGGAAGGGAGGAATCGTTCTTCATCATGGTGGACCTCTGTTCGTCGAGCTCAGCTCAATAAGCGTGAGCACGTCGAAGTTGCCGTCGATCGTGCCCTCCCCAGCCTAACCGGGCGGTCGGCATCCTCCCCCCGTTTGGCCACGACCCCGGTTCCGAACCTGCCGCGGGCGCCCCATCGGTCCGCCGGCTGATCCGCTCCCGGTGGAAACGGGGGCGAAAGAAACATTGCCCCGTCCCCCGTCCGAGGGCCATCATTGATTCATGAAGGAACGTGACTGGGTACTTCTCGCCTACTGCAGGTCGTGCGGGGTCTACGGCACTGCGGTCATCGATGACGACCACCGCATCTCCTGGCCGGAGGTCGTGCACGAGGTCGATTGCGCCCTCGCCGAGCAGCAGGATCTCAGGGAGGAACATCCCTGGGCGGTCGGCGCCGCGTAGGACAACGCCGAACCGCCAGACCGGCTATCGAAATCGCCCCTCGCGGCGATGCTCGAGCCCCGCGGCGATCAGGCCTGCGCGGATCCCAGCCCCTATTGGTGCCGGGCGAACCAGCGGAGGGCGCGCACACCTGCGCGGGTGCCGTGGGTGTCCTCGTGGCCGCGTTGCCGCCGGCATTCCACCAGGTCGTCGCCCGGGGCGATGTGCGGATCGCGGCAGGAATTCGCGTAGCTGGTGTAGTCGGTTTCGAGCAGGAGTTCGTCGTCAGTCATGATCTGTGATTCTGGTTCTGTACCACCTGATGCCGGCGCCGTTTCCGGCGTCGGTGGGTGGAACTTGTTCGGTTGCGGTCGTGCACGTGCTGTTCCGCAGCTGGCGGCGGACCGATAGCCACTGTCGCACCGGTCGGCCCGAGGAGACTCGGAGACTGGGGCGAGGCTGGAATGTTGAGTGACAGGGTACGTCCGCGCCCGGCGAATCTCCCCATAGAACCGGCGAATAGGTCGTCGGGTTACGGCGCCGGCACGCACGGTTCCCTCCCTGCTCGTCAAATTCGACGGAGATTCTGCCCAAACATCGCCTGAGAGAGCCGTTCCGGGTGATTTCGGGCAAGATCTCCGTCGAATTCGACGGGAACGACGGGTGACGCGCTCGGCGGCGCCGGAGATCAGCGGAACGCGCTGAGGCCGGTGAGGTCCCTCCCGATCAGGAGCGACTGCACGCTCTCCGTTCCCTCGTAAGTGTGCAGGGATTCGATGTCGGCGAGGTGCCTGATCACGTGGTTTTCGAGCAGGATGCCGTTGCCACCGAGCATGTCCCTGGCCATGGCCGCTATCTCCCGAGCCGCCCTCGTGTTGTGGTACTTCGCGAGGGAGGCCTGGATCGGCCGGAGCGTGCCGGCGTCGTCGAGTGCGGCCAGGCGGAGGCAGTGCAGCTGCATCGAGGTGAGCTGGGAGAGCATCATAGTCAGGCGTTCCTGCACGAGCTGGAAACCGGCGAGCGGCTTGCCGAACTGGATGCGCTGCGTCGAGTAGTTCAGGGCGGCCTCGAAGACGGCGGTGGCGTGACCGAGGGCCGACCACGCCACCCCGAGCCGGGTCGCGAAGAGCACGCCGGCGGCATCCTGGAAGGTTCGGGTGCCGGGCAGAACGGCGTCCAGCGGAACGCGCACGCCGTCGAGCACGATCCGGGCCTGGTGGATCGCGCGCAGCGATCCCTTGCCGGTGATGGTGGTGGCGTGGTAGCCGGGGTTGTCCTGTTCGACCAGGAAACCGCGCACATTGCCGTCGTCGTCCCTGGCCCAGACGACGGTCACATCGCCGACCGAGCCGTTGCCGATCCACTTCTTCTCACCGGTGATCACCCACTCGTCGCCGTCGCGTTTCGCCGTCGTCTCGAGGCCGACCGAATCGGAGCCGTGGTCCGGTTCGGTCAGGGCGAAGGCACCCAGCTTCTCGGCGCGGGCCAGCGGCACGAGCCAGCGCCGCTTCTGCTCCTCGCTGCCGAAGAGGGCGATGCTGCGCAGCGCGAGGCCGCCCTGCACCGCGACCACCGTGCCCATCGACCCGTCGCCACGGGAGATCTCCATGTTGACCAGCCCGGCCGCGAGGGGAGACATCGGGGTCAGCCCCGGGCCGAGGACGCCGTCGGTGAGCAGGTCGAGTTCGCCGAGTCTGCGGGCGAGGTGGAGCGGGTATACGGCCTTGTCCCACGCCTCGTTCACCTCGTCCAGCGTGTCCTCGGCGAAGGCGCGGGCGCGGTCCCAGAATGCCCGGTCGGCGGCGGGAACGTCGGCGAAGAGGCCGTAGTAGTCGGTGTCGAGGGGCATGGATACGTCGTAATCGGGCACGGTTTTTCCTTTTCGAGCGGTGGTGGGGTTACGAATGGAACGGGTGCGGCGGGCGGCCACCGGTCAGCACGCTGTTCCCCGTGCGCCGGCTGAACGGCCGCAGGTACAAGTTGTATCTGAAACTCAGTCTCAGTTCAACCGGCACTGAGTCTCAGGTGACGGGAGTGCCCGCCGCCCCGCGGAGCCGTTCCTCGACGGCCCGGGCAACGTCGCCGGGGTCCATCGAGGCCGGGAAGACGGCGACGGCCAGGTCCCGCGCGGGTCCGGCCGGCCCGGCGGGCGGACGGCCGTCCGGTCGGAACATCAGGCGCACCCCCGCGAGTTCGGCGGCCAGCTCTGAAGGCAGGTCGTCGGACCGGGCATGGTCGGCCGAGGTGCGGATCAGCCGGCGCAACTCGTAGTTGTGGGTGGCCGTGACGGCGGCCGCGAAGCGGATGGCGGCCAGCGCCGGCACCGCGGGGAGGGATGACCTGAGGTAGCTGGCGAACATCCGTTCGTACCGGATCACCATGACGGTCTCACGGTCGCGTAGCGCGGGGGTCTCACGCACGACCAGGTCCCTGATCCGCACGACCTCGAGGCGCTCCCTGAACCGTTCGAAGACCATGGTCGCCGCATCGCAGACGGCCAGCCACGGGTCGGCGTGCGGCAACTCGAAATGCCGGGCGATCTGCCCGAGCAACTCGTCATGGTCGGCGAAGATCACGTCGTCCTTCGAGCGGAACTGCCGGAAGAACGTGCTGCGGGACACCCCGGCCGCCTCGGCGATCTCGGTGGCGCTCGTGGCCTCATAGCCGCGCTCGCGGAACAGCCGCACCGCGACGTCGGCGACTTCGACCCGGGTCAGCGATCGTTGGCGCGCGGGCGCGGGCGCGGTGCCCGAGGCTTCATCGCTCGAGGGGTGATTGCGCGGGGGAACGGTCATGGTCTGCCGAAATTATCACGGAATCCCCCGCGCGCGGCCTCAGCGGGGCGCGGCCGGATCGATCCGTTCGAGGTGCTCCGGCACCCGCGCGTTCCAGCCGAGGTCGCGCCTGATCCGCAGCCGCAGGGCGTCGGAGGATGCGGGCTCGCCGTGGGTGAGATAGGTCATCGCCGGGGCGGCCGGGGCGGCGCGCATCCACTCGATGATCTCGTCGGAGTCGGCGTGGGCCGACAGGCTACCGATCTCCACGACCTCAGCGTTGATCGGCACGTCTCGGCCGAAGATGCGCAGGGTGTCGTCACCGCGCAGGAGGGCCGCGCCGCGGGTGCCGCCTGCCTGGAACCCGGTCAGGATGATGGCGTTGCGCGGGTCTGAGCCGAAGGCGGCGATGTGGTGGAGCACCCGGCCGCCGGTGAGCATGCCGCTGGCGGAGACGATGATCATCGGGCCGCCGCGCAGGTTGAGCAGCTTGGATTCGTCGACGGTGCGCACCATCCTGGCGAGGTCGTACATGCTGCGGAACTCGGCCTCGGTCAGCCGGTGCTCGCCCTGGTGGCGCTGGTAGATCTCGGTGGCGTTGACCGCCATCGGGCTGTTGAGGTAGACCGGGATCGCCGGGATCTCCCCGCGGTCGCGCAGTCGGGAGAGGTGCAGCAGCACGGTCTCGGACCGGCCGACCGCGAAGGCGGGGATGACGATGACGCCGCCGCGGCTCGCGACCCGGCGGATCACCCCGCCCAGCTCCGCCTCCGGATCGGCCGTGGCGTGGGTGCGGTCCCCGTAGGTCGATTCCGCCACGAGCACGTCGACGGCTTCAAGCGGGCGAGGCGGGTGCATCAGCGGGTCGTTCGCCCGGCCGAGATCGCCCGTGAAATGCACGGCGGAGTCGCCGATGGAGAGCCGGATCTGGGCCGCCCCGAGGATGTGGCCGGCCGGAACGAAGGTGGCCCGGATGCCGCCGCCGAGGTCGATCTCCTGGTCGAAGTTGCGGGGCCGGAACGACTCGAGGCTGGTCACCGCATCCTCCGCCGTGTAGAGAGGGCGCGGATTCTCGTGCCGGGACGACTTGCGCTTCCGGGCGAAGTTCGCCTCCTCCTCGAGGAGGTAGCCGCTGTCGGGCAGCAGCAGCGAACAGAGCTCAGCGGTCCCTTTCGTCGCGTAGACCGGCCCGTCGAAGCCGTCACGCACGAGCGCCGGGAGGTAGCCCGTGTGGTCCAGGTGCGCGTGCGTGAGCAGCACGGCGTCGAGGGACTCCGGCGCCACCGGGAAGGCGAGCCGATTGCGGTCGCGCAGCAGCTTGTAGCCCTGGAACAGGCCGCAGTCGATCAGCACCCGCCGCCCGCCCGATTCGACCAGGAACCTCGAGCCGGTGACCGAGTCGGTTGCCCCCAGGAACTGGAGCCGGGAATCTGTCCGTGCCGTCATGATGATCACCCAATAGAGATCGACGCGCCTCCGGCACGACTGCACCATCTCGGCCGGTTCGCCCGACTTCGGGTGGAGCAATCGGCCGAACCACCGGCTCATTGCTCACGGTAATTTTGATGCGGGTTCGTGTCAAGGCAGCGGCGAACGCTCCGGGCGACGATTTTGTGGTGCTCGGCACCGATCGGGGGTACAGTCTTCGTCGAGTCGGCCTCCCGCCGGCCGAGAACGAAAGTCAGGACGATGGATTTCAGCCCCGAATGTCAGCAAATCGCATGCCGGGGGCGAATGTGGGCTTTGGAACCGGCGATGGACAGCCTTGCCGACGAGGAGCTCTGGTTCGAGTGCGAGGACTGCGGGGCGCAACAGCACAGCCTCGACCTCCCGCACTTCAGTCTCTGACCGTTCGGCGCGCTCGGCGTCCGCCCCTCGCGGCCTTCGCGAAATGACCACCGGTCATTTCGGATGGTCTACTCTGGCCTTCTCACGCTCTTCGGGAGGAGCCACCGGATGACCGACGACGCCAGGGGTGAGCCTCGCCGCGCGGGACGTCCCCTGGAGTCGGTGCTGTCGAGGGCCCGGATCACGACCGCGGCGCTCGCGCTGATCACGATCGAGGGCTACGGCGGTTTCACCATGTCGAGCCTGGCCAGGACCCTCCAGGTCGCGCCCTCCGCCCTCTACAACCACGTCTCCTCGAAGCACGAGGTGCTGCAATGGCTGGAAGACCACGTGATGACCATGGTCGACGTGAGCGGGTTCGGCTCGGAGCCGTGGGATGTCGCCGTGCGCCGCTGGGCGTGGTCGTACCGGGACGTGTTCGCGCGGCACGCTCCCCTCGTGCCTCTGGTGGCCGTGCTGCCGGTGACAGGCGCCCCCGAGACCCTGAGGATGTACGAGACCATCGCCGCGGGACTGGCCGGGGCCGGTGTGCCAGTGGAGTCCCTCATCCCGGCCATCGTCGCCGTTGAGTCGTTCATCTTCGGCTCCGCCCTCGACGCCAACGCGCCGGCCGACATCTTCGACACCGGCGACCTGGCAGACTCGAGCCCGACCTTCACCGCCGCCGTCCTCGGCCAGGACCGGAGCACCGGTGAACGCCCCGCCGACGTGGCCTTCCGGTTCGGGCTCGAGGCGCTGCTCGCGGCCGTCGCAGCCACCAGGCGAGGGCCCGACGCCTGAGGCCGGTGAAAACATCCGGAATGTTATCTATTTCTTTCGGATTCGCTTGCATTCCCGCGCCGCCCCGCCCAAACTAAACGAATCCAATTCATTTTGTTGGCAGTGCGACGCCACCCCCTCCCTCGCGCCCGCCTTCCCCACCCACACATCGTCAGCGAAGACGTATGAAAGGGATCACCATGACCGAGCTCTCCACCAGGCCTACCCCACCCTCTCAATCCGGCGGCCATCAGGCGCACGTTCACAGCAACCAGCTGCACGACGCGGCCGGGACCGCCCACGGCATCACCAGGAAGGGCCTCAAGGGCGGCCAGATCGGCCTCCTCGCGGTCGTCGTGATGGGCGTGTCCTCGGTCGCCCCGGCGTACAGCCTGACCAGTTCCCTCGGCGCGACCGTGAGCGAGGTCGGATTCCAGGTGCCGGCGATCTTCATCGTCGCCTTCATCCCGATGATCCTCGTGGCACTGGCCTACCGCGAGCTCAATGCCGACTCCCCGGACAGCGGCACCTCGTTCACCTGGACGACCAAGGCGTTCGGCCCGTTCGTCGGCTGGATGGGCGGCTGGGGCATGCTCGCCGCCAATATCATCGTGCTCTCCAGCCTGGCCGGCGTCGCGGTCAGTTTCTTTTACGTCTTCCTCGGCGAGGTCTCCGGCAACCCCGACCTGGCCGCGCTCGCCGACAACACCGCCGTGAACATCGTCACCTGCCTGGCCTTCGTCGCCCTCGCCGTCTGGGTGAGCTACCGCGGCCTGCACGCCACCAAGCTGGTGCAGTACGGCCTCGTCGGCTTCCAGCTGGTGGTCCTCGGCATCTTCACCGTGACGGCGCTCATCGGCGCCGGCTCGGCCGCCTCGACGACGGCGGTCCCGTTCAGCTGGGAGTGGTTCGACCCGACCAGGGTGGAGAGCTTCAGCCAGTTCGCCGCTGGCATCTCGCTGGCGATCTTCGTGTACTGGGGCTGGGATGTCTGCCTCACCATGAACGAGGAGACCAAGGGCGGCCAGAAGACCGCCGGCAAGGCAGGCACGATGACCGCCCTCGTCGTGCTCGGCCTCTACCTCGCCCTGATTGTGGCGACCATGATGGTCTCCGGCGTCGGCGTCGACGGCATCGGCCTCAGCAACCCCGACAATCAGGGCAACATCTTCGCCGCCATCGCGTCGCCCATCATGGGCCCGGTCGCCGTGCTGATGTCCCTGGCCGTGCTCGCCAGCTCGGCCTCCTCCCTGCAGTCCACGATGACCTCCCCCGCGCGCACCCTGCTGGCGATGGCGCACTACAACGCGCTCCCGCCGAAGTTCGCCACCATCAGCAAGCGATTCGGTTCGCCGGGCTACGCCACGATCGCCGCCGGCGCCATCGCGGGCGGGTTCTACGCGGTCATGACGATCATCAGCGTCAACGTCCTGAACGACACCATCATGTCGCTCGGCCTGATGATCTGTTTCTACTACGCGCTGACTTCGTTCGCGTGCGTCTGGTATTTCCGGCAGAGCCTGTTCAGCAGCATCCGCAACGTCGTCATGCGGCTGGTCGTGCCGGGGCTGGGCGGCCTGATGCTCACGATCGTCTTCGTGCAGACCGCCGTGAGCAGTTGGAGTCCGGACTTCGGCAGCGGCTCGGAGCTCTTCGGGATCGGACTCGTCTTCGTGATCGGCGTCGGGCTGTTGCTGCTCGGCGTCGCGGTGATGGGACTGACCTACTGGCGCCAGCCGAGCTTCTTCCGCGGCGAGACCCTGCGCAAGGACACTCCGGCGCTGGTCGTCCCCGAGTAGCGGGAGCCCGCCGCCGCGCCGACGGGCCGCTCCGTCCCGATCCGACAACCGACCGGGACGGTGCGGCCCTTGCCGTCCCGCCGCCATCCGGCCATACTGCCCGCGAGGCCTGCCGATCTTCCTGAGCAGGCCTGGCGGTTTCTCACCGCCAATCGCACGGGCACACCCGCCGCAAGACGGGGTCGCAAAGGCACGGGACCCTCAGGTCAGCCGGCCTACCGATTGGATAGGACCGGCACAGAATGAGTTTTCCCTTCGTAGAATCCAGCGTCCGGAACGGGCGAGCGGCTCCCCCCGTTCCGACGGATCCGTCGCACGAGGCGGCCCCGGAGTCCACTGGCGCCACGATCTCGTGGTTCGGGTCCTCGCCGGCGGTCGCGGCGACGCGCAAATTGCGTTGACCTGCCGCGTGCCGTAACTTCTGAACCGGTGCCGCGCTTCCTCCACGGATCGCGGTCTGCCGCCGTGTCGTCGACCGGCGTGCCGCCGGAATGCACGGGAGTCAGAATGTCCGATGTTGAGCTGCTCGTCTACGCCGATCGACTGGGCGGCACCATCCCCGAGCTGCAGGCCGTGCTCGACGGGCCGCTGCGCGCGTTCTCGAGCGTGCACGTGCTCCCGTTCTACATTCCGTTCGACGGGGCGGATGCCGGGTTCGATCCCGTAGACCACGCCGCGGTCGACCCGCGCCTGGGCACCTGGGACGATCTGCGCTCGCTCTCCGGCACCCGCGGGCTCACCGCGGACCTCATCGTCAACCACGTGTCATCCTCCTCGGCGGAATTCGTCGACTGGCTCGCCCGCGGCGACGCGTCGGAATTCGCGGGGATGTTCCTCACCTTCGACACCGTGTTCCCGAACGGCGGCACCGAGCACGACATCACCGCGTTCTACCGCCCCCGCCCCGGCCTCCCGTTCACGGCCTACCAGGGAGCGGACGGCAGCCGTCACCTCGTCTGGACGACCTTCATGCCCAGCCAGGTCGACCTCGACGTGAACCACCCGGCCGCACTCAGGTACCTGCGGCGGGTGCTGCGCGCTCTCGCCGACGGCGGCGTCAGCACCGTGCGGCTCGACGCGGTCGGCTACGCGGTGAAGACCCCCGGCACCGACAGCTTCATGACGCCGGAGACGCTCGAGTTCGCCGAGGTCGTCGTCGCCCTGGCCCACGAGGCCCAGGTCGAGGTTCTCGTCGAGGTGCACGCGCACTACAGCCAGCAGCTGGCGATCGCGCCGCTCGTCGACTGGGTCTATGACTTCGCGCTCGCACCGCTCCTGCTGCACTCCCTCGGCACCGGCACCGTCGACCGGCTCGCGCGCTGGTTCGAGATCCGGCCGGAGAATGCCATCACCGTGCTCGACACCCACGACGGCATCGGAATCATCGACGCCGGCCCGAGCGGGGACCGTCCGGGCCTGATCAGCCAGGACGAGATGGCCTCGATCTTCGCGCGCGCCGACGTGGCCACCGGCGGCCACTCGTCGATCGCCTCGGTGGTGCCGGCGTGGTTCACGCTCCCGCACCAGATCAACGCGACCTTCTTCAGCACGCTCGCCGGGGAGACGGCGCCCTACCTCCTCGCCCGGGCCGTGCAGCACTTCCTTCCCGGCCGCCCGCAGGTCTACTACGTGGGCCTGCTCGGCGGGCTCGACGACACCACCCTGTTCGCTGAGACCGGGAACGGCCGGGATGTGAACCGGCACCGTTACCCGGCCGGCGAGATCGACCTGGCCCTCGGCACCGAGGTGACGCAGGCGCAGCTCGGACTGGCCAGGTTGCGCACGACCCATCCGGCGTTCGACGGCGAGTTCAGCTGGGAGACCAGTGGCGACGACGAGGCGCGGCTGCTCTGGTCGAACGGGGAGGCCCGCGCGGAACTGACCGTGCGCACCACGCTCGGTGCGCCGAGCTTCCGGATCGAACTGGCGGATGCCGGCCGCGAGCGCGTTCTGGCCACCCCCGCCGACCTTGCGAGCTGGGAGCGTTTCGGGCGTTGACCTGAGCATTCCCCGCTTTCTCTTGTCCTCCTTCCGGCCGACAGCGGGTTCGTTCCGGCCGCGCTACGTTGGCTTCATCGACCTGGGTGTGATCCATCTAAGACGGTCGCGGGAAAGGCAATTCCATGAAGAGAGTCTCGTACTGCGGAAAATCGTTCCTCACCACCGACGGGGCGGCGGACGCTCTGCTGCAATTGGCGGTCGCCCTCCCGGCGTGCAACAGTTCCGAGCTCCTGGAGCTGCCGGCGCTCACGGATGACGGGCGCACCATGCTCGTGCAACTCGTCGTCGGCCCGACCAGCGCATTTCTCAGCGTGCCGGAGAAGACCCGGGCCAAGGATCCGGACACCGCCGACGCCATCGCCTACCTGCGCGAGCGCACCCGGGTGCTGACCACCCGCGCCGAACCTGCCTACGCGTACGCATTTGCCGACGCCGGCACCGTGTCCGATAACGGCTGGGACGACCTGTACGGGCTCTGAACGGGGCGATAGCTGGTTGACTGGGAAGGTGCGCACACCTCGAACCCGCTGTTACCGTGACGGCCTCCTCGTCGGCGAGGGTTTCTCGCTCGCCGACGTGTCGGAGCATCTGGAGGCGCCGGACTCCGTGGTGTGGGTCGACCTCGACGATCCAGGCGAAGACGACCTCGCCCTCCTCGCGGAGGAACTGGGGTTGCACGAGCTCGCGGTCGAAGACGCGCTCAGCCTGGGCCAGCGGCCGAAGCTCGACCGCTATCCCGACCACCTCTTCCTCTCCGCATACTCCGCGGCCCTCGACCCGGCCACCTCGCGGGTGGTCACGCACGAGATCGCGGCATTCATCACCGGCCGGGCCCTCGTGACGGTGCACCGGAACGACCGGTTCGACGTGGACGCGGTCGTCGCCCGGTGGGACTCCGCCCCTGACCTGGCGAAGAACGGGGTCGCTTTCCTGGTGCACGGTCTGCTCGACTACCTCGTCGACGGCTACTTCGAGGCGGTCGAGGCCCTCGACGACGAGATCGAGGAGCTCGAGAGCCGGCTCTTCGTTCCCACGGCCGACCAGGAACAGCTGCAGCGGCGTTCCTTCGAACTCCGCAAGAGCCTGGTCACCCTGCGCCGGGTGATCCTGCCGATGCGCGAGGTCGTCAACACGCTGCTCCGCCGCGACCTGCATCTGCTCGGCGACGAGATGGGCCCGTACTTCCAGGATGTCTACGACCACGTGCTGCGGGCGATGGAGTGGACCGATAGCCTGCGGGACCTGGCCACCAGCATCCTCGAGGCCAACCTCGCGATCCAGGGGAACCGGCTCAACGTGATCACGAAGAAGGTCACCGGATATGCGGCCATCATCGCCGTGCCGACGGCGATCACCGGGTTCTACGGCCAGAACGTGCCGTACCCCGGCTTCAGCCAGGAGTTCGGGTATTACAGCTCGCTGGGCCTGATCGTGGGCCTGTCGGTGCTGCTCTACGTCTTGTTCAAGCGCAACGACTGGATCTGAGCGTCAGGGCACCCAGTAGCCGGTCTTGCCGAGCAGCCGGGTCTCCCGGTCGGCGTCCGCCGGCACGTCGACCTCCGGTCCGAACACGCCCATCTCCCGCCAGTCGCCGATCTGCGGGCCGATCTGGTCCCACAGGTTGTCGACGAGGGCCGCGGGCATCGAGTAGTCCAATCCGATCAGCTTCGCGATCGACCAGGCCTGGAAAGCCCGGTAGATGCTCACGTGCTGCAAGTAGTCGGCGAGAGGGAAGTCGCCGTAGCTCAGATGAACGGTCTTCTCCGGGTCGAGGTCGGCCGTGACCGCGGCGGTGGCAAGGTCGTTCAACCGGTCGTAGGCACCGATCGGATCGTCGCCGAGCAGGTCGCCCTCATAGTCGTCGCCGGCCTCGGCGATGGTGCGGCCCGCGAGCACGGCCGGCAACCAGGCCTCGTCCCTGGCATGATCGGCCACGATGTCGCGCAGGGTGGGGTTCTGCACCCTGGACCAGTCGGCGGGAGCCGCGAGGACCAGCTGGCCGGGAGTGATCCGGTCGATGACGGAGCGCAACGCGGCATCCGACTGGAGGAAGAGTTCTCTCTGCTTCATCCCGGCACGCTAACACTCCTCGTCGCCCGGCGGAACGGCCGGCGGCGGCCGGTCGCGACTAACGCTTACCGCCCCACCATCTCTTCTTCCTGTTCTTCCTGGCCGGCCGGTCCGGCTCGTCACGCTCCCTGATCCGGCGACCGGCCGCGACGGCCTTCTCTTCCTTGGCGGCCGCCTTCACGCTCGTGCGCGTGTCCCGCGGCGGCAGCTGGATGGTCTCTTCGGCGGCGATTCCGGCCTGCAGCTCGCGGCCGCGTTCGAGTTCGGCGTCGAACTCCGCCCCGAACAGCAGGCCGAGGTTGGCCAGCCAGAGCCAGAGCAGGAACACCACGATGCCGGCCAGGGACCCGTAGGTCTTCGCGTAGTCCGCGAAGATGGCCAGGTAGAACCCGAACGCGGCCGAGGCGGCCACGATCACGAGCAGGGCCAGAACCGCGCCGACGCTCAGCCAGCGGAACCGCGGCTGCCGGGCATTCGGGGTGGCGTAGTAGAGGATCGCGATCAGCAGCACGACGGCGGCGGCGAGGAGCGGCCATTTGAGAACGGACCAGACCACCCTGGTGGCCTCGCCGACGCCGAGGGCGTTGCCGACGGCATCCGTCACCGGTCCCGAGAGCACGAGCACGATCGCGGCCACGAGGATGAGCAGGATGGCGGCGACGGTCACGAGCAGCTGCACCGGCTTGAGCTTCCAGAACGGCCGACCCTCGTCGACCTCGTAGATGCGGTTCATCGCCCGGCCGAACGCGCCGACGTAGCCGGATGCCGACCACACCGCCACCGCGATTCCCGCAACGAGGGCGAACCCGGCCGCGGGCGACGTGCTGAACTGCTCGATCGGGCCGCGGATCACCTGGAGCGCCTCCGCGGGGGCGACGGAACCGAGGATCGACAGCAGGGTGTCGGCCGACCGTTTGCCCTGCCCGACGACTCCGAGCAGTGACACGAGTGCGATCAGTGCCGGGAACAGCGACAGCACCGCGTAATAGGTCAGTGCGGCGGCGAGGTCGGTGCACTGGTCCCTGCCGAACTCGCTCACCGTGCGGCGCAGCGCGTACACCCAGGACCGCTTCGAGACGTCGGCCGGGGAGGCCGGCTTGCGCGGGTCGTCGGGGGCCGGGGCGACAGGCTCAGGTGCGGATGCGGCGGTGCGACGATGGCTTCTGCCCGGCAGTTTCATGGGTTCTCCATTGTGCTTCGCCCGATTCGGGAGGGTGTCGATTCGGGTGGGGAAGGGTGGGGGCCGCGGTTCGCCCCAGTCGATGGCGGCCCCCGGTCGTGCGGCGACTCGGTTTGCGAGCGCCTGGTCTCAGCTGTCCGGCGCGGCAGGGTCGGTCGGCGTGGTCGTGAAGCCGACGAGCTTGTGGGTGCCGTCGCAGTAGGGCTTGATCATGGAGACCCCGCAGCGGCAGAGGGCCACGGTGCGCCGGGTGCGGGGAACGCGGCGGCCGGGCGCCATGATCTCGACGTCGCCGCGCACGAGCAGCGGGCCGTCGGGGCAGGCCGTGATGGTCGCAGGCGAATGCGCCGCCGCGGGGGTCACGAGGCCATCGCAGACCCGGCCAGCGACCGCCCGGCCGGCTCGGGGAGCGGGCTTCGGAGCGAGCTCCGCCCCGCCTGCCAACTCGCCAGCAGGTGGTCGGCGACCCAGCCGTCCATGGCCAGGCAGGCGGCAGCGCCGAACATGATGTCGGGAAGCGTGAGGGGGTCGTCTTCGGCGAGAGCCCCGGCAAGGTCACGGCCGGCGATCTGCTCGTGCACGGCATCCGCTTCGATGTGCTCGTCGAAGTAGCGCGTGATCGTCTCGCTGAAGCCCAGTCGGCGGAATCCGTCACCATAGAGCCGGCTCGGGATCGCCGAGGTCATCTCGAAGGCGGCGAGGTGGCCGACGATGGCGCCCCGCAGGCGACGGTTGAGCCCGAACAGGCTCATCATGTTGAACGAACAGAGCACGAGCGCCGGAACCTGGTCGACGTAGCCGGCGTAGCGGGTGTCGAGGCCCAGCCCGCGCATGGTGTCGGCGAACAGTCTCGAGTGCATGCGGTCGGGGCGTCCTCCGCCGTATTCGTCGGCCTGGATCTCGATCAGCGCCGCCTTGGCACGACCGGCCAGCCGCGGGATGGCCCAGGAGTGCGGGTCGGCTTCCTTGAGGGTGTAGATCGATCGGTGCACGATGAACTCGACCACCTGTTCTTCGGTGGCCTTCCGCGCCAGGTACCGGGAGAGGCTGGGACCCTGGTCGTCGATCGTCAGGGTGAAGAGGGCCCGGGCGACAGCGTCCTGGGTCGGGGCAGGCACCGGCGGCTGCGACACGCTCGCGCGCAGGCTGGTTTCGAGGGCCTGCTCGATGGCAACCCGGGCGACGATGGTCGTGGGGTGCCATTCCCAGGCCGCGTCCGACTCAACGGCGCCGCCGTAGTGCAGGCCGTAGAGCAGGAACAGGGTCAGTTGGAGATCGTCGTCGTTGACGATGTCGGTGCACCGCGCGAGTGCCTCCGCCGTGGCGACGATGAACCCGCCGAGGCTGGAACCGGAGTCGTTCGCTGGGAGGGAGAGCGCGGTCAGGAGCTGGGAGCTGAGTGGTCCCCGCGCCTGGAACGGCGCGATCGGGAAGGAGAGCTGCATGAGGTCACGGTCCTGGGTGTGGTGCGTCTGATAGTGCGGCGAGGTGAGGAGAACGGATGCGTGCGGCAGGCCGGGCGGCCCGCCGCACGCTCCCGATCGGTCATTTCTTGAAGATGTCCTTGACGTTCTCGCCGGCCTTCTTCGCGCTGGCCGAGGCCTGCTCGGCCCTGCCCTCCGCAACCTTCGAGTCGTCGTTCGTCGCCTTGCCGACGGCCTCGGTGGCCTTGCCCTTGAGGTCCTCGGTCGCGTTGCTGATCTTGTCGGATGCACTCATGCTGGTCTCGCTTTCGATCGATGTTTCGTGGGGGGAAGCTCGGCGCGGGTGCGCCAGGCGAAAGTCAGGGGTTGCGGATGCTCGGCCGAAGCGTCAGGGTCTTGCGGCCCGGCGAGGAGTTCGTCAAAAGTCTCCGAGCGGTCGGCCCGCGATGCCGGGAGGTTGCTCATGATCGGCGCACCGGACGCTCGGAGTGCTCCACGTCGGCCTGGGCGTCGGCCTGGGCGTCGGCGTCCGGCAGGTGCAGGTCGGTGACGGACACATTGACCTCGGTCACGTGCAGCCCCACCAGTTCCTCGACGGCCGCGATCACGGCGGAACGGATCTCGGCGGCCATCCGCGGGAGCGGCACCGGGTGTTCGGCGACGATCGAGACGTCCACGCCGACCTGGTCGTCCTCGATCCGCACGGTGACACCGCGGCTCTCCTCTCGGGCGATGACCTCCCGGATGGCGCCGAGGGCCCGCGGCCCCGAAGTGCCGAGCGCGTGCACTCCCGCGACGTCGCGGGCGGCAAGGTCGATGACCTTCACCACGACGCTGTCGTTGATGATGGTGCGGCCAGATCCAGTCACCGACGCCGACTCGGCAGCCGGTTCGGCCGTGGGCGCGACTGCCGGGGGAACCGTGTTCGGCGAAGCAGTGCTCGGATCCATAGGAGACTTCAATCGTCGGGGGCTTCACTCGGTCGAGGCCCGTGCGGGGGTTCACTTCGGGTATTTACCTCTAGGACGCAACCCGTGGCACATTTGTCACGCGATCGTGCGTAGAATCTCGGGGTACGACTTGACTGCAGGAGGGGGGATGGCATGCCGGCGACGCTGAGGGAGCACATCCCGTCCCCTCTCGACACGGCATCCGACCTGACCCTGGCCGACCGCGCGGCCGACGGGGATGTGCGGGCGTTCGAGGTGATCGTGCGCCGGTACGGGCCGCTCATGCGGGTGTACGCCTCGAGGGTGCTCGGGTCGAACGACGAGATGGACGACGTCGTGCAGGAGTCGTTCATCACCGCGTGGCAGCAGCTCTCCACTCTCGAAGACGGCGGCGCGGTGAAGAGCTGGCTGATGCGCATCGTGAGCCGAAAGAGCATCGACCGGTTGCGGGCGAGGCGCCACCACGCCGACATCGACCTCACCGAACCAGCCGCGCCCGAGCACCAGTCTCCGCATAGACTGGCCGAAGCGGAGTCTCAAGCCGAGGCACTCTCCCGGGTACTGGCCGATCTGCCGGAGGACCAGCGACGGTGCTGGACGCTTCGTGAATTCGCCGAGTGCAGTTACGGTGAGATTGCCGAAGAGTTGGAGCTGCCCGTTTCAACGGTTCGTGGCCTGCTCGCCCGAGCACGCAAGACTCTTATCCGGGAAATGGAGGAATGGCGATGACCTCACCAGACGAGCCGTTCGTCGCCTTCGACCTGGACACCGCGGACCGGGAGGTGGCCCATCTGGCCGGCCACACGATCGAGGAACTGAGCGACTACCTCGACCAGGATCGCACCCCGGCTGACCCGTCCATCGACGACTCGCCGGAGTGCCAGATCGCCCTGCGCAGCCTGCAACGCCTCCATGGCGTGCAGCGTTCCCTGCTCTCCAGCGACGTCGAGCGCGAGTCGGAGCGCAGCGACGGCTGGGTCAGGTCGATCCTGCAGAACATCAACCTGGAGGCCCACTCGGGCCGCGACATCCCCATCGAGCATCCCTCGCCGACCGCCAGGCTCGTCGTCACCGAAGGCGCGGTCCGCGGGATCCTGAGGGCGACGGGCGACGAGATCGAGAACATCATCGTCGGCCGCTGTCGCCTCGACGGCGACGTGAGCGTGCCCGGCACCCCGATCACCATCCGCTTCGATGCCGCCGTGTGCCAGGGCGAGAACATCCCGGCCAAGGCCCAGTCCCTGCGCGAGGCACTCTACGCCGCGCTCGACCAGCACACGGACCTGACCATCGCCGCGATCGACATCACCATTCGCGACCTGTACCTCAGGCCGGCCACTCCTCCGAGCGAAACCGAGCAGCGATGAGCGACGTTCTCCCCCAGACCGACCGTCTCGACGAGGCCGTGCTCGCCGTGCCCGGAGTCGACACCCTGTACTCGGCCGCCCCGCTCGTCGCCACCGTGATCACGACCGCAGTGGATGCCCTCACGCGCCGCCCGCCGTCGGCCAACTCGGTGCTTGTCTCCCGGGAGAAGGCCGGCCTGTCCGTGGCCGTGAAGATCGGCGTCACCGACGGCCACGCCGCGACCGAGGTCTGTCGCCGGGTGCACGACGCGATCGTGGAACACCTGCACGGCCACGAGGAGCATGAGATCGCCGAGGTGACCGTGACGGTGGCCAGGATCGGCTGACCACCGCAACACGGGCCAGTCGTCGGCAGGAACGCGGTGCCGCGCGGCGGCCACAGCCCAGTTGGGGTGCGCAAGCCGAGGCTCGTCGGTAGCCACCCGCCGAGATCGACCTTTCCGGTCGAGGTTGACCGGTGTGCCGGGCGGTCTCGACCGGAAAGGTCGACCTCGGTGCCCGGTGTGGTGGCCGGTGCCGCAAACCGCCCGCCGGCCGCACCGGAAACGACGAATGGCCTCCGAAAGTCGGAGGCCATTCGTTTTAGGGCTAGTTCTTGGAACAAAACCGACCAGTTCCAGGAACAACCCCGTGGCGGTACCGGTGGGATTTGAACCCTAGATCGCACCCGGTCAGAGCCCGGAGAGGGCTCAGCTTCCCCGCAAAATCACCAGTTTTAGGTCACTGTGACGCCCCCTCAATCACCCGGTATTTTTTCGAGTGTGGGCAAAAAGTGGGCAAAGCGCATCACTACCAGAGGACCCCCGTGAGCTACTTCGGTCCCAGGCCTTTGTCATCGAGCTCGCGAGCGAAGGCGCGGGTTAGAGCATCCTCGGAGGGCAGGGCGGCCTGGTCGGCGGGAGAGAGGTCGTAGCGTGAGACTGCGATCGGCTGGGTGGTACCGGCAAGTGCGTACCGAACAACAGACTCGTTCTTGTCGGCAACCAGCAGCATCCCCACCGTGGGCTGGTGATGTGGCCCTCTGAGCCGGTCCTCGACGAGGGCCACATAGAAGCCGAGCTGGCTGGCGTCCCGCGGCTCGAACTTGGTGGTCTTCAGCTCGATGACCACGTACCGGAGCTGGTCGACGTGGAAGAACAACAAGTCAACGAAGAAGTCATCGCCGTCGACATCGAAGTGGACCTGGCGTCCGACGAACGCAAACCCTGGGCCGAGTTCGCGGAGAGTGTCGATGATGCGGTCGACGAGGCGGTCTTCCAGTTGTCGCTCAACGGCGTCGCCGTCGATCGCGAGGAACTCGGGGGTGAACGGATCCGTCGTGATCTGCTGGGCCAGCTCCGAGTCAGCGTGGTCAAGAGAGTTCGGGAAGTTGGAAGGCGCCGCACCCTCACGAAGGTGAAGGTGGGTCCTGATCTGGTGGGCAAGCACGGGGCGGCTCCAGCCCTGCGCGATGTCTCGAGCGCCGTACCAGTCGCGCAATTCGACGTCGTCGAGTTTCTCGATCAGTTCGATGACGTGACCCCAGGGCAATTGGCCAACGGGTCGTTGACCGATTGCGTTCCGGTCGGGCTAGGCCTCGGCGAACCTCCGCATGTATTTGAGGTTGGCCGGAGAGAAGCCCTTCGCGGTCGGGAATTCGGCACGCAAATCGACAGAGAGCCGCGAGAGGACTTTGCTGCCCCACGGGGCTGTTTCTTGCCGTTCGATGATCGTCGCTCCGATCTGCCAGTAGAGCCGGAGTAGTTCGGTGTTCACTCGGCGCTGGGCGATATAGCGCGCCTCGTGCACGAGCCGTTTGATGCTCTCGAGCGTGGCGACATAGTCGGCGGGGACGAGGGAATTCATTCCTCAACGCTAATGGAGGCCAGTGACGTCAACCAGGGACACGATTGCTCACCGTTTCGGTTCTGACGCTGACAACGGTTTCTCGAAAGGGCGGAACCTTGAGCACGCCCGCTCACGACACCATCCGAGAGTTCCCGCGAAATAGTGTCTCTTGGACTGCCCGTCTCATAGCCGGCGGATTCAAGTGGTGTCTGCAACACCGCCGAATGATTGCACCGGGATGCGAGCGGCTTTCAGGATCAAGCGTCCGTGACTGCCGCTGTTGTGGGATGCGCCGGGGACGCGTTCGTGGCTGCCCAGTTTGCCAGTAGCTGCAGGCCGTCGTGAGATGCGGACCCCGGTTCGGCCGAGAAGACGAGCATTTGCAGGCCGCGGTCGTAGACCAGATCCATGCTTTGGAAGGTGAGGTCGAGGTCTCCGACGAGGGGGTGGTGGACGGATTTCATGCCGGTGCGGTGCTCTCGGACGTCGTGCGCACCCCACAATTTGCGGAACAGGTCGCTGCGGGTGGACAGTTCGCCGATCAGGTCGCTGCGCTGTCGGTCGTAGGACGAGCGGCCGGCCTCGACCCGGAGCAGAGCAACGATCTGCCGGGTGTTGCCCTCCCAGTCCTGATAGAAGGTTTGGGCCCGGCGGTCGAGGAAGACGAAGCGTGCGGCATTGACCGGCGACCGGGCATCGTCCAGCATCTCGGAGAACAGGGCGCGGCCGAGTCGGTTGGTGGCGACGGCGTCGAGGCGGCCGTTCTGCACGACCACCGGAACGGTCGACATCGCATCGATGGTCTGCTGCATCCCGGCAGTCAGCTGTGACTTTCGCGCCGGGCGGCGCCGTTGCGGGTGGGCGCCGGCGTTCGCGGCACGGACAAGATCGTACAGGTGAGAGTGCTCGGCCTCGTCCAGCTGAAGCGCGCGGCCGCCGCTGCCGCCGTGGAGCGGTTTGGTCGCATCGACGTGTTGGTCAACAACGCGGGCAACTTTTACGCGGGATACTTCGAGGAGATCAGTGATGATCAGCTGCGCAAGCAGATGGAGACCAACTTTTTCGGCCCGCTGAACGTGACCCGCGCCATCCTTCCCGTCATGCGCACGCAGCGCTCCGGGCACATCATCACCATCAGCTCCGCGGCCGGGATCATCGGCCAGGAGTTCGTCGCCGCGTACGCCGCGTCGAAGTTCGCCCTCGAAGGGTGGATGGAGTCCCTGGAGTTCGACGTGCAACCGTTCGGAATTCACACCACCATCGTCGAGCCGGGCTTTTTCCGCACTGACATGCTCCCTCGGTGACCCTCCCACGGGGGCGTGACCTGTGAGGCGGCCCCCAATACGATTGGCCATGACTCGACGTCAACCGAACCTTTTGAACAATGATTGGCCTCAGAGCGGCAGTACGGGCATTCGAGAGATCTCGTTAGCCCGCCCTTGTCACCCCCCTACGAAAATGGCAAACCCGGCGCAAGGCGCGGACGCAAAGCCACGGGACCTACTGGGTTCGCCGGGTTACCGAACAGAGAGAGGAGTGCCTTCAGCATGGACCCCGCTGACAATCGGCAAGCGCACGTTGCCCTGATCATTTTAGTTATTTTCATTACCGCTGCATCCGTCGCAGCTCTTGTCCTGATCTGGGAACGGCGCCCGAGCGGAGCGAAGTGTCTGCAGGTCCAAGAGTGTCCCGTTCCCCAAACGGGGACGGCCATCCTCGAGGGCTCGACTGTGCTGCCTGCCACCGTCACCGCCATTCTTCTGTACTGCGCGCGACCACTCCTCCGACTGCATTTCGCCCACTACAAACGAGATGTCAGGCAGGCGCTGTTCCCTGAAGACGATCCCCACTTCGACATCCCCGGACCGAATCCCGATCGCCTTCTGTTCATTGGAGACGTGGCCGTCGCCGGCTACGGTGTGCTGCGCTACGGGATGACCGCATCGTCGCAGACTGCTCAATTCGTCGCGCAGGATCGTGGAAGAGGCTGCATGTGGGCAACCATCGCAGCAACGGACCTCACAGCCGCGCGCGTGGCAAAGATGCCAACTCTCGATGCGGCCGAAGTCGACGCTGCTGTAATCATGCTGGGCGTGCCTGACGTGCTGCTCGCTACGAGCTCGACATCGTGGGCTGTCAACCTGATGACGATCGTCGAGCACATCCGAGAACAGGCCGGACCGAACTGCCGCATCGTCTTCGCAGGTATCCCCCCGATGGCGGATTTTCGCCCAATCCCTGCTCTCGCGCGCACGATGATGATGCTTCAGATTCAACGAATCAATCGCGTCACACAATCCACTGCATCTCAATTGACCAACACTTCCTTTGTGCCATTTCCCGAGTGGCGGGTAGGCGAAATGTACGTGCAGGAACTCTTCTCCTGGAAGTCACTGCATGAAATGTGGGCCCGCGTTCTCGCCTCAGCGACCGTACAGCTAATGAACGACAGCAATATGCCTTCGTCAAACTCCAATCAGGCCTAGATGGCCGGCACCGCGCAATCGCTCCGAAGAAAAACACGATCGGCCCGTGCATTACACGTCCGCTGTCGGCCGCACCGATTGGCATCCTCTGGGTGTTAACGGCCATGCCAAAAATGGATTGGCCATTGACAGGCCTCCCTCGCCGTGACCGGTACGAGGACGTTGAAACGGGCTGGTCTCGAGCCGCCACGGCGCACCATGGAGATCATCGCGAAGAAGCGGCGGCCTACCCAGCAGTCGCGTGGGTCATCACCCACCGCGTGCCTCAACTCGCACTTGCTCACACCGACTCGCAGATGTTCCGTTACCGCTGCGTTACCGCTGGGCTCGTCCCGGCATGAAGCAACCCCCTGTTTCCCAATGAAACAAAGGGATACAGGGGGTTTTCTGTGGCGGTACCGGTGGGATTTGAACCCACGGTGGAGTCTCCCCCACACAACTTTTCGAGAGTTGCACCTTCGGCCGCTCGGACACGGTACCGAGGGAGATTGTAGTTGAGACCGGGGCGGGATGCGAATCGGGCGGCGCCGCGGCATCCGCTCGTGGAGCGGGGCCTGGACGGAATCGAGACGCAGGGCGGCGAACACCCAGTGGGCCGCGGTAATCTCTGCGGGTGACAAACGTCAATCTGAACATTCGGACCTTCGCCGTCGCTGCGGGCGCCGTGGCGACCGCGGCCGGGATCGGTGCCGCCGCGCTGGTGAACTTCCGCAATTTCAAGGGCCGGCTGGCGGAGAACGCCACCGTGCTCAACGAGACCCTGCCGGTGCACTCCCTCTGCCAAGGTGAAGGGGGAGCTGCTCTACGTCGCCATCGGCGACAGCGCGGCCCAGGGCATCGGCGCCAGCGAACCGCGGCGCAGCTACGTCGGGTTGCTGGCCGACCACATCCGTCTGGCCACCGGCCGCACCGTGCGCGTGATCAATCTCAGCGTGTCGGGCGCGACCGTTGAACTGGCCGTGCGCGACCAGCTGCCGCGGTTCGTGAAGCTCTCCCCCGACATTGTGACCGTGGCGATCGGCGCGAACGACATCGCGCTCTGGGATCCGTCCGAGTTCGAGGCCGGGATCCGCGAGGTGTTCGCCGTGCTGCCCGAGCACGCCCTGATCGCCGACCTGCCCTGCTTCCATCTGCCGCGAAACGAGCGCAAGGTCGCGGTGGCCAACCGCATCCTGCGCACCGTCGCCGCTGAGCACAACCTTGTTGTGGTGCCGCTGCACGCCACGACCAAACGGCAGGGCCTGCGCAGCATCGCCACCCACGTGGCGAGCGACCTGTTCCACCCGAACGACCGCGGCTACCGGATGTGGGCCGAGGCGTTCCTGCCCGCGGTGGGCGCCCAGGCTGCCCGGCTGATTCCCCGGGAGCCGGCCCCGAAGCAATCGGGCGTCGGTGGCCGAGGCTAGGCTCGCTGGCATGGCCAGACCCGTTTCCTCCTTCCGCTGCACGGACTGTGGCTGGACCACCCTGAAATGGGCCGGTCGCTGCGCCGAATGCCACGAATGGGGCACCGTGGTCGACACCACGGAGAAGGCCAGCGCGGCGCGCTCGCTCAAACCGGCTGCGATCAGCGGCGCCGGAGTCGCCCGGCCGATCACGCACGTCGACACCACCGCGGTCTCGCACTGGCCGACCGGCATCGCCGAGTTCGACCGGGTGCTCGGCGGCGGAATCGTGCCGGGGTCGGTCATCCTGCTCAGCGGCGAGCCGGGAGTGGGCAAGTCGACCCTGCTGTTGGAGGTCGCCTCGAAGGCCGCGGCGGCGAAGTCCCGGGTGCTCTACGTGAGCGCCGAGGAGTCGGTCAGCCAGGTGCGGCTGCGGGCCGAGCGAACCGGGGCGCTGCAGCCGGAGCTGTTCATCGCCGCGGAGACCGACCTGGCCACCATCCTCGGCCAGATCGACGCGGTGAAGCCCAATCTGGTCATCGTGGACTCGGTCCAGACGGTGGCCAGCTCGAACTCCGACGGTCTCGCCGGGCAGCCCAGCCAGGTGCGGGAGGTGGCCTCCACCCTGATCCGGGTCGCCAAGGACCGCAACCTGCCCATCCTCCTCGTCGGACACGTGACCAAGGACGGCTCGATCGCGGGGCCGCGGCTGCTCGAGCACCTGGTCGACGTGGTCTGCCAGTTCGAGGGCGACCGGCAGACCGCGCTGAGGTTTGTGCGCGCGCTGAAGAACCGGTTCGGTTCGACCGACGAGGTCGGCTGCTTCGAGATGACCGGCGACGGGATCGCCGAGGTGCCCGACCCGAGCGGACTGTTCCTCAGCCGCGGTGCCGTGGCCGTCTCCGGCACCTGCGTCACGGTGGCGCTCGAGGGCCGGCGGGCGATGCCGGTCGAGGTGCAGGCCCTCGTGATCAAGTCCCAGGCGCCCAACCCGCGCCGGGTCACCAACGGGGTCGACTCCTCCCGGGTGGCCATGCTCCTCGCGGTGCTCGAGCGGAGGGCAGGGCTCGAGGGGCTGGGCGGCATGGATGTCTACGTGTCGACGGTGGGCGGCATCCGTCTCACCGAGCCCGCCGCCGATCTCGCCATCGCCCTCGCCATCGCCTCCGCGTGCAAGGACCTGCCGATCGCCCAGAACGCGGTCGCGTTCGGCGAGATCAGCCTGGCCGGCGAGGTGCGGCCAGTGTCGGCGGCCAAGCTGCGCGCGGCCGAGGCGGCTCGTCTGGGGTTCTCCACCCGCATCGACGCCTCGGCCACCGGGTCGATCGGCGCCGCGGTCGCCCTGGCGATCAAGACCGGGTTCTCGGCCAGGGAGGCCGAGCTCGACGCGGTCTTCTAGGCGTACCCGGCCGCGGGCGAACTAGGCGACGATCTCCATCGGGCCTGCGGCGAGCGGGCCGACAGTGACGAGGTTCCGTTCGGCGGATTCCGCAACCGACCGGGCAATGATCGCCGAATGGACGACGCGGTTGCGGCCATCCCGCTTGGCGACATACAGGCGCACATCCGCCGCTCGCAGCAGGTCGGAACTCTGGCTGCCGTCGTCGGGCGCCAGTGCCACGCCGATGCTTGCCGTGACCGGCAGGGTGTGGGTGATCGGAGCCCAGTCGAAGTCGGCGATCGTGCGACACAGGCCTTCGAAGTTAGCGTGGGCGGTGTCGGCATCGGTCGCGGGCAGGATGAGCAGGAACTCCTCGCCGCCGAGGCGCGCGGCGATGGCGTCCGGCACGGCCTTCGCCGCGTCGATGAGGATGCGCCCGAGCGCGCGGAGAACCTCGTCGCCGACCTCGTGGGAGAGCGTGTCGTTGATGCGCTTGAAGTGGTCGAGGTCGATCATGGCGATGGCGAGCGGAAGGCCGCCCTCGCGCAGGCTCATCAGGGCGGAGCCGAGGTGCTCGTCGACGAACCGCCGGTTGTGCAGCCCGGTGAGCGGGTCGCGCTCGGCGAGCTCGCGGTAGCGCTCGCTTTCCCGGCGGGACTCGGCCGTCTGGAACATGGCCTCGAGGATGCGCCCGCGCGCCTCATTCTCGCTCGCCCCGAGCGCCTCGAACTTCTCGTGGAAGTCGCGGAACGCCTCGAAGGCCGCGCGGTAGTCCGAGTTCGCGGCGTGGACTTCGGCCTGCTCGCGGGCCACCTCGGTGGTGCGCCGGTTCAGCCCGTTGCGGTGGGCGAGGTCGCGGCAGCGGTCGATCACGGTCTGCGCCTTGCCCAGCCGGCCCTGCTCGCGGTACAGCTCGGACAGGGCGACCAGGGCGGCGGCGGAGCTGTCCGGATGCGCGTCGCTGAACACGGAATCCAATGCCGGGAGGAGCATGGTCTCGGCCTCGTCGAGCCGACCGGCGGCCATGTACACCCTGGCGATGGTGTCGCGGGCGGACATCCCGATCTCACGGTCGCTGAGCTGGGACAGCCCGACCAGGCGTTCGACGGCCTCGAGGGCCTCGTCGTTGTTGTGGGCAAGGTGCTCCGTGAAGGCAAGATTGTTGAGGATGATGTAGCGGATGTTGGTATCCGGGTCATCGATCACGAGCCGGAGCGCGTCGTCGTACCGCCGACGGGCCTCGTCGAGGGACCCGGCAGAGCCGAGGGCGTCCGCGAGGCACTTGCGGGCGGCGGCCCGCATGAGCGGCGCCTCCGATTCGGACAGCAGATCGTTGGCGGCGACGGCATGTTCGAGGGCGGCCACGGGGTCGCCGACCATTTCGAAGAGCGAGCCGAGCACGTCGTGGCACCGGGATTGCAGGGCGATCTCCCCGTGCTGCTGCGCCCACGCGAGGATCTGCTGCACATCGATGGCGCTCTGGCTGGGATCGGCCCGGTGGATGCTGACCGCGGCAATCAGAACCTGCAGTCGACGTCCGGTGGCGCCGTATTCGGCCTCGGCCTCGCCGAATTCCGCCAGCCAGTCCTGCGCCAGTTTGAGGGCATCGTCACGGTCGATCCAGAATCGGCGCTCGACGCTCGCCAAACGGATGCCGACGGCATCCTGATCAGTCCCCACCACCGCGACCTGCTCCCTGACAGGTGCCAGGAGTGCGAACTGTGAAGAGTCCGTCGGATTCCACTCTGGGAGCGGACCGAACACTGTCGAGGCTCAGCCTAGCGTGACGGCGCTGCCGTCAAGCGTCCTCCGGACCCCCAGCACGGGGACCGCCATTCTCCGAGGGATTTGCCTGCCGGGGCTACTGTTCGGACCGGTCGGCGCCCTCGCCGGGCAGCGGGCCGAGAGCCCGCATCAGGTCGGCCGGGTCGGCCTGCATCACGTTCGGGCCCGCGATGTCGAAGAACACCATCTCGAGCACGCCCTGGTGAACGGTGAGGAACTCGCGCAGCCACTGGGCGTCGCCCACCATCACCTGCGGGCTCGGTTCGTCTGGAACCATCAGAGCGTAATTCTCGGCGGAGGAGAAGAGCAGCAGCATCCGCTTCTCGGTTCCCTCGCGACCGAACACGCGCACCTGCTCGCCCTGGCCGTTCACGACGAGCTGCGGCACGATCACGACGTCATTGCGGAGGGCGTAGGCCACCGCAACCACGTCCTGCTCGGCAAGCGCGGCGGCGAGGGCATCGGATCGGGTCGTCGGAGTCGGATCAGTCACGACATCCATTCAACCAGTTGCACAGAGCCCGGCCCCAGCCACGGCGAACGCCACGAGCGAACGGCTGGCCGAGGCGAGCCCGTGGTCGAGCCTGTCGAGACCCCGCCCGCCCGGTGGTCGAGCCCGTCGAGACCAGTGAATAAACCTTCGATAAAGTTATCCACAACACGTGACAAACCCTCACATCTGTGT
>NZ_SOHH01000027.1 GCF_004403515.1 Cryobacterium fucosi | reverse complement strand
GGATTAGAAGGCCGCTGCTCTATCCACTGAGCTACGGGGGCAGGGAAAGCGGTTCAACGATACAGCAGACGACCCGTCGGGTTGGTCACAGGGCCTTCGCGATCGCAACGAGCACCTGGGAGACGGTGGGCACGCCGGTCGCCCGGAACACCTCCGCACCGGCGGCGTCATGGACGATGACCGTCGGCGTGATCCGGATACCGCTGGCCTCGGCCTCCGCGGTGTCCCTGGCCACGTCCAGTTCGCGCACCCGTGCCTGGGGAACCAGGCGCTCCACCTCGGTAAGCACCGCCCTGGTCTGCCGGCACGGCTCACAGAACGCGGAAGAAAAATAGGTCAGTTCCATCAGCGGGTTCCCTTCCAGACGGTGTCGAGGCAACGCATCCGTGCCGTCGACGGTGCCGGAACCAGTCTAGGTCGGGGCCGGGTCGCTCTCCGAGGGGCGGTCGGTGGCCGCCGCTAGACTCGGCACATGACAAAAAGTAGTGACCGGTTGGTTTGGATTGACTGTGAAATGACCGGTTTGGACCTGGATTCGGACGAACTCGTGGAAATCGCGGTCGTGATCACCGACTACGACCTCAACATCATCGACCCCGGCCTCGACATCGTGATCAAGCCGAACGACTCGGCCCTTGCCAACATGGGCGACTTCGTGAGGGACATGCACACCTCCTCGGGGCTGATCACCGAGATCCCCAACGGGGTCAGCGCGGCGGAGGCCGAATTCGAGGTTCTCGAGTACGTGCTCAAGTTCATTCCGGCCGATCAGAAGGCCCCGCTGGCCGGCAATTCGATCGGCACCGACCGGGCCTTCCTCTCCAGGTACATGCCGCGCCTGGACAACCAGCTGCACTACCGCAACGTCGACGTGTCCTCGATCAAGGAACTCGCCCGCCGCTGGTACCCGCGGGTCTACTTCAACG
Source organism: Cryobacterium fucosi (assembly GCF_004403515.1). GTDB lineage: Bacteria > Actinomycetota > Actinomycetes > Actinomycetales > Microbacteriaceae > Cryobacterium > Cryobacterium fucosi. The sequence goes on along the minus strand of NZ_SOHH01000027.1, from coordinate 32,377 downwards.
CTCCTGCGAAGGATGGCGGACACCGCGCCCTGGCCGACATCCTGGAGTCCATCCGCGAGCTCGCCTACTACCGCCAGACGGTCTTCGTGACCGACCCCGGGCCCACCAGCGACCAGGCGAAGTCGCGCGCCGCCGAAGCCGTGTCCACTTTTAGCCCAAACGTGTAATAGAATTCTTGAGTTGCCGCTGCTTCTTCGGGAGAAGCGCAACGCATGGTGGTTGTAGCTCAGTTGGTAGAGCGTCCGGTTGTGGTCCGGAAGGTCGCGGGTTCAAGCCCCGTCAGTCACCCCAATGTCGTACGAAGCTCCACCTCGGGTGGAGCTTCTGCGTTTAAGCCTCGGGCAACCGTGCCGACCGGAGAGCGGCCAGAACACGGGCTGTCGGGGATTCCGACCGGCCTCCATCACGATCCGGTTGCCATTCCCGGCGCTGTGGCCTCCCGCAGCGCTCCCTCTCAGCTGGGCTCGTAGACTCCGGTTGAATCCTTCCGTTCCGGCTCCGCGCCGCAAACTCGACGGGTGGGGGAAAACAGACGAAGGAGTCTCCATGCGCGTGCGCTATGCAGTCCCCGCAGTCGCGGCCCTGGCTGCGCTGCTCTTGACCGGTTGCGTCAACAATTCCGCCGGTTCGCCGGGCAGCTCCACCGAGACCGCGACCGACACCGTCGTGGCTAAGGATGACAAGGCCGCCGCCTTGCTGCCGCAGGAGATCACCGCATCCGGCACCCTCATAATCGGCACGAGTCCGAACTACTCCCCCAACGAGTTCAAGGACGACTCCGGCAACCCGATCGGCTGGGGCATTGAACTGACCGATGCCATCGCCGCGAAGCTCGGCCTCACCGCCGCATACAAGGTCGCCAACTTCGACACCATCATCCCGAACATTATCGGCGGCAAGATGCACATCGGTGAGTCCTCGTTCACCGACAACGTCAAACGCGAAGAGCAGGTCGACTTCGTCAACTACTACACGGCGGGCATCCAGTGGGCATCGACCAAGGGAAAGTCCGTCGACCCCGAGAACGCCTGTGGGCTGACTGTTGCCGTGCAGGCCACCACCTACGAAGACACCGATGAGATCCCTGCGAAGAGCGATGCCTGCGTCGCGGCCGGGAAGCCGCCGATCACCAAACTCAAGTTCGACACCCAGGACGCCGCGACAAACGCCGCCATCCTCGGCCAGGCCGACGCGTTCAGCGCCGACTCGCCGGTTACCCTCTACGCGATCTCCCGCACCGGCGGCAAACTGCAGACTGCCGGGAAGACGTTCGATGTCTCGCCCTATGGCTTGGCCGTCGCCAAGGGGTCACCATTGGCCAAGGCCGTGCAGGCCGCCCTGCAATCGATGGTCGATGACGGTTCCTACGCAGCGATCCTCGACAAGTGGGGCGTTGCCGACGGCGGGCTCGACAAGATCACGATCAACGCCGCGGCGAACGGCTGAGACATCCGGGTCACCCACCGGCGTGAGATGCTGAACGGATGCTGCAGCTGGGTCACGAGGAGTTCGAGCGCCTGGTCATCGACGAGCTCGATCTCCTCCCCGACGACATGGTCGACGGCCTCGACAATGTGATCTTCGTGGTCGAGGACCGCCCGGAGAGCGGCGAGCTCGACACCCTGGGTCTCTACGATGGCGTGGCGCTGACCGAGCGCGGCCAGTACGGATTCGGCGAGATGCCCGATCGCATCGTGGTGTTCCGTGAACCGCTCCTCGAGCTGTGCGCCGATCTGGAGGACCTGCGCGATCAGGTCCACATCACCCTCGTGCATGAGATCGCACACTTCTACGGCATCGACGACGACAGGCTGCACGACCTCGGCTGGGGATGACCCGCGCTTGCTAGCCTGAACCCATGAACAGATTCCGGCCCGGCCGCTTCATCGGCATCACGGTCGGCGCTCTCGCGATCCTGCTGATCGGCGTGTACGGCCCGGCAACCCTCCTCGGCCCGCTCCCGGCCGCGACCGCCACCCGGGTGACCCCCGCGATCGACGATGCCAGCCCGTTCCCGCCCGTGCTGCCCACTCAGGGCGGCAGTGCCGTCGTCGCCCTCGACACCCCAGCTCCCGGCGCGACCACCCCGGATGCCTCGGCGATAGCCGGGACAGCGCCCATCGCCGTGGGCGGCAGCGCCGACGCACTGCCGATGGCGTCGGCCGCGAAGATCGTGACCGCACTGGTGGTCCTCGACGCGAAGCCCCTCGAGGTCGGCACGCAGGGTCCGAAAATCCCGATCACCACCGCCGATTACCAGGACTACATCGACTACGGCAACTCCGGTGCCCGCACCGTCGTCGTCTTCCCCGGCGAATTGTGGACGGAGACCGAATTGCTCCAGGCCATGGTCCTCGGCTCCAGCAACAACCACGCCGACACCCTCGCGCGTTGGGCCTTCGGCTCCATCGACGCCTACGTCGAGGCGGCCAACACCTGGCTCGCCGCGAATGGCCTCGCCGGAACCACGGTCGCCGACGCCACCGGGCTCCACGACGCGAGCGCCGGCACGGCCACCGATCTCGCCCGTCTGGCCGGGATGGCCGCGGCCGACCCGGTCATCGCGGAGCTTCTCTCGCAGCCCGCGTCGGCCCTGGTCGGCCAGCGCGGCGTTGACAACACCACCGCCTATCTGCCCGATGAGGGCATCACCGGCATTTCCCGGAGCTACACGGATGCCGCCGGAGTGTGCTTCCTCTTCACCGCCCGGGTCGGCAGTGCCGACTCGGTCTTCACCTTCTCGGGTGCGGTGATCGGCGAACCCGACTACGACACCCTGACGACGGATCTCACCGCGCTGATGGCGAGCGCCCGCGCCGGCGTCAGCGAGCTTCCGGTGCTGGCCAAGGGCGACGCCTACGTGCGGTTCAGCACCCCGTGGGGCGCCACCTCGGCCGGAACCGTGCGCGCGTCGAAGACCCGGTTCGGCTGGCAGGCCCAGGCCCCCGGTGCGGCCACGGTCACCCTGGACACCTTCTCGACAGGGCGGGCGGGGCGCACCATCGGCCGGGTGTCGGTCGAAGCCGCAGGCACCCCGGTCTCGGCGCCGCTCGTGCTCGACCGCACGATCAGCGCCCCCGGTCCGGGCTGGCGGCTGCTGAACCCGGTCCCGATGATCATCGCGCTGCTGGCGGAACGCCGCTAGCGGGCAGGACCACGCGGGCGGAGGTGCTCCCCGTCAGTCCTGTTCGTCCGTCGGCAGGTACGGGTCGCTGTCGCCGGCATCGAACCGGTAGCGCACGTGCAAGCGGCCCTGCACGTCGCGCTCGTCGACCTCGTCGTACCAGAACAGGGCTTCGATGCCCTCGACGGCGGCGAGCATGCTGATCCGGGAATCGTGCTTGCCGTGGACGAGGACGCGTGAATCGACCTGCCCCTCGAGGGGACCGTCGATGAACTCCGCCGTGTAGACGACGTTGTGGGATTCGGGGCTGGCCATGTCTCCAACCTAGTCCGGGCCGACCGGTTTCAGGCAGACCGAGGCGGGTGATTCTCCGTCGTCCCGCTGAGCCGGATCGTGGCGGCGCGCTCCGGGTCGTCCCGGCCCAGGTACGCCTCCCACTCGTCCTGCCACTCGTCCCAGTGTGAGCGGAACACGTCCCCGTCCCGCGCCAGGGCGCGGCGCTTACGGATGCCGTCGTCGGCGGCGAGCCAGATCCTGATCTCGCTGAACGGGCGGTGCGCGGCGGCGAGGGCGCCGCATCCCTCCACGATGAGCGGGCGTGCCGGATCAACCGGATGCCACTCGGCGGCCCGGGTGTTCGCCCAGTCGTAGCGCTGCCAGGCCGCGGGCAGGCCGCCGGCCCGCGGGGCGAGCACGTGCCGGGTCAGGTGGTCAATGCCGGCGGCGAGACCCTGCCAACCAGGGTAGATGTCGTCGAGCCGCACCAGGACCGGCTTCGGTTCACCGGGCCAGTCCGCCACGAGCCGGTCTGCCAGGGTGCTCTTGCCTGCCCCGCTCGGCCCGTCGATGAGCACCACAGGGGCGGACCCGGCGCCGGCCAGCGCGGCGAGGACCGGGCCGAGCAACGTTGACGGGCGCCCGGCCGGGTCAGGCGAGGACAAAGTTCCAGTTGCCCGTCGCGACCGAGACGACGACGGCCAGCAACGCCACGAGCAGTCCCATGCCGACCAGGGCATATTCCCGCCCGCCGAACGTGGACGGCCTGGCCCAGGTGCGACGGATCGGGGCACCGAAGCCCCTGGCCTCCATGGCCGTCGCCAGTTTGCTCCCGCGCCGGATGGACAACACCAGCAGTGCGAACGCCTGGCCGGCGAGCCGGCGGATGGCGCCGCCGTCGCCGATTCCCCTGGCCCGCCTGGCCAGTTCGAGGGCGCGCCAGTCGTCGATGAACAGGCCGACCAGCCTGAGGCCGGCCAGGCCGCCGAGCACGAACCGGGACGGCAGCCGCACGATCTGGGCGAGACCGTCGGCAAGGTCTGTCGGGTCGACCGTGACGAACAACACCACCGACGGGAGGCCGATCGCCAGTATCCGCAGGGTCGTGGCCACGGCCAGTTCGCTGGACCCCTGCGTCACGTGGACGAGCCCGAACGCCCAGTACACCTGCCCGGCCGCCTGCCCGTAGAGCAGGGTGGTCAGGCCGGCCATCGGCGCGGCCAGCCAGACCGGCAGGGTGCGGATCAGGAACATCCGTGCACTCAGACCGGCCCAGAAGAACAGGACAAGCTCGCACGCGAGCGCGACGAGGGCGGACACCCAGTCGATCGTGAGCATGAGCACGCCGGCCAGGAGCAGTGCCGCCGCCAGCTTCGCCACCGGGTTGACCCGGAAGATCGCCTGCTTCCCCGCGGGCACCGCGAGCACGCTCATCGGGGGGTCACCGGCTGCCGGTCGGCGACGGGGCTCGGCAGGCGGTAGTCCCGGTCGGCCACCGCCGCGACGAAGTCGCTGTCATGGGAGACAGCCAGCACCCCGGTTCCGTCGTCGATGAGTTCCAGCAGCAGCGCCACCACCTCGCGCCAGGTGCGGAAGTCCTGGCCGAAGGTCGGTTCGTCGAGGACGAGCAGGCGGGGCTGGGTTGCAAGCACCGTGCCGACCGACAGGCGTCGTTTCTCCCCGCCGGACAGGGTGAACGGATTCGCATCCGCCAGGTGGTCGAGTCTGAGCCTCTGCAGCAGGGTGTCGACGCGCCCATCGACGGCGGGCCCGCTCCGGCCGAGGGCACGCGGGCCGACCGCGAGTTCGGCGCGCACGGTGCCGGCGACGAACTGGTGCTCGGGGTCCTGGAAGACCGTGCCGACCCTGGTCAGTAGTTGGCGGGAGGTCCAGTCGATCGGTGCGGCGGCCGCGCCGTCGGCGAAGTCGGCGCTCGCCTCCAGTCGTCCGCCCGACGGTTTCAACAGCCCGGCGAGGGTGAGGGCCAGGGTCGACTTGCCCGACCCGTTCGGCCCGGTCACGGCGAGGGCGGAACCGGCCCGCACGGTGAGGTCGATATCGCCGGCGACGACGACGTTCTTCGTGCGCGCGATGGAGAGGGAATCCGCGCGTAGCAGGATGCCGTCCGCCCCGTCGCGGGCGGTGGCCCGCCGGGCCGGCATCCCGTGACCCCGTCCGGGCACCCAGACCCCGGCGGCGGAGAGCCGCTCGCCCTGGCTCGCCAGCACATCGTCCGGTCGGCCGTCCGCCAGCACTCCCCCGGCCGCATCGAGCACGATCACCCGATTCACCAGGTCCTGCCAGATGGCCACCCGGTGCTCGATCACGATGAAGGTTGCCGCCGAGTTCTCGAGCACCCGCGCCACTGCGTCGCGCACTTCGATCACCCCGTCGGGGTCGAGGTTGGCCGTCGGCTCGTCGAACAGCAGCAACCCCGGCCTCATCGCCAGAACCCCGGCCAGGGCAAGGCGTTGTTTCTGGCCCCCGGACAACGCCGACGTGGGATGACCCAGCGGCACGTTCAGTCCGACCATGGCGAGGCATTCGTGCACGCGGCGCCAAATCTCCTCACGCGGCACACCGAGGTTCTCGCAGCCGAACGCGACGTCGTCGCCGACCCGGGCGAGGATGACCTGCGAGTCCGGATCCTGCAGAAGCAGTCCGGCCTGCCCGCGGGCCGCGACCGGCTCGGCGCCGTTGACCAGCAGCCTGCCCTGCTGCTCGCCCTCATCGTCGCCGCCGAGCACGCCGGCCAGGGCGTGCAGCAGCGTCGACTTTCCCGCGCCGGACGCGCCGAGCAGCAGCACCCGTTCACCGGGGTCGATTCGCAGGTCGAGGCGGGCGACCGCCCAGTCCGTGCGGCCGGCGTGCCGCCAGCCCCAGCCCCTGGCGTCGACGGACGCGCTCCGGGGTGGGGCCGAGTTCGCGGCAGTCATGGTGTCGGCGCCCTAGTTCGAGACGCGAACCGCCCGGCCGGCGGCGAAGCGCGACAGCGCCCCCGTGCGGGCCAGACCGCGCATGGCCAGCCATGACAGCAGGCCCGCGATGACGATTCCGGAGACGACGGCGGAGAGGGTGTAGATCGTGATGAAGGGGGCCGCGGAACCCGGATACCAGAACAGCAGGTCGTTGATCGCCAGGGCGAGGCCCGCGCCGGCGCCGGCGAGCAGGGCGACGTGCAGGCGGTAGTTCGCGTAGAGGAAGATCGCGAACACCAGTTCGGCGCCGAGTCCCTGCACCGACCCGGAGATCAGGATTGTGGCGCCCCAGGCGGTGCCGCCGACGAGGGTGGAGACCACGGCAGCGAGCAGCTCGGTGTAGAGGGCCGCCCCCGGCTTGCGGATGATCAGGCCTCCCAGGACCCCGGCGAACAGCCAGCCGCCGCCGAGGAGAGCCTGCAGTCCGGGCAGGAGCGGGGTGAGCAGCCCGCTGAGCGGGTTGTAGGCCTGGTTCCAGACCACGAAGATCAAGCCGCTGGCCACACCGATGACGCTGGCGACGACGATGTCGACGACCCGCCACTTGCGTGAGACCGGCCGGGTGGGGGTGGTGGTTTCAGTGTGCACTGTTCGTGCCCTTTCCGTAGAGAAAACAGGGCACGGGTACGAGATGATCTGCCTCCCTGCGCTGGCATGATCCAGATCAGGTTCGACGGTCGAAGCTGTACGAAGCTCCCTCTCAGCCCGGTTGACCGGACTCCCGTGTTCGTAGATGAGTATAGACCGCCGTTTAGACTCGCGTGATGACGGAATTTCACGGGGCGATCGGATCCGGGCCGCCGACTCGGCCGGTCGAACGAGGGTGAGCGTCGCCGTGCCGCTGGTGCTCGCGGCGCTGCTGATCCTGCTGCTGCGCCGATTCATCCTGCGCCGGCGCCGGATCCACCGCGGCCTTCCGGTGAGCGGTCCGTGGCAGTTGCCGCCCCGCCTACGTCCGCCATGGCTCCGCCGCGGACGCGGCTGAACGCGCCGGTCGAATGGGCCGGTCGAATGGGCCGGAATTCACCGGCCGAGTCACAGTTCCGACCCCGTGTACGCTGGAAGCGGTGAGTCGGGAAGTCTGGTCGACGCCCTAGCGTCGTACCGAAAACCAGAGGATTCCACGTGACCCCCGCTTCCCCGTCCGCCCCCGCCGACGAGACCACTTCCCTGATCTTCCGCCGGAGCAGCTACCGGGAGTACCTCCACGTCGCGCAGATCCTGCGCAAGGAAACCGTGGGCGGAGCCCTGCTCCTGGCGGCGACCGTGGTCGCGCTCGTCCTCGCCAACACGCCGGCCGCCGACTTCTACTTCTCGCTACGCGACTTCGAGGTCGGGTTCGAGCCCCTGAACCTGAAGCTCAGCCTCGGCGCCTGGGCCGCCGACGGGCTGCTGGCCATCTTCTTCTTCATCGCCGGACTCGAGCTGAAACGCGAATTCGTCGCCGGCGACCTGCGCACGTTCAACCGTGCCGTCGTCCCCGTGGCGGCCGCGATCGGCGGTGTCATCACCCCGGCCCTGTTCTTCGTGGCCATCAACATCGGTGGCGGACCGGACGCGCTCCGCGGCTGGGCCGTTCCGACCGCCACCGACATCGCCTTCGCCGTCGCCGTGCTGGCCGTGATCGGCTCCCACCTGCCGAGCGCGCTCCGCATCTTCCTTCTGACGCTGGCCGTGGTCGACGATCTCCTCGCCATCGGCATCATCGCGTTCTTCTACTCCAGCGACATCCAGCCGCTGATGCTCCTCCTCGCCGTCGTGCCGCTCGCCCTCTTCGCCTACCTCACCCACAAGCACTCGAACTTCTTCGGCACGAGGACCTGGGCCGGCTGGCTCATCCTGCTGCCGATCGGGTTGCTCGTCTGGGCCCTGGTGCACGGCTCCGGAATCCATGCGACGGTCGCCGGCGTGCTGCTCGGCTTCGCCGTGCCGGTGCTGCGCAGCCGGAAGGGCGGCGGCCCCGACGCCGGCCCCGGCCTCGCCCAGACGCTCGAGCACCGCATCCGCCCCCTCTCGGCTGGTTTCGCCGTGCCCGTGTTCGCGTTCTTCTCCGCCGGGGTGAGTATCGGCGGCACCGAAGGGCTCACGAAGGCCCTGACCGACCCGATCGCCATCGGCATCGTCGTCGCCCTCGTCGTCGGGAAGCCGGTGGGCATCCTCTTCGCCACCTGGCTGGTCACCAGGACCACGAGGGCAACCCTCGACCCTGACCTGGCCTGGGTCGACGTCATCGGGGTGGCGATGCTCGCCGGCGTTGGGTTCACGGTGTCGTTGCTGATCAGCGAGCTCGGGTTCGGCCACGGCACGGTGCTGGACGACCACGCCAAGGTGGCCATCCTGACCGGGTCCTTCCTCGCTGCCCTGCTCGCGACCGTCGTGCTCCGCGCGCGAAACCGGGCCTACCGGCTGGTCGAAGCGAAGGAACGGCTCGACGGGGACCGCGATGGGGTCCCCGACGTCTTCGCCGACTGAGCCGCGCGGCCCCGGCGCTTCAGGTTCTCAGTGCTTCAGCGCCTCAGCGCTTCAGTGCCTCAGCGCTTCAGTGCACGGATGACGCGGGCGATCGCCTTGCCGGCCACCCAGACGAACGGGATGCCGACGGCGAGCAACGAGATGACATTCGGCTCGAATCGCAGCGAACCGCCCGACTTCACGTAGGCGCCGATCGGCAGCGACATTCCGCCGCCGCCTCCTCCGCTGCCCTTGCCGCTTTCGGCCGAATCGCCCTCGCCGCCGCCGAAGCCGTAGTAGACGAGGGCGACGGGCACCAGACTGATGCCGTCTACCTGGACGGGATCGCCGTAGGCGGTCTTCACACCGGCGGAACGGGATATTTCTGCGAGCTTCTCTGGCAGGCTAGTCATGCTCTCAGGCTACCCCTTGTCCGGTTTGAGCAAAGAGGCCGGGCGCACCGTGCCACGTCCGAACCTGGCGGTGACCGTGTCAACGGCCCGCTCGGCTCCGCGCCAGTCGTCGTCCGGGTCCCACAGGCCGAGGCCCTGGCCCTGCCCGTCGCCCAGCTGCTCCACCCGCACCCCGATCAGGCGCACCCGGATGCCGGAGGCCGCGAGCGTGTCGAAGCTGGTTGCGGCCTCCTCGTAGATCCTCCGGCCGACGTCGGTGGCCTCCGCGAGCGTGCGCGACCGTGTCACCGTGCTGAAGTCGGCGTAGCGCAGTTTCAACACGACGCACCGGCCGACGAGTCCGGCACCGCGAAGCCGGGCCGCCACTGCGTCGGACTGTCGCAGCAACTCGCTTCGGAGGCGGGCGACATCCGTGATGTCGTGTTCGAAGGTGACCTCGTGGCCGACGCTCTTCTCCTCGCGCTCAATGGTGACCGCGCGCGGGTCCCTCCCCCAGGCCAGGTCGTGCAGTTTGCGCCCCGACGCCTCCCCCACAGCCTTCTGCAGCACAGCAAGCGGGGTGCGGGCCACGTCGCCGATCTGCCGCAGGCCGAGCCGCAGCAGTGAGGCCTCGGTCGTCTGGCCGACCCCCCACAGAGCGCCGACGGGAAGCGGATGCAGGAAGGCGAGGGTCTTCTCCGCGGGGATCACGAGCAGCCCGTTGGGTTTGGCCCGGCCCGATGCCATCTTGGCGACGAACTTGGTCGATGCCGCGCCGACCGAGCAGGTGAGCCCCGTCTCGGCCTCCACGGTGCGCCGGATCAGCGCGCCGATCACTGCCGGCGAGCCGTGCAGCCGCCTGGCCCCGGCGACGTCGAGGAACGCCTCGTCGATGCCGAGTTGTTCGACGAGCGGCGTGATGTCGCCGAAGATGCCCATCACCCGGTCGGAGAAGTGCTTGTACCGGCTCATGTGGGGCTCGAGCACCACCGCCGAGGGGCAGCGGCGCAACGCGAGCGCCATCGGCATGGCGGAGTTGACCCCGTAACGCCGGGCGACGTAGTTCGCCGCGGTGACGACGGAACGGCCGGAGCGGTGCCCGACGATCACGGGTTTGTCGACGAGTTCAGGGTGGTCGAGCAGCTCAACGGAGGCGAAGAACGCGTCCAGGTCGACGTGGAGCAGGGTCGCGGCGCTGTCGTCGACGGATGCCGCCGAGACCGTGCGGTCGCTTCCGTCCTGCCTGCTCATGGAGCGACCCTAACCCACCCGGAGGACCTCGCGCGCCACCGGATTCCCGCCATCGAATCACTTCGTGCGGAATGCGAGCGTGCCGGACACCGTTGCACCCGACAACGAAAGGAGCACCCATGACGCACGATTGGATTGCGCTGCAGGAATTGGCCCACGACGAGTTCACCGCTCGGCTGGACCGGATCACCGAATGGGACCGGGCAACGCCCGACGCCGAGTGGACTGTGCGGGATCTCGTGCGCCACGTGGTCCTCGAGCAGCAGTGGGTTCCGCCCCTGCTCAGCGGGCTCTCCCCGCTCGAAGCGAGGCGCGCGCTCGCGCCGCTGGGCGCTGACCTGGCCGCCGAATGGCACACCTACTCAGAGGCCGCGACCGCCGCGTGGCGGGCGACGCCGCCGGATGCCCCGGTGTCGCTGTCCTACGACACCGTGACCGCCCTCGACTACCTCAGGGAGCAGGTTTCCGAGGTCACCATCCACGCCTGGGACCTGGCGCGCGCCACGGCCGCGGACGACACGCTGGACGGGGAACTTGTCGAGGCGGTCTGGACGGTCTTCGAACCGCAGCGGGACACGCTGGAGGCCAGCGGCCTCTTCGCCTCCCCCGTGCCGATCGCCGAAGACGCGCCTCTGCAGTCGCGGCTGCTCGCCCTGACCGGGCGCGACGCACGGGTCTAGTACCGCGCCCGGTGGTCGAGCCCGTCGAGACCAGGTGGTCGAGCCCGTCGAGACCAACCCCGGTGGTTCACCAGGTCAGGACGTACCGTCCGGCCGGAGCCTTCTGCGGGCAGATCCTGCGACTCACATCGCAGAGGGCACCTGCGGCCCGTCGCCGGATCAGGCCGCGCGCACCTCGATCTCGCCGGGCCCAGCGGTGTCGCCGCCGAAGACGAGGTGCCGGTTGGCGATCTTGTCGCTGAAGAAACGGTCGTGGCTGACCACGACCACGGCGCCGGGGAAATGCAGCAGCGCCCGCTCCATCACCTGGGTGCTCGACATGTCGAGGTGGTTCGTCGGTTCGTCGAGCAACAGAACGGATGCGCCGGAGAGCAGGCACTGGGCCATCGCGACGCGCGCTCGCTGGCCGCCGGACAGGTTGCCGATCTTCTGTTTGAGGTCGGCCTCGGAGAATTGGAACATCGACAGGAACCGGCCGACCGACTTCCGGGTCGCGGTGAAGGCGAGGCTGCCGGGCATCGCGTTGACGGCGTGGGTGACCGTGTCCGTGTCGTCGAGTTCGGCGAGGACCTGGTTGTAGGACACCACGGCTGTCCCGCTCGCCCAGGCGACCTCGCCGGAGTCGGCGCGTTCCTCACCCGTCAGCACTCGGAGCAGCGTGGTCTTGCCGCTGCCGTTGGCGCCGAGGACCACGATCCGGTTGCCCCGCCTGATCTCGAAGCTCAGGTTCTGGAACAGCACCTTGTCGCCGTAGGACTTGCCGAGCAGCTCGACCCGGCAGAGCATATCCTTGACGTGCAGGCCGCCGTAGATCTCGGTGATGATCTGGTCGACGGGTCGCGGCGTGCGGGCCTTCTTGATCTTCGCCAACTGGTTTCCGAGGTCCCGGGTGGCGGCCTTCGCGGCCTCCCTCCGGTCGGCGATTCCCTCGGCCTCGAACGCGAGCAGTTCTGATTCGTGCACGAATTGCTGTTCCAGGTTCTTGAGCCTGAACTGCTTCTGCACCACGTACTCGCCGAAGTTGCCTGGGTACTCGTGCAGGTGGAAGTTCTCGACCTCGATGATCCGGGTGACGACGGCGTCCAGGAACCTGCGGTCGTGGGAGACGATGATCGCGGCGCCCCGGAAGGTGCGGAACCAGGCTTCGAGCCACTCGACCCCGGCCACGTCGAGGTAGTTGGTGGGCTCGTCGAGCAGGAGCACGTCAGGGCTCTCGAGCAGGATCCTGGCCAGGGCGGCGCGGTTGCGCCAGCCGCCGGACAGCTCGTCGATCGAACAGACGCGGTGGGCCACGTCGAACCCCAGGGTGGTGAGCGCGGTGTCGATGCGCCGGGTGTAGTCCCAGCCGTCGAGCCTGTCCATGTCCTCGAACAACTCGGCCTGACGGTGGATGAGCCGGTCGAGTTCCGCGCTTCCCGACGGGTCCGCCGCGATGGCCGCGTCGATCGACGCCAGTTCGGCTTCGATGGCCTTGATCGGCGCGAAGAGCTCGTCGAGCACCTCGAGGATCGTGGATTGGCCGTTCAGCTCGGAGAACTGGGAGAAGTACCCCACCTTGAGGTCGGCGTCCAGGGTGACGGTGCCCGTGTCCGGAAGGACCTGGCCGAGGACCAGCTTCAGAATCGACGTCTTGCCGGATCCGTTCTTGCCGATCAGGCCGACCCTGTCGCCGGATTCGAGGCGGAAGAACGCCTCGCGCAGGATCTGCGCGTTTTCAAAGCGGACGCTGACGTCGTTCAGCCGGATCAGGCTCATTGCTGCCTCTCGAGGGGTGATTCAGGGGCACCCGTGGGACTCCGGTGCGGTGTCCCTGGCGGCACAGGGCCATCGACGATTCTACAAGGGCCGCACCACGGCGAGTGCTGGGAGCCTCACCGGGGCATCCGTCGTCGCTGGTCAGCCAGGCCGGAAGCGCCGCGGAGCGTCTAGGGCAGCCCCAGGAGTCGGAGCCCGGCCGCCGCGGCCGCACCCGCGATCACCACCACCAGGAACGGCGCTTTCAGCCGGAGGGCGATGGCCGCGACGATGAGCGCCCCCACCCGGGAATCGAGGCTCAGGACCTGGCCGGTCGCCACGGTGTTGGCCACCGTCAGGGAGGCCAGGAGTCCGATCGTGAGGGTGCCGGCCACCCGGATCCAGAACCACAGGCTCATGAGGCACCCGCCGTTCCCGCGCCGCCCGGCGGCCGACCAGGGGTGTCCGGGGCATCCGGGGCAGGATACGGGTCTATGTCGGGCTCCAGCCCCTCGCCCTCGGGGCCGCGTCGGTGACGCCGACCCCGGCAACCCAAAAGCCGCGCTTCTGCTCGGTCGGGTCGAATTGCCCGGTGCTCGTGGCGAGGGACTCGTCGATAGTCACCTGGGCTGCGGCGAGGCGGGCACTGACGAGAAGGCGGACGAGGATGATGACGCTCCCACCCGTTTCGTCACCGGATGCCGCCTCAACGTGGCACCCGGAGCATCCGACCGACGTTGCCCTCACCCCTCGGCCGTCTCCGGCGCGGCCGGGCCGGCCTCGCCGCGGAGCTCTCCCGTCGCATCCGCGGGCGTCCGGCGGGCGCTTGAGCACGCGCGGCTCGCTCCCTCCGCGCGTGCTCACCACTCTCGGCGCACCTTTGAGAAGCGGGCGCAGGCTAGACCGTGCGCCCGCTTCCCAAAAGGCCGCCACGAGGGCAACGAACCGCGAATCCGGCGGTGGGGGCGTCCCCGTTCAGGAGGCTCCCATCCCCGCATCCCTAAGGTTGACCGGTGACTGAAACCTCCAGCCAACCTCCTTTCCGCCAACAATCCCAGTGGGTCAGAAGCGTCGGGCTGATGATCTTCTTCAGCCGCTGGCTTCAAGCCCCCTTGTACATCGGCCTCATCGTCGCTCAGGTGATCTACGTCGTCGTCTTCATGGTCGAACTCGGCCACCTCGGCGAGGAAGTCCTGCACGGGTTCACCCACCCGGGACCCGATGGCATCGTCATCGAGGAAGCCAAGATCATGCTCGGCGTGCTCGGCCTGATCGACGTGGTCATGATCGCGAATCTCCTGATCATGGTCATCATCGGCGGCTATGAGACGTTCGTGTCCAAGATCCACATCGACGGCCACCCCGACCAGCCGGAGTGGCTCTCCCATGTCAACGCCAACGTGCTCAAGGTCAAGCTCGCCATGGCCATCGTCGGAATCTCCTCGATCCATCTGCTGAAGACCTTCATCGAGGTCGGCGACCTCGCCGCCCGCGGCTCGACCTCGACCCAGGGGCAGGAATCCATCACGGGCGAGACCTACACCTGGGACGGCGTGCTCTGGCAGGTCATCATCCACATGGTCTTCATCGTCTCGGCGATCGCCCTGGCCTGGATCGACCGGATCTCCCAGGCGGCCGGGCATGCCGCGGCCCCCGCAGCATCCGTCGTGCCGCTCGAGCCGCAGCCGCCCGCGATGGTCCTCCCCGCTCTGAGGCCGACCGGGACCGGCACAGCCGCGATCGAGCCCGGTGCCGCGGGGCATCTCCTCCAGCTGGGCCGGCTTCGCGACGCCGGCGTCGTCTCGGCGGCCGAGTTCGAGCTGAAGAAGACGGAGCTCCTCGCCCGGATCTGACCAGGGCAGCAGCCGACCCGACGGGAACCCTCAACGCCCAGTTGACGGTTCCCGTTGGCGTCTGTCCGTGGTGTGACGTACACTCCAAGAATCGAACACGTGTTCGAACCGACGGAGGGCGCCGAATGCCGCAGATCATCGATACCCAGGTCGACGTCGAGCTGTCGGCCGACGGCGACCCGCAGGCGTTCATCTGGAACCGGTTCGAGCACACCATCATCGGCCAGCCGCAGGCGGTTTTCACCCGAACCCGCTGGTGGGAGAACGACGGTGTGCCACTGCGCATCGACACCGAGCTGTGGCGGGTGGACGCGTCCCGCGGGGACGAGGAACAGCACCGCTACGATCTGCGACGCGACGTCGACGGATCGTGGGTGCTCGCCCTCGACTGGGGATGAGCTTCCCGCACCTGCACGTCGCCAGCGCGTACTCCACCCACTATGGGGTCACGATGCCGGAGGCGCTGGCAGAGCAGACGAAGGCACAAGACGGCACCTTCCTGGCGGTGACCGACCGTGACGGCCTGTACGGCGCGGTCAAGCACGTGCGTGCCTGCGTTGACGCGGGCGTGCGGCCCGGGCTCGGCGCCGACCTCGCGGTTCACGACGACGACCACCTTTCCCTCGGGCGGGTGGTCGTGCTCGCACACGGCAACACCAACGGGCGTGGGTACGCCGCGCTCTGCCGCGCCGTCAGTGCCGCCCACAACAATGCCGCCCACAACAATGCCGCGCACGGCAGCGCCGCGCACGGCAGCGCCTCGCACAGCAGCGCCGCGCACGGCAGCGCCTCGCACAGCAGCGCCGCGCACAGCAGCGCCGGCACACCCAGCATCGCCCGCTCCCGGCTGGCCGAGCTGGCGGGCCTCCGCTCGCTCACCGTTCTGCTCGGACCGGCCTCCGATGTGGGCGCCGCGACCGGGCACCGTGCCAATGAGGACGCCCGTGCCCGCCTCACCGCGTGGCTGCGGGCCATGCCGGCCGGATCCGTCACACTCGAGGTCGTCTGTCATCTGTCGGAGCCAGGCACCCCTGGCAGCGTGACGCCGGCCACCCGGATGCTCGCCCTCGCCGAACATGCGGGCCTGCCGGCCGTGCTCACCAACGCCGTGCGTTACGGCACCCCCGCGGAGGCCGTCACCGCGGACCTCGCCGACGCCGCCCGCACGCTCACCCCGCTCGCCGAGCTGGAGCAGCCGCAGACGAACGGGCAGGCGTGGCTGAAGCCGGCGCGGGCGATGCGCCAGGTGGCGCGGATGGTGGTCGACGCCGGGCTGCACGACGACGACGCCCTCGAGCTGCTGTTCCGCGACACCGAGCGCCTCGCCGAGAGGTGCGCCCTCGACCCTGTGGCCGATATCGGGCTCGGACGGTCGCGGATGCCGGAGGCGCGCATCATCGGCGTCAGCGGCGACCCGGTCGCCGAGCTCTGGAAACGGGCGCGGGCAGGGATCGACGATCTCTATCCGAGGCCGGAGGCCGGTGCGCGCCGGGGAGCCGCGTCGGCGGAGGACGCGCACGCCCGGCTCGCGCGCGAGATGAAGACGGTCGAGCATCTCGGCTTCGCCGGCTACTTCCTCACCGTGGCCCGGGTGGCGGACATCATCAGGGAGATGGGCATCCGCATCCAGGCGCGCGGTTCCGGGGTCGGCTCGGTGCTGAACTATGCGCTCCGCACCTCGTCGGTCGAGCCGCTCTCGAACGGCCTGCTCTGGGAACGTTTCCTCTCCCCGGAACGGCAGACCCTGCCCGACATCGACATCGACGTCGAATCGGCGCGCCGGCACGACATCTACCGCAAACTGTTCGAGACCTTCGGCAGCGATCGGGTCTCCCTGATGTCGATGACGAACGCCTACCGCGGCCGCGGCGCCGTGCGCGACGCCGGCCTCGCCCTCGGGATGAACCACGAGCAGGTCGCATCGATCGCCAAACAGATGTGGCGCTTCAACGCCAGGGACTTCCGCCGCGCCCTGGCCGAGAAGCCCGAGCTGGAGCCGCTCGCCGCCGAGGTGCGCGAGTCCCAGCAGCTCGACCAGCTGGTCGACCTGACCGCGAAGCTGGACCGTCTCCCCCGGCACATCTCGGTGCACCCCTGCGGGGTGGTCCTCTCCGACGCGACCCTGCTCGACCGCACCCCGGTGCAGGCGTCCGGCATAAGGCTGCCGATGTCCCAATTCGACAAACACGACATGGACCCGATGGGCCTGATCAAACTCGATATCCTCGGCGTGCGGATGCAGTCGGCCATGGCGCACGCCGTCGAGGAACACCACCGCCTCTCCGGCGAGAGCATCGACCTGGACCGGATCCCGCTCGACGACCCGGCCACCTTCGAGCTCATCCGGTCGACCAGGACGCTCGGAATCTTCCAGATCGAATCGCCCGGCCAGATGGAGCTCGTCGGCAAGCTGCAGCCCGAGGTCTTCAACGACCTGACGGTGGAGATCTCCCTGTTCCGGCCCGGCCCGATGCAGAACAACATGCCCCTGAAATACCTCCAGGCCCGGCACGGCGAGGTCATGCCCGATTACCTCCACCCGCGACTGGAACCGATCCTGCGGGAGACGAAGGGGGTCGTCATCTTCCACGAGCAGGTGATGCGGCTCTTCGACGAACTCACCGGGTGCGGCCTCGGCCGGGCGGATGTCTTCCGCCGCCACCTGGGCAAACCCGAACAGCTTCCCCGGATCGAGGAGTACGTGCGCGAACGGGCGCTGGAGCGCGGGTTCCCGCCCGCGGTCATCGACCAGGTCTGGACGGTGCTGGCCGGATTCGGCAGCTTCGGGTTCGCCAAGGCGCACGGCGCCGCATTCGCCCTGCCGACCTATCAGTCTGCCTGGCTGAAAACCCACCACCCGGCCGTGTTCCTGGCCGGTCTGCTCACCCACGCCCCCGGCATGTGGCCGAAGGACCTGATCGTGGCCGAGGCCAGGCTGCTCGGCGTGCCGGTCCTCGGTCTCGACGTGCAGCGGAGCACACTCGACTACCGGGTGGAGGAACTGGGCGACGAACGCCGTGGCATCCGTTTGGCGCTCCCCGAGCTCACCGGCGGCACCGCGGCCGAACGCGCCCGCATCGTGCGCCACCAGCCGTTCTCCTCCCTGCAGGATTTTCGCGACCGGGTGCGGCCGAGGCGAAAGACATTCGAGGCGCTCGCCCGGGTCGGGGCGCTCGACAGCTTCATCGGGTACGACCGTGCCCGCCGGCACGAGCTCCTCGCCCATGTGCAGTCGCTTCGCGGCACCGCCGTCACCATCAACGACGACCAACTGGCGTTCGAGGTGGAACTGCCGGTGCAGGGCTTCGAGGGTGCGCGCTTCGACGCGGTGACGTCCCTGGAGCTGCGCGGGCGCAGCCAGACCGACCTTGAGCTGCGGGACCTCAACCTCGCGGTGTCCGGACACCAGATGACGCGGTTCTACCCTCTCTTCGCCGAGTTGGGCGTCACCCCGGCCTCCGAGCTCGCCGGCCTGCCCGGCGGCACGGAGGTGCTCATCGCCGGGGTACGGCGTGCGACGAACACCCCGCCGATGCGGGGCGGCCGGCGGGTGGTCTTCGTCAGCCTCGACGACGGCACCGGACCCGTCTCCAACGTCGTGTTTTTCCACGATGCGCAGGAACGGATCGGCGGCCCGGTCTTCCAGACCCGTCACGTTCTCGTGCGGGGCCGCACCCGCAGATCGGGGGCGAAAGGGGTGTCCATCACCGGGGAGAACCTCTGGGACCTCACCGATGTCGCCCGTAAGGCCGCCCAGCGGCAGAAGGCCGCGGCCGCGGCGCGACACACCGACCGGGCGGACGAACTCGCGGCCGAACTGGCCGCGATCCCGGTCGACAACGTGCACCACCAGTGGCCGATCCGCGCGTAGATCCGCGGTGGAACCCGGCGCGTGACGAGGGCTCGCGCCGGCCAGGCGACCCGCCGGTTAGCGCGGCCCGGTGCCTACCTTGATCACGGTGCTCGGTGAGGCCTCGACGAACGCGTCTCCGCCGTACTTCGCATTGGCTACCGACATGACGGCCGGCCACATCCGATGGCGCGCGGTCGCGGCCTGTCCGCTGTCAAAAAATACCGCGCGCTGGTTCGTCTCCCCGGTGAGACTGACGACAGCCACCACTGTGGCGACCTTCGTGCTCGCTCCACTCATCCAGGTGTCCTTGTTGCCGTCGGTGGTCCCGGTCTTACCGATCATCGGCACCCGGGGCGATGTCGCCCGGTAGGAGGCCTGCGCCGTGCCATTCGTCATCACCAGGCGCATGGCGTACGCCATCCCTGCGGTCACCGCCGGGTCGACCGACTGGGTGCATTGGGAGACCGGAACGGGCAGTTCGGTGCCATCGGCGGCGACGATCCTGTCGATCACGACCGGTGTGCAGGTGACTCCGCTGTTGGCGATGCCGGCGAATGCCACTGCCATGCTCAACGGGGCGATTTCATTCGTTCCGATCACCGAGGCGGCGTTTTGGAGCAATGGGTTCCCGTCGGCGCGGTGCATCCCGAATGCCTCGGCGGTCTGGCGGATGCCGCACAGGTCGAGCCTCTTCGCCATCCCGATGTAGCCCGTGTTGATCGAGCCGATAGTCGCCTCGAGTGCGCTGTAGTTGGCGCCGCTTTCGTTCGCGTCGTTCTTGGGATTCCATTTGTCGCGGTCGTAGTTCTGCGGACCCAGGCAACTGTCTTTGAAGGTGCCCCAGTTCGCCTTGCGCCGCGAGTCGACCCGCTCATTCAACGAGTGGCCTTCCCGCAGCCACTCTGCCAGTGCGAAGACCTTGTAGGTCGAGCCAGGCTGGAATCCGCTCGACCCACCGTTGACGTAATCCGTGTTGTAGTTGATCCCGGTGAAGTTGGCTCCCGTGGCCTGCACCAGCGGGTCCTGGCTGTAGTCCTTGTTCTGCGCCATCGCGAGCACCCGCCCCGTGCCGACCTGCACGCTGGAAATCACGCTGCCGACGTCCCAACCGGGGTAGGTCATCGGCACGTTTGCGCGGATGGCATTCTCGGCCGCGTTCTGCAAGTCCAGATCGATGGTGGTGTAGACGTTGTAACCGCCACGCCGAAAGTTGACGAGCCTGGTCTCTTCGTCGGCGCCGAAGCTCGGGTCGTTGCGCAGCACGTGTGTGACGTAATCGCAGAAGAAGGCGCTTCCCCCCGCGGTCTGGCAACCGGTGCTCGGTTCGACGATGGACGGCTCAATCGGCGCCTTGATCGCCGCCTCGAACTCGGCTGCGGTGATCTTCCGGTAGGTGAGCATGTCCCGGAGGATGTAGTCTCGGCGGGTTCGATTGGCCTGGTATCCGTTCGCCGCACCGTTGGTCTCGCTCAGTGGTCGATCCAGCTTGAACTTCACGGGATTGTTGATGATAGCGACGAGGCTGGCGGCCTGCGGCAATGTCAGGTTCGCCGCGGAGGTGTTGAAATAGTAGTTCGCCGCTGCCTCTATTCCGTAGACCGTGCCGCCGAAGCCCGCGATGTTCAGGTACTGGCGGAGGATGTCGTTCTTCGAATACTTCTTCTCCAGGCCGATGGCCAGGCGCATCTCCTTGAGTTTCCTCTCCGGCGTCGTTTCGGTGGCGGCGAGGTAGCAGGTGCGCCGCGCCGACGTGTCGGTCATGAGCTCGCACTTCTGCACCAACACGTTCTTGACGTACTGCTGGGTGATCGAGGATCCGCCCTGGGTTGCGCCTCCGGCAAAGGTGCTCACTGCGGCCCTGACCGTGCCCTGGAAATCGACGCCGCCGTGTTCGAAGAACCGGGGGTCTTCGCTGGCGATCGCGGCATCCTTCACGTATGGACTGATCGCATCCAGCCCCACCTCGATTCGATTCTGGTCGTAGAACGAGGCCAGCAGGGCCGTCGTGCCGTCGCTCCGTGTCGCGTAGATGTTGCTCTTCTGCGACAGACTATCGATCGAGATGTACTCCGGAAGGTTCTCGAAGACGTTGATGGTGTCCGTGGCAGCAATGCTGGACAACGCCACGACGGGCGTGACCGCGATCGCCATCAGCAGACCGGCCGCCGAACTCATCACGAGGAAACCGAACAGTCCACCGAGCACTCCGCCAATGGTCCGCCGCTCGGCGAATCCCGAGTTGCGCATCATCTCACCCCCGACCGGCTCCATTCGATGTATTCACCATAGAACCCCACGCGGCGCTTCCCGGGGAGGGGCTTGCCGTGGCACGCCGAATATGGCACGCCCCCGCGGGGCTACCTGGCCCGCATGCGGTTGTTCCGTGGGTTGTGCTCGAGTTCGGCCAGGCCGAGCGCCTCCATCAGCGGTGGCACGTACACCCCGAACCGGCCACGGCGTCCCGCAGCATCGCGTGGAGATCGTCCAGGCACCGCAGCCGATAGCCGAGCGTGGTCGTCCCGACGACGCACACCAGGCTCGGTGGATCCGCGCTCTCCTCCCGGTACATCCGGTACTCCGACGTTCCGGGCGGGCTGCGCAGCAGCCACGGATCATCCTTGGTCCCGTTGCCGACGATGGCTTCGGTCATGGCTGCCTCCCGTTGTGTGCCGGCCACCATCATCCCGCACCAGAGACAGGTCAGCCAGAGCCGGGGACGCGAAAAGGGGCCAGGCAGCGGATGCTGCCTGGCCCCTTTTCTGCACCCGCGGGGACGCCGCCTCGCGCGGGTCGGGACGTGAACCGGTCTTAGAAGACCGTCAGTCCGCGCGCCCGGAACTGGTCCCGCACGCGCTCCTGCAGTTCGTTGTCCGGAGGGTGAACTCCGTGCAGCGGATAAGGCAGGTTCAGCCTGTCCCACTTGTCTTCGCCCATCTGGTGGAACGGCAGCACCTCGACCCGTTCGACGTTCGGCCACCGCGCCACGATCTCGGCGACGGCGTCGACGTTCTCGACGGCGTCCGTGAGCCCCGGCACGAGCACGAAACGCACCCAGACCGGGATCTTCTGCTCCGCGAGACGGTCACCGAATGCGACCGTCGGAGCAAGCTCGCGGCCCGTCACCTCCCTGTACGTCTCGGGGATGCCTGACTTAACGTCGAGCAGCACCAGGTCGAGGTTGTCCAGCAACGTGTCGGACGCGCTCTTGCCCAGGAACCCGGAGGTGTCCAGGGTGGTGTGAACGCCCAACTTGTGGCACTCCTCGAAGATGCGCGCCACGAAGGCGGGCTGCATGAGCGGCTCACCACCGGAGATGGTCAGCCCGCCCCCGGTCGCGTCGAAGACGCCCTTGTAGCGCTTCACCCGGGTCACGAGGTCATCGAGCGTCGTCAGCAACCCGTCCCGCATCTTCCAGGTGTCGGGGTTATGGCAGTACTGGCAACGCAGCAGGCACCCTGAGAGGAAGAGTGTCATTCGCGTGCCCGGACCGTCAACGGCCGTGACCAGTTCCCACGAGTGGACGCTGGCCACCGAGCCGTTGTGGATCGCTTCCATCTCGAGATGGTGGAGTTCAGCCAGTTCGGCCTGTTCACTGCTGACGGATGAACCGTCCACCAGGTCGATAGCGGCGCCGGCGCTGGGCAGGCCGAGATTTACTGCGGGCATTGTCTCGTCCTACTCAGCGTCGCCGCGTGTTGTTGTCGGTGAATATTAGTGCGAGTGGAACGTGCGGCTGATGACATCCATCTGCTGCTCGCGAGTGAGGCGCACGAAGTTGACCGCGTAGCCGGAGACGCGAATCGTCAGCTGCGGGTAGTTCTCCGGGTGCAGCATGGCGTCCTCGAGGGTGTCCTTGTTCAGCACGTTGACGTTGATGTGGTACCCGGTCGCCGACGTGAACGCGTCGATGAGGCCGACCAGACTGGTGATCTGCTCTTCCTTGGTGTGGCCGAGACCACTGGGCACCACGGTGTTGGTCAGCGAGATGCCGTCCTGCGCTTCGCTGTACGGGAGCTTGGCGACGCTGAGCGCCGATGCGAGCATCCCGTGGGTGTCGCGGCCGTTCATCGGGTTGGCACCCGGTGCGAACGGCTCGCCCTTGCGGCGGCCATCCGGCGTGTTGCCGGTCGCCTTGCCGTAGACCACGTTGGAGGTGATCGTCAGGATCGACTGCGTGTGGATCGCGTCCCGGTAGGTGGGGTGCTTGCGGATCATTGTCATGAACCGCTCCATCACGTCGACGGCGATGGAGTCGACGCGGTCGTCGTCGTTGCCGAACTGGGGGAACTCGCCCTCGATCGTGTAGTCGACGACGAGACCCGTCTCGTCGCGCACCGGGCGCACCTTGGCGTACTTGATGGCCGACAGGGAGTCGGCGACCACGCTCAGGCCGGCGATGCCACAGGCCATCGTGCGGATGATCTCCTTGTCGTGGAGCGCCATTTCGAGACGCTCGTACGCGTACTTGTCGTGCATGTAGTGGATGCAGTTCAGCGCGGTGACGTAGGTCTCGGCCAGCCACTCGAGGGTCTCGAGGTAGGCGGGGAACACGGTGTCATAGGAGAGGACCTCGTCGGCGTTCGGCGCGGTTGCCGGGGCCACCTGCTTTCCGGATACCTCGTCCTTGCCGCCGTTGATCGAGTACAGGAGCGCCTTGACGGCGTTGACCCTGGCCCCGAAGAACTGCATCTGCTTGCCGACCCGCATGGGCGAGACACAGCAGGCGATCGCGGCGTCGTCACCCATCTCGGCGCGGATGATGTCGTCCGACTCGAACTGGATCGCCGAGGTGTCGATCGAGACCTGGGCGCAGAAGCGCTTGAAGCCCTCGGGGAGGGCGTCGCTCCACAGCACCGTCAGGTTCGGCTCCGGTGCGGCGCCGATGTTGTACAGCGTCTGGAGGAAGCGGAAGGTCGTCTTGGTGACCAGCGCGCGACCGTCGTCACCGATTCCGGCGAGCGACTCGGTGACCCAGGTCGGGTCGCCGGCGAAGATCTCGTCGTATTCCGGGGTGCGCAGGAAGCGCACGATGCGCAGCTTGATCACGAGGTCGTCGATCAATTCCTGGGCGCCGGACTCGGTCAGGACGCCGGCGGCGATGTCGCGCTCCATATAGGTGTCGAGGAAGGCCGCGTTGCGGCCGAACGACATTGCTGCGCCGTTCTGTTCCTTGACCGCACCGAGGTAGGCGAAGTAGAGCCACTGCACGGCTTCCTGAGCCGTGACGGCCGGCTTGGAGATGTCGGAGCCATAGCTGGCGGCCATCTGAACGAGTTCCTTGAGGGCCCGGATCTGCTCCGAGTTTTCCTCGCGGGCGCGGATGATGTCCTCGGTCGAGGGCTCCATGTCGAGCTCGGCGCGGTCGTTCTTCTTGCCGGCGATGAGGGCGTCGACACCGTAGAGGGCAACGCGACGGTAGTCGCCGATGATCCGGCCACGGCCGTAGGCGTCAGGAAGACCCGTGATCAGGTGGCTGTTGCGCGCACGGCGAACCCCGGGAGGGTAGACGTCGAACACGGCCGTGTTGTGGGTCTTGCGGTAGTCGGTGAAGATCTTCTCGAGTTCGGGAGACACGGGGTAGCCGTAGGTCTCGAGCGAGGTGGCAACCATGCGCCAACCGCCGAACGGCATGATCGCGCGCTTGAGCGGGGCATCCGTCTGGAGGCCGACGATGACCTCGTTGGGCTGGTCGATGTATCCGGGCTTGTGAGCTGTAATGGATGACGGAGTGGTCGCGTCAACGTCGTAGACGCCCTTGCGTCGTTCCTCGGGGAACATGGCGGACAGCTTGGCCCACACCCCGGTCGTGCGAGCCGTCGGTCCCGCCAGGAAGGTTGCGTCACCGAGATAAGGCGTGTAATTGCGCTGAATGAAATCGCGAAGATCGATCGAATCCTGCCAGGGGTCGGACACGAAGTCCGGACGCTCGGCCTGCGTCGCGTCTTTGTCGCTGCGAACACCTTCTGTGATGGTCATGTAGATTGCACTCCTCGTGGGATCGAGTCTCCCCCGCCGCAGAAGGGTGTCTCCCACGGTCGGGCCTGGAGAGCAGGAACACGAGGCTTGCGGCTAATGCGACGATGCATCGTGACTTGCCCTCTTCTGCCAACACTACTCCCGTCGCCGGGCCGATATCACGAATCGGCCCCGCCGTTTCGCGCCCGCGCCCTTAAGGGGAGGCGGTCCGCGCGCGGCACGAATCGGCGGGGCCTTCGGACGGACGGAAAAGCGATTTCCGCGGAGATCCAAAGGCCTGTCCAGAGGCCAGAACGAACGTTCGGAGCCTCAGACCGGAACGGATTTCACAGTTTTTTTCCGGGATTGAGCAGCGAGTCGGGGTCGAAGGCGGCCTTCACCCGGCGCTGGAGGTCGCGCAGGATGGGACCGAGTTCGTCGTCCAGGTGCGCCTGCTTGAGCATTCCGATGCCGTGCTCGCCGGAGGCGGAGCCGCCGAGGGAGATCGCGAGCCGGATGACCCGGGCGAAGGCCTCGTGGGCCGCCTCGACCTCGGCAGGGTTCCCCGCGTCGAAGCCGATCATCGGGTGGAGGTTTCCATCGCCGAGGTGCCCGCCGGTGCCGATCGGGATCGACAGGTCGCGGGAGATCTCGGTTAGGCCGGTGAGCAGCGCCTGCAACTGGGACCGGGGCACGGTGATGTCCTCGTTGAGGCTGGAACCGCGCGCGGCCTGCAGCGCGGGCTGCAGCAGTCGACGCGCCGTCATCAGCTGGTCCAGGTGCGCCGGGTCGTGGGCGACGAGCACTTCGGTGGCACCCTCGGCGCGGAGGATGGCGGCGTACTCCTCGACGTCGTCGTGGGCCTGGCCGGCCTGGTCCGACTGCACGAGCAGCAGGGCGGCCGCGCCGGCCGGCAGCTTCGACTCAGGGTCGAAGGCGTTGATCGCGGTGATCGACGGCCCGTCGAGGTATTCCAGGATGCTGGGGCGCCGGTTGGACGCGACGATCAGGGCCGCCGCCGCGAGCGCCGCCTCCGTTCCGGCGAACGTCGCCGAGACCCCGGACGCCGGGGCAGGGGCAGGCAGCAACCCGACCGTGATCTCGGTGATGATGCCGAGGGTGCCCTCCGAGCCGACCAGGAGCGATGTCAGATCATACCCGGTGACGCCCTTGATGGTGCGCTGGCCGGTGCGAACGATGGAGCCGTCGGCGAGCACGACGGTGAGCTGGCGCACGAAGTTTCCCGTGACGCCGTACTTGACGCAGAGCATCCCACCGGCGTTGGTCGCGACGTTGCCGCCGACGGTCGAGCCCTTCCACGAGCCGGGATCCGGCGGGTAGAACAACCCGACCGCTGCCGCGGCCCTGGCGAGGGCGTAGGTGCGCACGCCGGCCTGCACGGTGGCGGTCTGGTCTTCGGCGTCCACGGACACGATCTTGTTCAGCCGGGTCGTGCTCAGCACGATGGAACCCTCGATCGCGTTGGCGCCGCCGGCCAGCCCGGTACGCGCGCCCTGCGGCACGATCGGGATGCGGTGGGCCGCGGCGAAGGCGACGACGGCCGCGACCTGCTCGGTGTTCACCGGCAGCGCGACCGCGAACGGGACGCCGGCCGCGGTGCTGTCGGACTGGTCCCGGAGGTAGCCGCCGGTCTTCTCACCGGTGATCAGTTGACCGGCGGGCAGAACCTCGGCCAGTGCGTCGAGGAGGGTGGGCTTGGGTGCTGTCGTGGTCACGGATGCCTCTGCGGTAGGAGTGTGTGCGGCCGGAAGTGGCGGCAGGCGATCACATCGGGTGAGGCGAGCGGGATCGCGCGGGGCGAAGGTCTCGGACTCTGCGGAGGGCATGTCTCGGATGGCTGCGCTGGCCAGTCTATAAGAGAGTTTTTGTCGGGGTTTGGCGCTGCCGCCGCGATCAGGTCCGGGCCCATCGTCCCGCAGATTGTATTTATTGATGCATTTATGGTTAGGCTTGTGACATGAGCATGTCCAGGTCCCCCCGAGTCGGCGCCGCCGGTCCGTCCGCGGTGGAGCGGGTATACGCCCATGTCGCCGAGGCGATCATCACCGGCGCCGTCGGCGCCAGCTCGCTGCTCACGGAGGGCGACGTCGCCGAGACACTCGGCATCAGCCGCACCCCGGTGCGGGAGGCCTTCCTGGCCCTCGAGGCACACGGGCTCCTCACTCTCTTCCCGAAGAAGGGCGCGGTCGTCACGGCCCTCGACGACGTCGAAACCGCCGAGCTCCTCCAGGTGCGCATCATGTTCGAGACGACCGCGGTGTCCCTGCACAGCACTCGTCCCGGCGCAGACCGCGCCGTGGACGACGACCTGGCCGTCCTGATCCTGCTGCAGGAAGAGGCCGCCCGCACCGGCGACGTCCTCGCCTTCGCCCGCGCCGACCACCGCTTCCACGCCCGTGTCGTCGACGAGTCCCACAACCGGGTCATCGACGACTTCTACACCCAGCTCGGGCCGCGGCTCAAGCGCCTCCTCCACCGCGCTGCGACGCGCGATCCAGGCAGTCTCGAGCGTTTCATCACCGAACACCGGGCCCTCGCCGACTACCTGCGCGCCGGGGACGCCCCCGGTTACGAGGCCGCTCTCCGCCGGCATGTGCGCCACGGTTTCCCGGCGCCGCCCGAATCCTGATCCCGGCGCCGCGGCGCCCGACTCCGATCCAGAAAGATTCATGAACTTCCGCCGTACCGTCCCCGCCTGGCAGCTTGCCGCGCCCGCCCTCTTCGTCATGGCCTGGGGCGGCAATCACTTCACCCCGCTCCTGCACATGTACGAGTCGCTCGGCCACTACTCGGCCCTGATGGCCGATCTCTTCCTCGGCTTCTACGTGGTCGGGCTCATTCCCGGCCTTCTGGTGGCCGGCGCACTGTCTGACCGTTACGGGCGCAAGCCGTTGTCCGTCGCGGGGGTGGCGATCGGCATCGCGGCCAGCCTGCTGCTCGGCCTCGGCTTCTCCAGCGCGGTCTCGCTCTCCCTCGGCCGTTTACTGGCCGGCCTGAGTGTGGGCGTGGCGATGTCGGTCGGGACCGCATGGCTCAAGGAACTCTCCGGCGCGCCGTTCGACCGTCGGGCCGACCGCACCGCCGGCGCCCGGCGTCCAGCCCTCACCCTGACGATCGGGTTCGGCCTGGGCGCCGGAGTCGCGGGCGCCCTCGCCCAGTGGGGCCCGATGCCCACCCTCTCCCCTTACCTCGTTCACATCCTTCTCAGCCTGCTCGTGCTGCCCCGGCTCTTCCGGGCGCCGGAGACGGTGCCGCGGTTCCGTTCGCACCGGCCCTTCTGGCGGGATCTCGCTGTGCCGCTGGCCGGCCATCGCCGATTCGTGCGGGTCATCGCCCCCTCGGCACCCTGGGTCTTCGGTGCCGCCGCGATCGCCTACGCCATCATGCCCAAGCTCGTCGAGGACCAGCTGGGGTCGCTCAACCTGGCGTTCGCGACCCTGCTCACCGTCGTGACGCTCGGCACCGGGGCACTCGTGCAGCCCCTCGTTGCCCGGCTCAACCTGGTCACGAAGGGGCGTGCCCTCGTGGTCGGCATGAGCGTCATGCTGGTCGGACTGTTGCTCTCGATCGCCACCGCGATCGTTCTCTCCCCCGTTCTCGCGCTGATCACGGCGATCACGCTCGGCGCGTCCTACGGCATCTGCGTGGTTGCCGGCCTGGTCGAGATCCAGCGGATCTCCACCCCCGCCGACCTCGCCGGCCTCACCGGGGTCTACTACAGCCTCACCTACGTCGGCTTCCTGTTGCCGGTCCTGTTCGCCTGGCTGAACTCGGTCACGAACTACACCGTGCTGATGAGCGTGCTGGCCGCCGTGTGCGCCGGCTGCCTGGCCGCGGTGGCATACGGCATCCGTCGCGTCTGATCGCCCGGTCGCCCGGTCGCGCCGTCGCCGACGGATGCCGCCGGATGCCGCCGCTGGCGTACGCTGGCGACATGACTGAGAACGGTCGCGGAACCCCTCTCCCGGATTACCTCAACCGATGGGTCGCAACACAGCGCTGGTTCGCGAGCAAGGGGCATGTTCCCGTCCTGCACAGCATCGCCCGGTGGACGCTCCCCTCGGCCGAACCGGGCGTGGACATCCGCACCCACCTCGTCATCGATTCCACGACCGGGGAAGACTCGCTCTACCAGCTGCCGCTCACCGAGCGCGCCACTCCGCTTCCGCACGGGGAACGCGCCCTGGTCGCCACGGTGGACGGCCCGGACGGTCAGGCCCGGTACCTCTACGACGCGCCGTATGACCCGGCCTACGCGGACGCGATCCTACGGGTCATCCTGGGCCAGGGAGCCTCGCTCGGCGCGGAGGACGCGGGCGGCTGCGCCCGGGGCGAACTGCTGCTCGGCCCGGCGGACACTCCTCTCTATACAGTGGCGGCCAGTCGCGTGCTGACCGGGGAGCAGTCGAACACCTCGATCATCTTCGAAACCAGGACCGCGGACGGCACGCCGGCCCGTCCGGTCATCTGCAAGGTGTTCCGCGCCCTGCACCACGGCGAGAACCCGGACATCTCGGTGCAGGCGGCCCTGGCCAGGGGCGGTTCGCGGTTCGTACCCGAACCGATCGGCTACGTCGAAGGCGAATGGGACGACCCCGACCGCCCCGACGGACGAGCCAAGGGCCATCTGGCCTTCGCTCAGGAGTTCCTGCCCGGTGTCGAGGACGCCTGGCGAGCCGCGCTGGCTTCGGCCTCGGCCGAGGAGGACTTCAGCCGGGAGGCCCACGACCTCGGGGTGGCGACGGCCGCCGTGCACGCCGACCTGGCCACGGTGTTGCCGACCCGCGAGGCCACCCCGGACGTGATCGAGGCCGAGCTGGCCGGCATCCGGGAGCGCTACCGCAACGCCGTGGTCGGGATCCCCGCGCTGGCCGAGTACCGGGCGGCGATCGAGACCATCTTCAGCCGGGCGCGGACGGCGCCGTGGCCGCGGCTGCAGCGGATCCACGGCGACTACCACCTGGGCCAGGTGCTCAATGTGCCCGGCGTCAGAGGCTGGGTCCTGGTCGATTTCGAGGGCGAACCGCTCCGACCGCTGGAGGAGCGCACCCGGCCGGATGTCCCGCTGCGGGACGTCGCCGGCATGCTCCGATCGTTCTCCTACGCGGCCGGCACCATCGAACTGGCACATCCGGAACGCCCGGCGCAGGCCGCCCTGGCCTGGGCGGACGCCTGCCGGGAGGCGTTCCTCGACGGCTACGCCGAACGATCCGGCCTTGACCTCGGTGCGCAGGGTGCGCTGCTGAGCGCATTCGAACTCGACAAGGCCCTGTACGAAGCCGTCTACGAGACACGCAACCGGCCGAGCTGGCTCCCGATTCCCCTCGCGGCGATCAAGCGCCTCGTCGACCTCGTCGCCACCCCCGGCTCCGGCCCCGCCCCGTCCTGACCGCTCCGCCGCGCCCCAGCCCGCGAGAGTGCACAATTTGCCCCTTCACGGAACTGAAGGGGCCGATTCTGCACTCTCGCGCGAGAAGCGGGGTCAGGAGGGAGGGGCCGAAGGCGGCGGTCAGCGCTTCAGTTCGGGGAACTGGTCGTCCCGCCACTCGTCGACCAGCCGCGTCTGGGTCGCCGCCGCGTCGTCCTCGCGCATCCTGAGCTCGACCCGGCGGATCTTGCCGGAGCTGGTTTTGGGCAGTTCGAAGAACTCGACCCGTCGCACGCGCATATAGGGAGGGAGGCCGTTCCGGGCGTGGCGCAGCACCGCGAGGGCGGTTTCGCCGTTGGACTCCCAACCGGCGGCAAGGGCGATGTAGGCCTTCGCGATGTTGAGGCGAGTGTCGTCCGGTGCCGGCACGACCGCAGCCTCCGCGACGGCCGGGTGCTCGAGCAATACGCTCTCGACCTCGAACGGCGAGACCTTGTAGTCGGAGGACTTGAAGATGTCGTCGGTGCGGCCGATGAACGTGATGTAGCCGTCGCTGTCACGGCGGGCGACGTCGCCGGTGTGGAAGTAGCCGTCGCGCACCGCCTCGGCCGTGCGCTCAGGGTCGCCGTGGTAGCCGGCCATCAGGTTGACCGCGGTCTCGGACAGGTCGAGGCAGATCTCCCCCTCGTCGGTCACCGCACCCGTGATCGGGTCGACCAGGCTGATCCGGACGCCGGGCAGCGGAAGTCCCATCGAGCCCGCCTTGAGCCGGGATCCGGGCCCGTTTCCGACGATCGCGGTGGTCTCGGTCTGGCCGTAGCCGTCCCGGATCGTCAGCCCCCATGCCCGCTGGATCTGGCTGATCACCTCCGGGTTCAACGGTTCGCCGGCCGAGAGGATTTCGCGAAGCCCTTCTGGCTTGACTCCCAGATCGGACTGGATCAGCATCCGCCAGACCGTCGGCGGCGCGCAGAACGTCGTGACCCGCGCGCGGTGCAGCTGGTCGGCGAGGGCGCGGGGGTCGAACCGGTCGTAGTTGTAGACGAACACGGTCGCCTCGGCGATCCACGGAGCGAAAAAACTACTCCAGGCGTGCTTGCCCCAGCCGGGCGAACTGATGGCCAGGTGCACGTCGTCGGGACGCACGCCGATCCAGAACATCGTGGTGAGGTGCCCCACCGGATAGGAGGTCTGGGTATGCACGACCATCTTCGGCTTGCTGGTGGTGCCCGAGGTGAAGTAGATCAGCGACGCATCATCGGATGCCACGGTGACCGTGGCCTTCGCCGGCGTGACCAAATCGGCGTCCGCGTAGTGCGCCCAACCGGCCACGGCCTCGCCCACGCAGATGCGCGAGTAGTCGCCCTCGACCTGGGCGAACTTGGCGGCGTCGCCCGCGTTGGCGATCACGTGGTCCACTCCCCCGCGGCGCACCCGGTCGGCCAGGTCGCCGGCGGCGAGCACCGTGGAGGTCGGGAGGATGACCGCGCCGGCCTTCATGATGGCGAGCATCAGTTCCCAGAGCTCGACTTGGTTGCCCAGCATGAGCATGACGTGGTCGCCCGGTTTTACGCCCCGCTGGATCAGCCAGAGCGCGACCTGGTCGGAGCGGGTGGACATCTGCGCGAAGCTGACCTTCAGTTCGCTACCGTCTTCCTCCACGATCCAGAGGGCCGTCTTGTCGTTGCCTTCCGCGATGACGTCGAACCAGTCGGTCGCCCAATTGAAGGATGGCCCGACCTCGGGCCAGGCGAATTCGGCCGACGCGCGCTCATGCCCTTCGCGCAGGCGCAGGAGTTGGTCCCGCGCGTCTCGGAAGCTGCTCGTGCTCGTAGGGTTGGTCACAGATTCCATTTTCCTCAACAGTGAATGCCCGGAAGTGCATAAAACGACTTCTCCACACCGTCCGCGTCGTTCACGCGGCGCTCCACTCACTCTAGGACTCCGGCCGCTGACGCTCGCCGGTGGCGGTCACCGGCGCGCTCAAACGAAGGCGCTGCTCCGGGCCCCGGACCTGAGGTCCGACGCGCGGATGGCGCCGGGCCGCTCGGGGCGCGCCCGTAGCCGTCCCGCAGGACGTGCAGCATGGTGGCGCCGATGCCGGCGAGGGACTGGATTCCGAGGATCACGAGCATGGGCATCGTCTGCCGCCGGTAGAGGTCTCCGGCGACTGCCGCCTCAAGCCGTGGTCGGGCCGCTCGGTGGTCGAGCCACCCCGGTGGTAGAGCCCGTCGGTGGTCGAGCCCGTCGAGACCGAGCCACCCCGGTGGTCGAGCCCGGCGAAACCCCGCCCGCCCGGTGGTCGAGCCCGTCGAGACCGAGCCACCCCGGTGGTCGAGCCCGTCGAGACCCCGCCCGCCCGGTGGTCGAGCCCGTCGAGACCAGTGAATAAACCTTCGATAAAGTTATCCACAACACGTGACAAACCCTCACATCTGTGT
>NZ_SOHH01000119.1 GCF_004403515.1 Cryobacterium fucosi | reverse complement strand
GGCCGCGACCGCGGGCGCGCCCTGCGAAAAGCGGAGCGGCCCCACGCACCCGGGCGGCGAGGCGACGCCGGTGCCGCCGACGGAGGCCGGCGCCGGCACATCTATTTGATAAATCCATCATATAGGTATATAAAGAAGTAATGATGTTTAGCGTGACGTTCGACCCGATGCCCGCCGGGTCCGCGCTGCTACTGTCGAGTCAGGGCAGGCGCCGAACACCGCCCGCCGCGAGAACCGAGAACGCGATGACCTCCAGCATCCGCACGATCACCGAGGCCTGAGGTGAGCGTCAAACGGCTGGCCGGCCTGATCCGGCGGAGCGGGCGCATCGCCGAACCGGCCCCGCCCGCCCCGGCGCTCTTCGCGGGCGCCGAGGTCTTCGGCGGCAGCGTGCAGGTGCGGTTCGTCAACGCGGGCGGCTGCAGCGACTGCGCCCAGGAGGTCGCGAGCGCCTTCGGCCCGGTCTACGACGTGGAGCGTTACGGCGTCCGCCTGGTGGCGTCACCGCGGCACGCCGACGTGCTCCTGATCACCGGGGCGGTGACCCGCAACATGATCGAACCGCTGCGGCGCACGGTCGACGCCATCCCCACTCCCCGCTTCGTGATCGCCGTGGGCGATTGCGCCCTCACCGGCGGCGTCTTCGCGGAGGGCTACGGGATCGCCGGCCCGGTGTCCGATTTCGTCGACGTCGACCTCTCCGTGCCGGGCAACCCGCCCGCACCGGCCCTCATCGTCGAGGCCCTGCGCCGGATGACCGGCCGATGACCCCCGTCGAGGCCGGGATGCTCGGACAGGTCGCGCTCCTGGCCGCGGCCGTCGCGGCCGCCCTGCTCGTCCCGGCCCGGTGGCGCTCGCGGGTGGGCGGCATCCTCTGCACCCTGCTCGCCGCCGCCGGCGTCGTCACCGGCGTGATCGCCCTGTCCGGCGGCCAGGGGTCGCTCACGATCCCCGCCGCCCTGCCGATGGATCCCCTCGTGCTCTCCCCCGACCGGCTCGGCGGCCTCGTCATGGTGGTCGTGTCTGCGGTCGGCGTGCTCGCGTCGCTGTTCGGCATCGGCTCGGCCAGGGTCGCCTCCGCCTCCCGCACCGCCTGGGCATCGATGGCCGTGTTCCTGTTCGGGATGCAGCTGGTCCCCGCCGCCACCGACGTCGTCTCCTTCCTGCTCCTCTGGGAGATCATGACGCTGGGGTCGACGGCACTCCTGCTGGCCCACCACGCGACCCGCGGCACGGTCGCGTCCGCCCTGGTCTGGTACTCGGCGATGAGCCAGCTGAGCTTCTTCTTCGTGCTGGCCGGCTTTGCCGTGCTCGCCGGCGCCACCGGCGACACGGGATTCGCGGCGCTCGCAACCCTGGACCCGGCATCCTGGCAGGCAGGCCTCGCCTTCGTGCTGCTCCTCCTCGGCTTCGGCGGCAAGGCCGAACTCGTGCCCCTGCACGTCTGGGTGCCCCGGGTGCTGCCGGAGGCCCCCGGCCACGTCGCCGCCGCGATGAGCGGCGCCATGGTCAACATCGGCGTCTACGGCGCCCTCCTGGTCTGCGTGCGCCTGCTGCCCAACGGCCCGGCCTGGTGGGGCGTGCTGATCATGGTGCTCGGTGGCGTCTCCGCCCTCTACGGGATCCTGCAGGCCTCCGTGGCGAGCAACCTCAAGGTGCTGCTCGCCTATTCCACCACCGAGAACATGGGCCTGGTCTTCCTCGGCCTCGGCGCCTCCGTGCTCCTGCGCCGCGACCACGCCACCGGGGCCGCCGACGCCGCCCTCCTCGCCGCGCTGCTCCTGATGGTCAGCCACGCCGCGTTCAAGGCCACCCTGTTCCTCGGCGCCGGTGCGGTGGCCCGTTCCACCCGCGAGATGAACCTCGACCGGCTCGGCGGGCTCGGCGGCCGCATGCCCTGGACCGCCGGGGCGTTCGGAGCCGCCGCCCTCGGCGCCGCCGCCCTGCCGGTGACCAGCGGATTCGTGGCCGAGTGGATGCTGCTGCAGGCCCTCGTGCACGGCTCCCGGGTCGGCGGGGAGGTCGTCTCCGTGACCGCATCCGTGGCCATGCCGCTGGCCGTTGCCGTGATCGCCCTCACCGCGGGGCTGGCCCTGCTCACCTTCGTCAAGGCGTACGGAATCGCGTTCCTGGCCCGCCCCCGCTCGGAGAAGGCGAAGCAGGCCCGCGAGGTCCCCCTCATCATGCGCATCCCGCTCGTCATCGGCGCCATCCTCGTGATCGGCCTCGGCCTGCTGCCCGGGCCGCTCGCCGAGGCGCTGGCCTCCGCCGTCGGCCCGGCGTTCACCCCCGATGTGCGCACGATCGGGCTGGCCGGCGTCGACGCCCGCGGGATCGACGTGGTCCTGGACCCCGCCACCGTCGTCGCCATCGCCGCGCTCGTGCTCGTCCCCGTGCTGGCCGCCATCCTCGTCTCGGCCCGCCGCCACCCCACCCGGGTGTCGCCCCTGCCCTGGGCGGGCGGCGGATCGAGGCTGCGGCCGCGGATGCAGTACACCGCCACGTCGTACGCCGAGCCCCTGGTGCGGGTCTTCGACGACGTGCTCCGGCCCACCCGCGACGTCGAGGTCACCCACGTCGGCGAGTCCCGGTACCTGGTCGAACGCGTCCACGTCGAGCAGAGCGTCTCCGACGTGATCGAGACCCGGTTCTACCGCCCGGTTCTCGGCCTGGCCCAGCGGTTCGGCATCCTGGCCCGTCGGGCGCAGAACGGCAGCATCCATCGCTACCTGTCCTATTCCTTCGTCGCGCTGCTCGTCGTGCTGATCGTGGTGTCCCTGTGATCCCGGCGATCGCGGTCGCGCTGCTGCAGCTGGTGCTCTTCGTGCTCCTCTCGCCCCTGCTGATCGGCGTGATCCGGCAGGTGCGGGCGCGGCTCGAGGGGCGCGCGGGTGCCGGGGTCTGGCAGCCGTGGCGCGACGTGCGCAAGCTTGTGGCCAAGGACCCGGTGCGTGCGGCGGACAGCAGCTGGATGCTCGCGGCCGGCCCGGTCACCCTCCTCGTCTCCAGCCTGCTGCTCTGCGTGCTCCTGCCGCTGGTCGGCACGCTCCCGCTGCCACTGGTGCCGAGCGACCTGTTCGTCATCGTGTCGATCATGCTGATCGGCGTGGTGGCCCTGGCCCTGGTCGGTCTGGACGCGGGAACCGCGTTCGGCGGCATGGGCTCCAGCCGGCACATGACCGTCGCGGCCCTGGTCGAACCGACCCTGCTGCTCGCGGTCTACGCGCTGTCGATCCCGGCCGGCACGTCCACCCTGTCGCTGATCGTGGAGACCCGCCTGCAGAACCCGGCCGTGATCATCTCCCCGGTCAGCCTGCTGGCCATGGTCGCCCTGGCCATCGCCATCATGGCCGAGACCAGCCGGCTGCCCATCGACAACCCCTCGACCCACCTCGAACTGACGATGCTGCACGAGGCCATGGTGCTGGAGGCCTCCGGGCGCGACCTGGCCTGGTTGGAACTGGGCTCCTGGCTCAAACTCGCCGCACTGCTTGGCCTGCTCGGCAATCTGATCCTGCCCTGGGGTGTGCTGACCGAGTTCACCGTGGCCGGGGTCCTCGTGGGCCTGGCCGCCGTCACCGCGAAGATCCTGCTGCTCGGCGCCCTGCTCAGCGTGGGCGAGGTCTTCCTCGCCAAGGTGCGCCTGTTCCGGGTTCCCGAGTTGCTGGCGGGGTCGTTCGCCCTCGCCCTGCTCGCCGTGACCGCCTCCTACCTGGTCGCTTAGGAGCATCCGTGTTCGACACCGTCTACCCCCAGCTGATCGGCCTCTGCACCGGCGCCCTGCTGCTGACCAGCGCCCTGCTGGTCTGGCGGCATTCCCTGCTCGCCTCGATCCGGCTGCTCAGCGTGCAGGGCTTCGCCCTGGCCGCCCTGGTGGCCGTGATCGGGCTGGAGGAGGGTGAGGCGGAGGTGATCATCGTCTCCGTCCTCGTGCTGCTGGTGAAGGGGATGGCCCTGCCCTGGGTGCTCGCCCACGAGACCCGCGCCACCACGCGCACGGATGAGGCGCCGCGGCTGAACCCGACGGCCGGCCTGCTCACCGTGGCGCTGCTGACCATCCTCAGCTACGTCGTCGCCAGCCGGCTGCTCAGCGGCGACACCAGCATCTCGGCCCACGCCGCCCCGATCGGGCTCGCCATGGTGCTGATCGGTTTCCTCCTGCTGGTCACGCGGCGGCAGGCCGGGTCTCAGCTGATCGGTTTCCTCGTGCTCGACAACGGCATCGCCACGGTCGCGTTCCTCACCTCCGGCGGGGTTCCCCTCTTCCTCGAACTCGGCATCTCCCTCGACGTGCTGCTGGTCGTCGTGATCCTCTACGTCTTCGCCGGCCGGATGCGCAACAAGTTCGGCAACACCGACATTGATCAGCTCAGAAAGTTGCACGACTGATGAATTTCGCCCTGTGGATCCCCCTGGCCGTTCCGGTCACCCTGGCCGTGCTCAGCCTCACCGGCGGCGCCCGCCCGCCCGGCCGCCTCGGCCCGGTCGCGTCCAGCGCCGCCGTGCTGCTCTCCGGCCTGCTCCTGGTCGGCGCCGTGCTCGCCGGGGATATCCCCAGCCTCGGCGGCGGCCTGCTCCGCGCGGACGCGCTCTCCGCGTACATGCTCACCGTGGTCGGGGCGGTCGGTCTCGTGTCGACCTGGGGCGGGCTGGGCCATGCCGCAGCCGCCCCCGGCCGGTTCGCCGGCTCCTACGACGCCCTGATCTCGGTGTTCCTGGCCGCGATGTCGCTCGCCGTCCTGGCCGACAACATCGGGCTGATGTGGGCCGCGGTCGAAGCCACCACGATCACCACTGCCTTCCTGGTCGGCCATCACCGCACCCGGTCGTCGCTGGAGGCGGCCTGGAAGTACGTCATCCTCGGCTCAGTGGGCGTCGCCATCGCCCTGCTCGGGATCGTGCTGATCTACGCCGCCTCGCGCGGCACCGGCGAGCCGACCCTGTCGTGGCTGGTGCTCAGCCGCACCGACCTGCCACTGGACCCGGCGTTGATCCGGGCGGGAGGCGCGCTCGCCGTGCTCGGTTTCGCCACCAAGGCCGGACTCGCCCCCATGCACAGCTGGCTGCCCGACGCACACAGCCAGGCCCCGGCGCCGGTGTCCGGGCTGATGAGCGGCGTGCTGCTCGCGGTCGCCCTCTACGCCATCCTGCGCATCCAGACCATCACCGACGCCGTGATCGGGCCTGACTTCCTGCGGGTGATGCTCAGCATCGGCGGCCTGCTCTCCCTGTTCGTGGCCGCTACCCTGCTGATCCGCCAGCGCGACTTCAAACGGATGCTGGCCTACTCCAGCATCGAGCACATGGGAATGATGGCCGTGGGCGCCGCGATCGGCCCCGCAGCCCTGCCTGCCGTGTTGCTCTACATGCTCGGCCACGGCCTGACCAAGGCAACGCTGTTCGTGATCTCGGGCCGCATCCTCGAGGTGGAGGGCTCCCCCCGGATCGACGATGTGCGAGCCCTCCTCGTGCGCCGCCCCGGCCTGGCCGTTCCGTGGCTGATCGCCATGGCAGCACTGGTCGGGTTCCCCCCGTTCAGCATCTTCTTCTCCGAGGTCGGCATCATCGTCGCCGGTTTCGGCGCCGGGATGGGCGTCGTCGTCGGAATCGCGCTCGTGCTGCTGCTCGTCATCTTCGCCGCCCTCACCCGGTTGACGGTCGCGATGACCGTCGGCGCCCCGACCGTCGGCGCCCCGACCGGCACCGCCCCCGGCTCGGTCCGTGCGGCGCCGGACCGGTCGGCGCACGGCCCGCGCCTGCCACTCATCCTCGCCCTGGGCACCACGGCCGTGGTGGCCTTCATCGCTGAGCCGGTCGGCACGCTTCTGGCGCGCGCGGCCGCGGTTCTGGGAGGAGCCCAGTGACGCATCCGAACCCCGACGACCGGGTCTCGACAGGCTCGACCACCGACGGGCCAGACCACCGGGTCTCGACAAGCTCGACCACCGACGGGCCAGACCACCGGGTCCCGACAGGCTCGACCACCGACGGGCCAGACCACCGGGTCCCGACAGGCTCGACCACCGGGAAGCAGGGCGCGGCAGCCGCCGGCGCCCCCGACGTGCGCCTGCTCACCCGCGACGACCTGCGTGAGCGGGCCGCCGCGGTGCTCGCCGACGGCAACCGGCTCGCGATCACCACCTGCCACGACGACGGCGACGCGCTGCGGGTGGTCTATTCCTTTGCGGCGGTATACCCGCGGCGGCAGATCGACCTGGTCGTGCCGGTCCCCTACGACGACGCCTGGGTCCCGAGCCTGGCCGATCTCTCCTACCCGGCCGGCAACTTCGAACGGGGAATGCGCGACCTGTTCGGGGTGCGGCCCGCCGACCACCCGCAGCCGTTCCGTCTGGTGCGCCACGGCCACTGGCCGCGCGGCTGGTACCCGATGCGCCGCGGCGCCAGGGTCACCCCCGAGTTCCTGCCGGACACCGAGTCGTTCCCCTTCGTCGAAGTGGAGGGCCCCGGCGTCTACGAGATCGCCGTCGGCCCGATCCACGCCGGCATCATCGATCCGGGCCATTTCCGGTTCTCGGTCGTCGGCGAGACCATCGTGCGGATGGAGGCCCGCCAGTGGTACATGCACAGGGGCGTCGAGCGGCTCTTCGAGGGCCGGCAGCCCCAGGACGCGGTCGACCTGGCCGGGCAGGTCACCGGCGACACCGTGGCCGGCCACACCGTGGCCTGGCTGATGGCCGTCGAGGCGGCAGCCGGGATCGAGGTGTCCGAGGAGGACCGGATGCTGCGCGCCCTCCTGCTCGAACTCGAGCGCGTCTACAACCACGTCTCCGACCTCGGCTCCCTCGCCAACGACGTCGGCTTCGGCGTCGTGCATTCGCACACCCAGCGCCTGCGCGAGACCCTGCTCCGCCAGAACCAGGCGGTGACCGGGCACCGGTTCCTCCGCGGCGGCCTGACCATCGGCGGCGCAGCTGTGCTCGCCCTGCCCGACCCAGCGGTGCTCGCCCGGGTGCTGGCCGACATGCAGGAGATCATCGCGATCACCCTCGGCCACGCCATCGTGCGGGACCGGTTCACCGGAACCGCCCCTCTCCCGACCGCCCAGGCCGAGGCGATGGGCACCCTCGGCTACGTGGCGAGGGCATCCGGCATCGAGGCGGATGCCCGCCGCGACCACCCATTCGTCGACCTCGGCGAGGCGTTCCACGTCGTCACGGACACCGGCGGCGACGTGCTCGGACGCTACCGGGTGCGCGCGGGTGAACTGGCGGTGTCGATCAACGTGGCGACCGACCTCATCCGCCGCCTGGACGGCCGGCTGGGCAGCGGCCGGGCTGTCGCCCCCGTCGGGGCCGGCACCGGCCTGTCCCTGGTCGAGGGCTGGCGTGGCACGATCTGCCACCGGGTCGAACTCGGCCCGGACGGCCGGATCACCCGGGTGAAAATCGTCGACCCCTCATATTTCAACTGGCCGGCCCTGCCGGTGGCGTTGGCCGAGACGATCGTGCCCGACTTCCCCCTGGTGAACAAGAGCTTCAACCAGTCCTACGCGGGTAACGACCTGTAGCGCCTATCGGGGCACAGGCCTGGTCCGCGACCATCTGCGTGATCACGGCCGAGTAGCCCGGCCCGGTGAACAGCTCCGAGGCCGCCGGATAGATCCGCTGCTGCGTGTCTGCCTTGTGGCGGGCCCGCCGGTGATCGAGCCTGTCGAGACCCGGGCCTCGGGCTCGCCGGTGGTCGAGCCTGTCGAGACCCGGGCCTCGGTGTCACGGGTAACGCTCCTTCCAGCCGGGTGGCCGAGCGAGTGGTCTCGCACTTCCTGACCGATTTGCATGAGAGTCACCATGCGGATTACGCTCCGAAATGAGCATAGTCCGATTTTAACCGAGTGAGCTGAACGAGAGGAACGACCATGACAATCGACCCGAAACGGGCGCACCTGTGGATCGTGGGTGGAGGGATCGCCGGTATGGCGACCGCCGCCTTCGCCATCCGCGACGCCGGGGTGCCCGGCGAGAACATCCACATCCTCGAGGAGTTGGGGCACGTCGGCGGCGCCATGGATGCCGTGGACTCTCCCGCAATTCGTGGCGCCATGGTGACGCGCGGGGCTCGGATGTTCTGCGACGAGGTGTACCAGACCACCTGGGACCTCTTCTCCACGATCCCGTCCCTCGAAGACCCGGATGTCACCGTCCGGCAGGAGATGCTGGACTGGAACGACAAGCACGAGACCCACGGCAAGACACGACTGGTCGATGCGCGGCACCGCATCCAGGACGCCACCGACTACGGCCTGAACGCGCGCGACCGGCTGGAGCTAACACGCATGCTCGCCCTGAGCGAGAAGGCTCTCGGGGCACGCCGCATCGAAGACCTCTTCAGTGCGCACTTCCTGCAGACTAATTTCTGGCACATGTGGCGCACGACGTTCGCTTTCCAGAAGTGGAACTCCGCCGCCGAGCTTCGCCGCTACTTTCTGCGCTTCATCCAGGAGTTCGACAACCTCGACACGCTCTCCGGAGTCCGGCGAACCAAGTACAACCAGAACGACTCGATGATCGTGCCGCTCCAGCGTTGGCTCGCGGCAGAGGGCGTCGACGTCCGCTTCGGCACGCGCGTCACCGATGTCGACTTCACGAACTCCCCCCAGCGGCGACGCGCCACGTGCCTGCACGTGGAGGACTCGGCCGGCAGCAGGGCGATCGACCTCGGCCGGAACGACCTCGCCTTCCTCACCATCGGATCCATCGTCGCCGACACCACCTACGGCGGCAACGACACCGTGCCGCCGCTGGTCAGGGACCGGGTGGACGGCAGCTGGTCGCTGTGGGAGGAGCTGGCCAAGAAGGCCCCCGACTTCGGGCGCCCCAATACCTTCTGCGGAAACGTCGACGAGAGCAAGTGGGAGTCGTTCACCCTCACGATGCACAGCGACACGCTGGTCAAGCGCTGGGTCGAGTACACCGGCAACGAGCTGGGCACCGGTGCCATGACGACGTTGATCGATTCGGGCTGGTACATGTCGGCGGTCGTGGTGGCCCAGCCGCACTTCGTCAATCAGCCCGAGGGCACCTACACGATGTGGGGCTGGGGGCTGGAGATCGACAACGAGGGCGACTACGTCAAGAAGAAGATGTCGCAGGCGACCGGCACCGAGATCCTCACCGAGCTCATCCACCAGTTCGGCTTCGAGGACATCCTCGAGGAGGTGCTCGCCACGACCGACGTCACGACCTCGATGATGCCGTACGCCTCCGCGCTGTTCGCCCGGCGCGTTCCGGGGGACCGCCCCAAGGTCATCCCCGACGGTGCGCAGAACTTCGCGTTCCTCGGGCAATTCACCGAGCTTCCCGGCGACGTCGTGTTCACCGTGGAGTATTCGATCCACGGGGCCATGCACGCGGTGTACGAGTTCCTCGGGGTCGACCGGGAGATCCCGCCGATCTACCAGGGCCTGCGCGACCCCAAGGTCAGCTTGAAGGCCCTCCAGTCCGCGTTCACGTGAGTCGACCGAGCCGCTCGCGACCTCGCGGGGAACCTGTTCCAGGAAATCAGCGAGGTCGCCTGACCGTCGGGAGTGCCGTACAAGGTGATCTCGCGGGACGAACGGGACGGCTCCGTAGGCAGGAGCGCCGGAGCCCCACGACCAGTGGGACTCACGCTCTCGCTTCCGGTCGGGAGACGTCCTGCTCGATCGTGCGCAGCAGGGCGTTGGAGTCTTCGAGGGTGGCCACCAGCATCCGCTTGGCGACGGAGAGCAGTTCGGCGACCATCGGGTCGCGCAGCCCGTAGTAGATCGTGTTGCCTTCACGCCGGGTGACGACGACCCCGGCCCGACGGAGCACGCCGAGTTGCTGGGAGAGGTTCGAGAGTTCGGAGCCGAGCGCCTCGGCCAGGCTGCCGACGGAGCGTTCGCCGCCGGCGAGCTGCTCGAGCACCTGCACGCGCAGGGGATGCCCGAGCGACTTGAACAATTCGGCCTTGAGCAGGGCCATGGGCAGTCCGGTGGTCGACACCGACTGAGCATATCGCTAATCTATAATATCTTCAAATAGATGGGGAACTCGGCGATCAGGGCTCGGAGTGCGGTGCGGTCCCACCCCGACCGCACCGCGTCACGCGAACGACCACGCGCCCCCCAGCTTGCGTCCGGCACGTGACGCGCAGGCCGTACAGGGGTCCGGCACCTCCGGAAACCGGTAGCCTAGACATGTCCAACCGAATCCAACGCTAGCACGAATTAGACATGTCCAACATCGGCGGCTCGCCGCGCGAACATCGATCCACCGAGTAGGGAATTGCGTGATGCGCGAAGAACGCCGAGAGCGGGCCCGCCGGCTGGTCGCGGCCCTCGACCTGCCGCGCCCGCTCACCGCCGAGAAGCTGCACGGGCATATGGAGGAGATGCGGCAGAAGAGGATCGTCATCCGCCCCGCCGGCGCCGACCTGATCACGTCCGGCGTCTGCGGCCTGTGGCTGGAGATCGCCGGCGAGGACTTCGAGCGCGTGCACTACGCGCCGACGGAGTCCGCCGTGCACCGCCAGCAGTTCATCAACCACGAGTACGGGCACATGATCCTCCGGCACGAGAAGGAACTCCTCACCGTCGAACGTGTCGCCCTGCTCGCCCCGCTGATCCCGCTGGACGCGATCGTGCACGCGCTCTCCCGCAGCAGCTTCACCGACGAGCAGGAGGCCCTGGCCGAGGCCATCGGCGACGAGCTCGCCCTGATCATGCTGGGCGACCGCACGGAGGCCTGGAAGGGCCCGCGGACCGGTTTCGGGCGGGTGCTCTGATGCTGGTCGCCGGTCAACTCGTCATGGCCGCACTTCTCTGGCTGGCCGCCCTGCTCTGTCTCCCCGCTGCGATCAATGGACGACGACGGTTGCTGTTCTGGTTCCTCGCCGTCTTCGCGCTGACGATGACCGTGCAGCCCGCACCCGTCTACGACGTCGTCGACGCTGCCCTCGGGGGCGGCAACATCACGTTCTTCGCCTACCATGCCGCGGCGATCGTCGCGGTCGCGTTGTTGAACGGCATCGTGCAGGAGGCAACCAGCGACGACGGGATCACCCGTTCGCGTCGAAGGGCCAGCATCGTCATCGTCACCGTGATCGTCGGCGTTCAGGCACTCCTGTTCTTCGGCAGTGACTGGCGCTTCACGGACGACTACGACCGGCTGGTCTTCAACCGGTGGGATTATGCCGTGTACGCGTCAACTACCTGGTTCGCCCTGGCCTACTTTTCTGTCTCCGTCGCAGTCGCCTGTCTGGCCGACCTGCCGCGGCAGCGCCGCCGTGTGACGCGGGTCTCCCTGGTCTTCGTCGCCCTGGGCTGCCTTGGCGTGCTGGTCTTCGCCCTGGTCAGCATCGTGAATGCGACGCTGTTGAGCCTCGACCAGGGTTCCGGCTTCACGAGGGAGAGCCGCGGCATCTACTTCACGGCGTTGATCACCGCACCGATCTGCCTCGCGGTCGGCCTCGGCCTGACGACGGTTGTCGACGGCGCGGCCAGTGCGTGGCGAAACGCCAGGGACCGCGTCCTGCTCTGGCGGATCACTCCGCTCTGGGAGCGCCTGATCGCGGATTCCCCCGAGCTCAGCATCGAAACGCCGTCGACGCGCCTGCGCCTCGCCTTCGGACGTGAGCCGGGAGCGCG
Organism: Cryobacterium fucosi; assembly: GCF_004403515.1. Lineage (GTDB taxonomy): Bacteria > Actinomycetota > Actinomycetes > Actinomycetales > Microbacteriaceae > Cryobacterium > Cryobacterium fucosi. Next base: position 18,496 of record NZ_SOHH01000119.1, on the reverse strand, counting down.
GCTCTACCGGCGCTACGTCGAGGTACGCGACAGCCTCCTCCTCCACCCACGGGACGCCACCACGGTGGAACGAGACCTCCTCGACGCGGTCGAGCGGCAGACCCACGCCGACCGCGCCGTGACCGGGCCGAGGCGCCTCGCGCCGGCCGGAACCGGCGGCGAATCGTCCACCGAGGCCTCCCGCACCCCCCACACGACGCGTCTGAGAGGCCCCAAGCCATGACAACCGCATCCGTGCCACTCGACCCCGGGCTCACCCCCCAGCAGGAACTCGCCCGCAAGCTCGCCCTTCTGCTCGACGTCGTCGTCGCCGAGGGGAACACGCCGTACACCTACCGGGCGATCGCGGAGGGACTGGCCGAGCACGCGCTCTCCCTCTCCCGCGCGCGCTGGGCGTACATGATCGCCGGCACCGGGCCGCTCGTCACCGACGTCGCCCTGCTCACCGGGATCGCCGAGTTCTTCCGGATTCCGCCCGCCTACCTGCTCGGCTCCGACGACGACATCCCAGAGCGGGTGGATGCCCAGCTCGCGTTCGTGAAGAAACTGCGGGCGAAACGCGTCGTCAGCTTCGCGGCCCGCACCCTCGGCGACGTGTCGCCCGAGATGCTCCGCTCGATCACCGAGCTCCTCGACGAGTGATTCCGGGCCGAGCCTGACCCGCACGTAGAACACCCGCTCGACCGTGGGGGGACGGGAGCGGGTGCGCATCTATATTAGCCCAGTATTCGGCCCGCCCATTCCCGCCCATCCCCGCCCGCTCGTACCTCCGGCGGTCGCGGCGCACCTCCGGGAAGCGGGCGAATGGTCTAGCGTGCGCCGGCTTCCGGAACCTGAGCCGCGAGCGGCACCGGCCCAGGTCGGCCCGGATCAGGTCGGCCCGGATCAGGTCGGCCCGGATCAGGCGCCCGGCTCCTGTTTCGCCATGAACGCGTCGGGGCCGATCTCGGCGGCGACCGGGTCCATCCAGAGGGCGCTGAAGAGGTTGCCGTCGGGGTCTTCGAAGTCGCGCGCGTACATGAAGCCGTAGTCCTGCACGTCACGGTGTTCGGTCCCACCGGCGGCGACGGCCTTCGCAAGGATCTGGTCGACCTCCTCGCGTGAGTCACGGCTGAACGCGGTCTCCACCTGCAGCGCGCTGCCTGGGTCGACGATCGGCTTGTCGGTGAACGTGCTGAAGAACTCGCGGGTGAGGATCATCAGGAAGAGATTCTCGTCGATGACGACGCAGGCGGCGTTCTCGTCGGTGAACAGGGGGTTGATCTGCCAGCCGAGGCCCTCATAGAACTTCTTGGCCCGATCGAGATCGCTGGTGGGGAGATTGACGAAGATACTGGTGACCACGGTGACTCCTTTGTTCCGTCGAGTTTGTTCCGTCGAGCGGCGCGGGCCGTCGAGAAATGGGCCATACAGCATGCTGGCAAAGCGCCGGCGCCTCGTCAAGGGCCGGCGGCACCTCGCCGGGGCGCAGGGCTCTCGGGAGAACGCGAAAAAGCCCGCCCTGCCGAAGCAGGACGGGCTTTCCGTCTCACCGACGAACCTGGCGAGAGGTTGTCGGCAGAACTACCAGACTACGCCTCGGTGGTGACCGGTGCGTCCTCGGAGTCGGCGTCGGCCGATTCTTCGAGAACCGGGGCGAGCGAGAGCTTGCCGCGGTCGTCAATCTTGGTGATCTCCACAAGGACCTTCTGGCCCACGCCGAGCACGTCTTCGACGTTCTCCACGCGCTTGCCACCGGCGAGCTTGCGCACCTCACTGATGTGCAGCAGGCCGTCCTTGCCCGGGAGCAGCGAGACGAACGCGCCGAAGGCGGCGATCTTCACGACGGTGCCGAGGAATTGCTCGCCGACCTCGGGGTTGGTCGGGTTCGCGATGGAGTTGACCATGGCGCGGGCGGCCTCGGCCGAGGGTCCGTCGACGGCGCCGATGTACACGGTGCCGTCCTCCTCGATGGAGATGTCGGCGCCGGTCTCGTCCTGGATCCCGTTGATCGTCTTGCCCTTCGGGCCGATCAGCTCGCCGATCTTGTCGACGGGGATCTGCACGCTGATCACGCGCGGTGCGGTCGGGGCCATCTCGTCGGGGGCGTCGATGGCCGCGTTCAGCACGGCGAGGATGGTCGTACGAGCATCCCGTGCCTGGGTGAGCGCGCCGGCGAGCACCGAGGCGGGGATGCCGTCGAGCTTCGTGTCCAGCTGGATCGCGGTCACGAATTCGCTCGTGCCGGCGACCTTGAAGTCCATGTCGCCGAGGGCGTCTTCGGCGCCGAGGATGTCGGTCAGGGCCGCGTAGCGGGTCTTTCCGTCAACCGTGTCGCTGATCAGGCCCATCGCGATGCCGGCGACCGGGGCGCGCAGCGGCACTCCGGCGTTGAGCAGCGACAGGGTCGAGGCGCAGACGGAACCCATCGACGTCGAACCGTTGGAGCTGAGGGCCTCAGACACCTGGCGGATGGCGTAGGGGAACTCCTCGCGCGTCGGCAGCACGGGGACCAGGGCACGCTCGGCGAGCGCTCCGTGGCCGATCTCGCGGCGCTTCGGCGTTCCGACCCGGCCGGTTTCACCGGTCGAGTAGGGCGGGAAGTTGTAGTTGTGCATATAGCGCTTCTTGGTGACCGGGCTCAGGGAGTCGATCGTCTGCTCGAGCTTGAGCATGTTCAGCGTGGTGACGCCCAGGATCTGGGTCTCGCCGCGCTGGAAGATCGCCGAACCGTGCACGCGCGGGATGATGGCGACCTCGGCGTCGAGCGGGCGGATGTCCGCGAGCCCACGGCCGTCGATGCGGATTCCCTCGTTGAGCACGCGGGAGCGTACGACGAGCTTGGTGACCGACTTGTACGCGGCGGAAACCTGAGCGTTTGCGCCGGCCTCGAGCTCACCGGCTTCGACCTTCGCGGCGATGGCGACCTTGACGGATGCCTTGAGCGCGTCATCCGCATTCTGGCGCTCGATCTTGTCGGCGATCTGGTACACGGCCTTGAGCTGGTCGTAGGCGAGAGCCGCGACGGCGTCGTAGGTGGCCGGCTGGTAGGACGGGAACACCGGGTAGGCGCCGGTCGGCTTGGCGGCCGAGGCGGCAACCTTCTGCTGCGCCTCGATGAGCTGCTTGATGAACGGCTTCGAGGCTTCGATGCCCTCCGCGATGACCTCTTCGTTCGGCTTGATGGCGCCGCCCTTGATCAGGTTCCACGCGTTGTCGGTGGCTTCGGCCTCGATCATCATGATCGCGACGTCCTGCGCGCCGTTGGCGTCGGTCACCACGCGGCCGGCGACGACCATGCTGAACACGGCGTCGACGATCTGCGAGTGCTTGGGGAACGCGACCCACTGGCCGGAACCGTGCTCATCGGGGATGAGGGCGACGCGGACGCCACCGATCGGGCCGGAGAACGGGAGGCCGGCGAGCTGGGTCGACATCGACGCGGCGTTGATCGCGAGCACGTCGTAGTACTCGTCGGGCGCGATGGCCAGGACGGTGACGACGACCTGGATCTCGTTGCGGAGTCCGTCGACGAACGACGGGCGCAGCGGCCGGTCGATCAGGCGGCAGGTGAGGATCGCCTCGGTCGACGGGCGACCTTCGCGACGGAAGAAGCTGCCCGGGATGCGGCCGGCAGCGTACATGCGCTCCTCGACATCGATGGTCAGCGGGAAGAAGTCGAAGTTTTCCTTCGGCTGCCTGCTCGCGCTCGTCGCGGAGAGCAGCATGGTCTCTTCGTCGATGTACGCGGCGGCCGAACCCTGCGCCTGCTGGGCGAGGCGACCGGTTTCGAAGCGGATGGTGCGTGTGCCGTACTTGCCGTTGTCGATAACGGTTTCGGCGAACGTGATTTCTGGACCCTCCATATGGGGGTTCTCTCCTTTGTTTAGACTCGTTTGCCCGGATGGCGCGCGAGTGGGGCGTCTGAGCAGGTAACAGGCAGAACTGCACTGCCGGTGCGCGCCGTGCGGCTGATTGCTCAACCGGCGATCGGTGCCTCACACTGTGCTCGAGCTGGCCACCAGTAGAAATTCACCACCCGCGGATGCTGCCACCTGCGTTGGGAAACCACCACCGAGGGCCAGCGTTCCGCCGACCTGCTCCGTTTGTTCGGCCAATCCGGAGATTGACCTCCACCAGTCTAACAGAGCGCCTCCCGATCGGGCGGGTGGCGCAGCGAATCGGCCGGGGTGTCAGCGCTGAGGGGTGTCAGCGCTGAGGGGCGGGGAGCACCGCGTCGAACACCGGGCCGTCCACGCAGACCAGCGGCCCCTCCACCTCCGGTTCGGTGGCGACGGGGGCGGCGCAGCCGTGGCAGTAGCCCAGGCCGCAGGCCATGTGCGCCTCGAGCGAGACCTGCACCGGCACGCCCCACTCGGCGCCGAGCTCGGCGGCGAGGCGGGCGAGCACGCCGGCCCCGCAGACGAGGATGACCTCGGGCGGTCCGGCCCGGAACTCGGCCCGGAGCCGGGCGCCGAGCGCCGGGATGGCGCTCGAACCGTCGTCGTCGGTGACCTGTATGACGGCGGCCCCGAGTTCGGCGCAGTCGGCGACGCCGATCAGGTCGGAGAGGGTGCGCCCGCTGAGCACCACGGTCGCGTCGATGCCCCGCGCCGCGGCATCCTCGACGGAGCCCATGATGGCGCAGACGCCGACGCCCCGGCCGATCAGAAGGGCCGTGCGGGCACCCTCCGGGAATTCGAACCCGCGGCCGAGCGGCCCGGTGACGAGCAGGCCGTCTCCCGCGGCGACGTCGGCGAGCGCGGTGGTGCCGCGGCCGGTGACCCCGTAGATGACCTCGATGGTCCCCGCCTGGGGGTGCCGGCGGTGGATCGCCATCGGGCGCGGCAGCAGGATGCGTTCCCCGCCGCTGGGCGGAACCGTGATCATCACGAACTGGCCGGCGAGCGCGGTGCGGGCGATGGTGTCCGTCGACAGGAGGAGGCGCCGGTACCGCTCGCCCACGTTCGTGTGTTCGAGCACCCCGGCGTCGTCCCAGACCGGCTCCGGCCGAGGTTGCCCCGCGGGAGGGCGAACCGAGATGAGGCCGTCGAGTGCGGCCTCGTCGGCCGCGGCGAAGGCCTGCTGGCGCCTCAGCGCTTCGCGGGCGAGGGAAGCCATACCGGTCATTGTGCTCTCCACAGGTCGATCAGGTCACGGATGCCGGCCGCTTCGTCGTCTGCGCAGCGCTCCTGCAGCGCGCGCACGATCTCGACCATGGCGAATGGCCGGCCGAAGTTCGCGGTGCCCACCTGCACGGCCCGCGCGCCCACCGAGAAGTAGTCGAGGGCGTCGTCGGCGGTCTCGATCCCGCCGCAGGCGATGACCGGGATCTCCACGGCGCGGGCGGCCAGCCAGACCAGCCGGAGCACGATCGGGCGGATCGACGGGCCGGATAGCCCACCGATGACGTTGCCGAGGGCCGGGCTGCGCGTATCCGGCTGGAGCGGCAGGGCGGGAATCGAATTGGCCACGCAGACCGCGTCCGCGCCGGCCTCCTGCGCGGCGAGCGCGCAGTCCGCGATCGAGGAGGCCAGGACAGGGAGCTTGACGATCAGCGGTTTGTCGGTGGTCTGGCGGGCCGCGCGCACCACGGCCAGGATGGCGTCGGGGTCGGAGCCGATGTCCGTTCCGAGGCGGTCCAGGTTCGGGCAGGACACGTTGAGTTCGTACGCGTCGCCCGCGCCGCGGAGGTCGGTGATCACCGGCGCGTACTCGCCGGGACGGTGACCGCCCACGCTGATGATGACGGGCACGCCGAGGCCCTGGTAGCGCGGGTGCAGCTCGGTCAGGTAGCCGGCGGCCCCGCGGCTGGGGATGCCGACGCTGTTGACCATCCCGGCGCGGATCTCGGTGAGGCGGTGCGCCGGATTGCCGCCGCGGGGGGTGCCGAAGACGGTCTTGGTGACGACGGCGCCGAGTTCGGCGACGGGGATCAGCCGGCCCAGCGCGGGGCCGAAGCAGCCGGACGCGGGCATCACCGGGTTGGCCAGGGTGAGGGTGCCGATTCGCACGGACAGGTCGACCGTGGCGGGGATCGCCCTGCGGGCGGCGAAGAATGCCTCACGCGCATCCGTCGGGGGCTGCGGGGGCGCGCTGGTCATGGTGGTCTGCTTCCGGGGGCTGGAAGCATCCGTTCCAGGCCGTCCGACCAGTATCCCGCGTGGGCCGCGCCCGACCCAAATCAGCGCCCCCGGCCCGGCGGTCGAGCCGAACCGCCCACGCTCACGCCGCGGACGCCGGCAGCGAGCCCCGTGATCGAACCGTTACATACAGCCCCCGTTTGAGGGGCGAACCGGACGCTAGGTTGGGGCCACTGCGCAATTTCGAGGCACGGTTTCACCGTGTTCCACCACGAAAAGGACCAGTTCATGAGCCAAAAGCCCAGCCGAAGAATGTCCACACTCGTCTCGACCATTGCTGGAGCGGCGCTCGTCGCCGCCGGCCTCGTGGGAGGGATCCCGCTCGCCGCGGCAGCGTCCCTGCCTTCGGCCGAACCCCCGGCGGACACTTCCATCGCGGCAGCCAGGTCCGACGATCTGCCCAACCCCGCCGAGGACAAGCGCCGGGCGCTCCGCGAGGAAGCGGTGCAGCAGGTCCTCAAGGGTGAGGCCACCGCGACCAAGAGCGAGGGGAGCACGGTTGTCCGGCTCCCCGGAAAGGCTCGCGAGGGCAAGAAGCAGGACAGATTCGTCGAGATCGCCCGGGAGAAGACCGACAAGATCTTCGTGATCCTGACGGAGTTCGGCGACCAGCGGGACCCGGCGTATCCCGACCAGGACACCGACCCCACGACCCCGGGGCCGTCGGTGTTCACCGGCCCGCTGCACAACGCGATCCCGCAGCCGGATCGTTCGGTCGACAACAGCACCGTCTGGCAGGCCGACTACGGCTCGGACTACTTCCAGGGCCTGTACTTCGGCGCCGGCGCGGGCGTCGAATCGCTCAAGACCTACTACGAGGCTCAGTCGTCCGGCCGCTACAGCGTGGACGGTCAGGTGTCGGATTGGGTGAAGGTTCCCTTCAACGAGGCCCGCTACGGCCGCTCGGACGGCTTCCCCTGTGCCTCGAATGTCTGCAGCAACACCTGGGACCTGGTGCGAGACGGCGTCAACCAGTGGGTTGCCGACCAGAAGGCCGCGGGCCAGACGGATGCTCAAATCAAGGAGACGCTGGCCACCTACGACCTGTGGGATCGCTACGACTTCGACCTCGACGGCGACTTCAACGAGCCTGACGGGTACATCGACCACTTCCAGGTCGTGCACGCGGGCGGCGACCAGGCCGACGCTGACCCCTCCCAGGGCGAGGATGCCATCTGGAGCCACCGCTGGTACGCCTACTTCACCCAGGCCGGCCAGTCGGGCCCGGCCGACAATCTGCTCGGCGGCACCGAGATCGCCGACACCGGACTGTGGGTCGGTGACTACACCATCCAGCCGGAGAACGGCGGACTGAGCGTGTTCGCCCACGAGTACGGCCACGACCTGGGGCTTCCGGACGACTACGACACCGCGGGCGGCCCGAGCAACAACAACGAGTGGTGGACCCTGATGTCGCAGAGCCGGCTCGGGGCGGCAGGCCAGGCGCTCGGCGAGAAGCCGGGCGACATCGGCGCCTGGGAGAAGCTGCAGCTCGGCTGGCTCGACTACGAGGTCGTGCTCGCGGGTGAGAAGAAGACCGTCCAGCTCGGCCCGGAGGAGTACAACTCGGCCAGGACGCAGGCCGCGGTCGTCGTGCTTCCCAAGAAGGTCGTCACCAACACGCTCGTCACTCCGGCGGCCGGTTCGTACGAGTGGTGGAGCGGCCAGGGCGACGATCTGAACCAGACCCTCGCTCGCAGCGTGGCCCTCCCGACCGGCCCGGCGACCCTCACCTTCCAGGCCAACTGGAACATCGAGGACTGCGGACCGGACCCGTGCGACTACGCCTACGTCGAAGTGGACGACGGCACGGGCTGGAAGGCTGCTCCCGGTTCCATCGCGAACGCGGCGGAGGGCAACGGCATCGACGGCCTCAGCGACGGCTGGCAGCCCGCCGGCTTCGATCTGTCGGCCTTCGCCGGCAAGACGGTCAACCTGCGTTTCAGCTACGTGACCGACGGTGCGGCCCAGGGAACCGATGCGAGCCTGCCGTCGGGCATCTTCATCGACGACGTGAGCATCGCCGCCGGATCGACCGTTCTCTTCTCGGATGGGGCGGAGACGCTCGATCCGGGCTGGACGGCGGGCGGCTTCATCCGCACCACGGGTGTCGAAACGGCGGAGTACGACAACTACTACATCGCCGGCAATCGCTCGTACGTCGGCTATGACCGCTACCTCGAGACGGGACCGTACAACTTCGGTTTCGCGAACACGAAGCCTGACTTCGTGGAGCACTTCGCGTACCAGCAGGGCCTGATGATCTCGTACTGGGACACCTCCCAGTCGGACAACAATGTCAGCGTGCATCCAGGGGCAGGGCGGAACCTGTATGTCGACGCTCATCCCCAGCCCCTCACCACTGTCAGCGGGGCACCATGGAGAAACCGGATCCAGCTGTACGACGCACCGTTCAGCCTGACCAGGGCGGACTCGTTCACCCTCAACCTGAACAGCACGCCGTCCTACATCCGCGGGCAGGCTGGGCAGCCGGTGTTCGACGACACGAAGAACTGGGAGGGAATCGCGGCCATCGGCCAGGGAGTGAAGGTCGCGAACGCGGGGGTGAAGATCGAGGTCGTCAAGCAGAACGGCACGTCGATGACGGTTCGACTCTCGGGTACGAAACCGAGGAGCTGAGCCGAATCGTCACGGGGCAGGGTGCCCATTCGGGCGCAACGCGAACCCGCCGACGGAGCCCAGCGCCCCGCCGAACGAGGTCACCATGAACCACGGGTTGACGATGGCGGTGTCGAGGGCCTGGAACGCCCGGATGAAGGTGCGGTCGTCCGTTGTTCTCGACCGACGATCGGAACTCGACGGCGGGAAGCTCGCGGCTCAGGTTTGAGAGACCGGCGCACGGTAAAACACCTGCCCGCTTCCCAAACCTGCGCCACGAGCGCGTCAGCCGAGGCGCGCCCTCACGGGTGCCGGAGCCGGGTCGGCGGCGTGACCGGCGGCGGATACGGCGGCCGTCAGGCTCGCGTGGGTCGGGGCATCCGGCACGTGCGCCGGACGGTTCTTGGCGAGTTCCTTGCGCAGCACCGGCACGACCTCGCCGCCGAGGATGTCGAGCTGCTCGAGCACGGTCTTCAGCGGCAGGCCGGCGTGGTCCATCAGGAACAGCTGGCGCTGGTAGTCGCCGAAGAAGTCGCGCATCCCGGCATACCGGTCGATGATCTGCTGCGGGCTGCCGACGGTGAGCGGGGTCTGCTCGGTGAAATCCTCCAGGCTCGGCCCGTGGCCGTAGACCGGGGCGTTGTCGAAGTACGGGCGGAACTCGTCGACGGCGTCCTGCGACTTCGCGCGCATGAAGACCTGGCCGCCGAGGCCGACGATGGCCTGGTCGGCGGCGCCGTGGCCGTAGTGCTCGAACCTGGCCCGGTAGAGGCCGATCAGTGTCTGGTAGTGCTCCTTGGGCCAGAAGATGTTGTTGGCGAAGAAGCCGTCACCGTAGTAGGCGGCCTGTTCGGCGATTTCGGGGCTGCGGATGCTGCCGTGCCAGACGAAAGGCGGCACGCCGTCGAGCGGGCGCGGGGTGGCGGTGAAGCCCTGCAGGGGCGTGCGGAACTGACCCTCCCAGTCGACGATGTCCTCGCGCCACAGCCGGCGGAGCAGCGCGTAGTTCTCGAGCGCGAGCGGGATGCCCGCTCGGATGTCCTGGCCGAACCACGGGTAGACCGGGCCGGTGTTGCCGCGCCCGAGCATGAGGTCGACCCGGCCGTCTGAGACATGCTGCAGCATCGCGAAGTCCTCGGCGATCTTCACCGGGTCGTTGGTCGTGATCAGGGTCGTCGCCGTCGACAGGATGATGCGCTCGGTCTTCGCCGCGATGTAACCGAGCAGGGTCGTCGGCGAGGACGGCACGAACGGCGGGTTGTGGTGCTCCCCGGCCGCGAAGACGTCAAGCCCGACCTCTTCGGCCTTGACCGCGATCGCGACCATCGCCGTGATCCGCTCGTGCTCGGTGGGGGTGTGGCCGGTCGTGGGGTTGGTGGTCAGGTCGCCGACCGTGAAGATTCCGAACTGCATTTCCAGCCTCTCAATCTCCATGCGTGTGCATAGGTATCGTGGACAACCGTCGTGGGCACGATCCTATTCCAGCCGCTCGACCTGATTTCGACAGGCTCAATCACCGGTGGTCGAGCCCGCCCCGGTGGTCGAGCTTGTCGAGACCCGATCGACCTGATTTCGACAGGCTCAATCACCGGTGGTCGAGCCCGCCCCGGTGGTCGAGCCCGCCCCGGTGATCGAGCCCGCCCCGGTGGTCGAGCCCGCCCCGGTGGTCGAGCTTGTCGAGACCCGATCGACCTGATTTCGACAGGCTCAATCACCGGTGGTCGACGCTACTGCGGCAGGGCCAGTCGGTCGAGCGAGGCCTGGATCGCCACGGCCGCGGCGCCGCGGGCCCAGGAAGACACCCCGGCGTCGTCGACGATGATGCGGAGCGGTGCGGCATCGCGGTCGCGGTCGCGGTTGGCCGCCGCGGTGGCCTCGCCGGCGACGAGCGGCCAGAGCCCGATTCCCTCGCCGGCGAGCACGATCGTGTCGAGCATGGCGATGTTGGCGATCACGGCGATCATCCGGCCGAGCGCCCGCCCGGTCGCGAGCACCACGGATGCCGCGGCCGGGTTCCCCGCCGCCGCGAGCCGGAGCACCTCCGGGTAGTCGATCTCCCGGCCGAGGGCGATGCCGACCTGGCCGCAGACGCTCGAACTCGTGAGCATCGCCCGCGAGCATCCGCGGTGCCCCTCGGGGCAGACCGGGCCGTTGGCGTCGAGCGGGATGTGCCCAGCCAGGCCAAGGCCGCTGTCGGGTGTGACGATCACGCGGTCGTTCACGACCAGTCCGTAGCCGACACCGACACCGATCGTGAGCACCGCGAAGTTCGGCGCCCCGCGGCCGGCGCCGAACCACTGTTCGGCCGCGGTGAGCGCCACCACGTCGTTCTCGATCGTGACCGGCACCCCGAGGACGGCCTCGAGCGCCCCGGCGAGGTCGACGTCGTGCCAGTCCAGGAACGGGGCACGCCGCACCACCCGCGCCCCGGCGACGGAGCCGCCCACGCACACGCCCAGCGCCGACACCCCGTCGGGCCCCTCGAGTTCGCGCACGACCGCGGCGATCTGCCGCACGACCTCCTCGAGTGAGTGGCCGGCCAGCGGCCGCTCGGCCGCGGCGAGTTCGTTCGCGCGCAGGTCGGTGCGCACGCCGAAGACGTCGTCGCCGGTGAGTTTCACCCCGATGAACCGGCTCGCGTCCACCCGCACGTCGAGCGGCCTCGCCGGGCGCCCGACGGTGCCGTCGTGGTCTTCGGCGGCCTCGACGAACAGTCCGTGATCGAGGAACGGCTTGCTCAGCCGGGTGAGGCTGGCCGGCGAGAGGCCGAGGCGCCGGCCGAGCTCGCTGCGGGCGATCGGCCCGTGGATGAGCACGGCCCTGGCGAGCTCGCGGGACGATCCGCTCAGGGAGGTCGCGGCATCCGTCACTCTTGCCGTCTCTGCGGACATGGGTCTCTCTTCCCGCCCGTCATTTTCCGTAACCCTCGGCTATTTGTTTCATATTGACACAATCGAAGGGAATCGGGTGGCCTTTCCGATGAAAAATCGAAGTTGACAGCCCGATTCTTTTTGGAGTAGAAAGAATGCAGGCAACGCTGCAGCACTCCCCGGTTTGCGAACCGGAGGCACCGGCGTCGCACCGGCGTGATGAGAGGATCCATCAAATGACGAGCACCAACCCCGCCACCCCGACCGCCGTCGCTGCGACCGACGCCCCGTGGTGGACCCGCGCCGTGGTCTACCAGGTCTATCCGCGCAGTTTCGCCGACTCCGACGGGGACGGCATCGGCGACCTCGGCGGCATCCGTTCGAAGCTCGACTATCTGGCCGAGTTGGGGGTGGATGCCCTCTGGCTCTCCCCCGTGTACCCGTCGCCGCAGCACGACAACGGCTACGACATCAGCGACTACCAGGAGATCGAGCCCGTGTTCGGCAGCCTGGCCGAGTTCGACCTGCTCCTGGCCGAGGCACACGAGCGCGGCATCAAGATCGTGATGGACCTCGTGGTCAACCACACCAGCGACGAGCACGCCTGGTTCCGGGAGTCGCGCTCCTCGCCGACCAACCCGAAGCGCGACTGGTACTGGTGGCGGAAGCCCCGGGCCGACGGCGGCCCGCCGAACGGCTGGGGCAGCGCATTCAGCGGTCCGGCCTGGACCCTCGACGAGCAGACCGGCGAGTACTACCTGCACCTCTTCGCCAGGCAGCAGCCCGATCTCAACTGGGAGAACCCCGAGGTGCGGCGGGCCGTCTACTCGATGATGAACTGGTGGCTGGACCGCGGCGTGGACGGCTTCCGGATGGACGTGATCAACTTCATCGCCAAGCAGGCCGAGCTGATCGACGGCCCGGCGCCGGCGACCGGCGGCGGTTCCCCGATGGGCCCGCAGATCCACGACTACCTGCAGGAAATGCACGCGGCCGTCTTCGGCGGGAGGACCGGCGAGCACCTCACGGTCGGCGAGATGCCGGGCGTGGACACCGACGACGCCGTGCTCTTCACCGATCCGGCCCACGGCGAGGTCGACATGGTCTTCCAGTTCGAGCACGTCGGCCTCGACCAGGGCGCGCACAAGTTCGACGTGCTCCCCCGCAGCCTGCCGGCGCTGAAGAAGAACCTCGCCCACTGGCAGGACGGCCTGGCCGAGACCGGCTGGAACAGCCTCTACCTCAACAACCACGACCAGCCCCGGCTCGTCTCCCGGTTCGGCAACGACACCGACTTCCGATACGAGTCGGCGACGCTGTGGGGCCTGGTGCTGCACCTGCACCGCGGCACGCCCTACATCTACCAGGGCGAGGAGATCGGCATGACCAACGTGCGGTTCGACTCGATCGACGACTACCGCGACCTCGAGTCGCTCAACCACTACCGCGAGGCCGTGGACGAGTTCGACCTGGACCCGGGGAGCGTGCTCGCGGGGGTGCAGACCATGAGCCGGGACAACGCACGCACGCCGATGCAGTGGGATGCGACGGAGCAGGCCGGCTTCACCACCGGCACGCCCTGGCTCCCGGTCAACCCGAACCACCCGGAGATCAACGCGGCGGCCGACCGGGCAGCGGAGCGGAGCGTGTTCCGGTTCTACCAGCGCCTGATCGCCCTCCGCCACGAGAGCGCCGTCGTCGCGCTCGGCAGGTTCACGCTGCTCGAGCCGGAGCACGACCGGCTCTACGCGTTCACCCGCACCCTCGGCGACGAGACGCTGCTCGTCGTCGCGAACGCGTCGGATGCCCCGCTAGACGCCCCGCTCCCGGTCGACGTGTCCGGCGCGGAGCTCGTCCTCGGCAACTACCCGGACGTCGCCGTCGCCGACGCCGCGCTGCGGCCCTGGGAGGCCAGACTGTACCGGCTGTAGGGGAACCAGCCGGGAACACGCCGATGCCGGTGAGGTGGCCTCCGGGCCTCCGCACCGGCATCCGGCGTCAACCGGCGCACCCGGCGCACCCGCGCACCCGCGGCGCCCCGGAGCGTCGCGGCGCATCCTCGCCGCTGCCGGGCGCTCCTGGGCGAGGCTAGGGGCGGCGGATCGCCTCGTCCTCGGCGATGGCTTCCTCGCGGATGGTGGCGTCGTAGACACGCTTCGCTTCGATGCCGATGACCGAGTGGCGGCGGCCGTAGGCGAAGTACACGGCGAGTCCGATCGCGAGCCAGACCGCGAACCGCACCCAGGTGAGCGTGGTGAGGTTGAGCATCAGCCAGAAGCAGAGCACGGCGGAGAGGATCGGCAGGTAGGGCGAGAACGGCACCGAGAAGGCCCGCTTGAGGTCGGGCCGGGTCTTGCGGAGCACGATCACGGCGATGCTGACCAGCACGAAGGCGGAGAGCGTGCCGATGTTGATCATCTCCTCGAGCACGCCCACGTCGGTGAACCCGGCGATGAGCGCCACGGCCGCGCCGGTGATGATCTGAATCCGGGCGGGAGTCCCGCGCTTCAAGGACGTCACGCTGAGCGAGCGCGGCAGCAGTCCGTCGCGGCTCATCGCGAAGAGTACCCGGGACAGGCCGAGCAGCAGCACCATGATCACAGTGGTGAGGCCTACCAGGATGCCGATGGAGATGACCTGGGCGGCCCAGCCGGCACCGACGGCGACGAAGGCCGTGGCCAGGGAGGCGTTCGGGTCCTCGGCCAGCACGGTGTACGGCACCATGCCGGTGAGCACGAGGCTGACCCCGAGGTAGAGCACGGTGACGATGGCCAGGCCGGCGAAGATGCCACGCGGCAGGGTCTTCTGCGGGTTCTTGACCTCTTCGGCGCTGGTCGCGACGACGTCGAAGCCGATGAACGCGAAGAAGACCAGGGATGCACCGGCCAGCAGGCCGAAGATCCCGTATTGGGCGGGCTGCGCGCCGGTCATGAAGGAGAAGAGGGACTGCATCCAGACGTCGCCGTCGCCGCCCGTGCTCGGCACGGCCTCGGGGATGAACGGCGTGTAATTCTCCGGCTTGATGAAGAACGCGCCGACGACGATCACGAACAGCACGATCGCAACCTTGAGGATGGTGAAGACGCTGGCGACCCGCGCGGATAGTTTGGTGCCGACCACGAGCAGAGTCGTGAAGATCGCGACGATCACGAAGGCTCCCCAGCTCACCTGCAGGCCGAACACCGAGATGGTGGCGGGGACATCCCAGTTCGCCAGCTCGAAGACCTCGCTCAGGTAGATGCCCCAGTACTTGGCGATCACGGCGCCGGCCGTGAGCATCTCGAGGATGAGGTCCCAGCCGATGATCCAGGCGAGTAGCTCGCCGAGGGTGGCATAGGTGAACGTGTAGGCCGAGCCGGCGACCGGCACGGCGGAGGCGAACTCGGCGTAGCACATGATCGCCAGGGCGCAGGTGATCGCGGCGAGCAGGAAACCGAGAGTGACGGATGGTCCGGCGTAACTGCCGGCCGCCTTCGCGCCGACCGAGAAGATGCCTGCACCGACCGCGACGGCGACGCCCATGATCATGAGATCCCAGGTGCCCAGCGTTCGCTTGAGGCTGTGGCCCTCTTCGTGGGAGTCGGCCATCGAGGCCTCGATGCTTTTCGTTCGCCAGAGGCTCATAGCAGGGTGGTGTCCGTTCAGTTGGGTACCGGTCCATGCTACGGCCCCACTGCCCCCGTCCGGGTGCCGGGCCCGCCCGGAGCCGCCACCGGGCACAGAAAACGGGCCGCCACCCGAAGGTGACGACCCGTTTCGACGCTCTTGCGAGCAAGAAGTTCGCGTTGTCTTCGAAAAGTGCCTTAGCGGCGCAGTCCGAGGCTCTCGATCAGCTTGCGGTAGCGGCTGATGTCGATGTCGGACAGGTAGCCGAGCAGACGGCGACGCTGACCAACCATGAGAAGCAGGCCACGACGCGAGTGGTGGTCGTGCTTGTGCTCCTTGAGGTGCTCCGTGAGGTCCAGGATGCGTTGCGTGAGCATGGCAATCTGAACTTCGGGGGAACCCGTGTCGCCTGGGTGGGTAGCGTACTTTTCGATGATCGCCTTCTTAGCATTGGCTTCGAGTGCCATAGATGGGATCCCCTTTCTCTCACTGCGCGGTGCCCGGGGCCGAATGCCTGAGCTCTCTTGATCCGCGGCCGTCAAACGGCAACCCACCGAGTTTAGCAGAGTCGCGGATGCCCCGGCTCCCCGCGCGGCATCCGGCTCGCCCTCTCGCGGCTCACCCGTGGCGCATGTTCTCGACGCCATCACGCTCATGGCGCACCTTTGGGAAGCGGGCGCGCGGTCCACGGTGCGCCCGCTTCCCAAAGGTGCGCCGCGAGGATGTCAGAGCACCGTGAAGCCGGCCGGCAGAGGGCCGCGGCCGGTGGCGGCGAGCAGCAGGGTCGCCGCGAGGCCCTTCTCGACCGCGAGGTCGGCGAGCAGGCGCAGGCAGGCGGATGCCGCGGCATCCGGAACCGAGACCGGCACGCCGAGGGCCGCAGCCGGCACGCCGAGGGCCGCAGCCGGCACGCCGAGGGCCGCGGCCAGGTCGCAGGTGTGCACCGTGAGTTCGAAGGTGCGGGTGGGCAGGTAGTCGGCCAGGCGCATGCCGCCGACGGGGGTTTCCACCCGGGCTTCCGGGTCCGCCGCGGCGACCTGGGCGAGCACCCGGCGGGCGATGATCTCGACCATGCCGGCCGGATCGGGGCCGAGCGCCAGCCCGGCATCATGTCCGCGCGCGGCCACGGCCGAGGGCTCCCCCAGCGAGGCCATCGCGAGGCCGTAGTAGGCAGCGGGCGAGGCCACCGTCGCCCCGGCATCCAGCCCGGCATCCGGCCCCGCACCCGGCCCGGCATCCGGCCCGAGGTATGCTTCCACGGTCAGCAGCGCCCGGCTGGTGTGCCCGACGAGGTCGCGCACGGTCCAGTCGCCTAGCGCGGGCCGCTCCCACTCGGTGTCGATCGTGGCGACGGTGGCGGCGAACCAGCGCGCGGCGGCGGCAAAGGCGGCCTGGCCCTCGGCCCAGGTTGTCGTGCGCCGGCCCGTCGTGCGCCGACCCGTCATGCGCCGGCCCGTTTCCGGCGGAACGGCAACGGCGCCCGTCGGGTCAGCGACTCGTCCGGACCGTCCCACACCTTCACCATCGACCAGGTGACCGCGACGAGCGGCACCGCGAGCACGGCCCCCGCGATCCCGCCGAGGATCGTGCCCGCGGTGAGCGCGACGAGGATCACCAGCGGATGCAGTCTCAGGGACTGCGCCATCACGAACGGGTTCAGCAGGTCACCCTCGAGCTGGTTGACCAGGATCACGATTGCCACCACGATCAGGGCGACGACCGGGCCGTTCGCCACGAGCGCGACGAGGGCGGCGAGGATGCCCGCGACAGTCGCTCCGATCAGCGGAACGAACGCGGTGAGGAACACGATCACGGCCAGCGGCAGCGCCAGCGGCACCTGCAGGATCGCCAGCCCTGCGCCGATGGCGACGCCGTCGAACAGGGCGATGATCGCGATTCCTCGCACGTAGTCGCCGAGCACCTTCGGGGCGATGGCACCGATCCGGTTGGCCCGCTCGAGGCGGGCGCCGGCAAGCGGGCGGAGGGCGAACGCCCAGATGGCCGGGCCGTCCTTGAGGAAGAAGAACACAATCACCAGAACCAGCAGGATGCCGGTCAGCACCTCAGCGGCCGCGGAGACCCCGGCGATCGCACCGGTGCCGAACTGGCTGCTGGTCACGAAGTCCACCAGGGCAGCCCTGGCCGCCTCGAACTGGGCCGCGTCGAGCGACAAGGGTCCGTCGACGAGGAACGCCTGCAGTTCGTCGAGCCCTTCGGAGGCCGCGGTCGCCAGCGCGGCCCACTGGTTGCGCACCGCGAACACGATCAGGGTGACGATCCCGCCGAGCACGACCACCCCCGCGAGCAGGGTGATCCAGGTGGCGAGGATCGCCGGCACCCCAAGGCGGAGCAGCCAGTCGACGACCGGGCGGAGCGCCGCCGCCAGGATGAGCGCCACCAGCAGCGGGATGACCACGAGCTTCACCTGCACGAGCGCGAACAGCACGATCCAGCCGAGCGCCAGGACCACGATGAGCTGGCCGCTGCGGATGCTCAGCCGGCCGAGGCGGTCAGAGAACAGGGAGCGGAGCGGGTCCCGGCCGATGGTGTCGTCTGCGCGCATGCCTCCACCATAATCACGCATCCGTGATCGGTTGCGATTGAGTTGCGGACACGGCGCCCCCGGCGTGTCCAATCTGTATCGAGACTTCACACACCCCCGGCGTGCTCGCGGAGGTGTTTTCTCCGCAACTCAACGCAGACTTCGCCGCTACGGCGTCGCCGGCACGATGACGCGGTCGAGGACCTCGCCGATCCGGGCCTTGCAGCCGCCGCAGCCGGTGCCCGCCCTGGTGGCCGCGCCGATGCAGGCGACCGTGGAGTTGCCGGCGGCGGCCGCGTCCGCGATCGCGCCGACGCTGACCCCGTTGCACCAGCACACCGTCGCGTCCGGCGCGAAGGCGTCTCCGCCCGCGCCGGGGACGTCGTCCGGCCCGTCGAAGCGCAGCAGCACCGAACGGTCGGCCGGCAGTTCGCTGCCGCGCTCGAACAGCAGGGTGAGTTCGGCGGCCGTGCGCGGCATCCCGACGCAGACGAAGCCCGTGAGGATGCCGCCCCGGGTGACCATCTTGACGTAGCGGCCGTGCTCGGGGTCCGCCCACTGCGACACGCTGACCGGGGCGGCCGCGCATCCGTCGGTGTGACCGGCCGGCTCGCTGTCCCACGGCTCCGGCGCGGTGTCGCCGGCCGCGACGACGTCGACGCCCTCGGCCTTGAGCATGACGACCGCCGCGGCCTGCGCGGCGAGGCCGCTCGTCGGCCCGGCGCGCAGTTCCCCGG
>NZ_SOHH01000078.1 GCF_004403515.1 Cryobacterium fucosi | reverse complement strand
GAGCCAGAGGTGCTGCGACGGGTGCCACATTCACCGGGGCCGGTGCGACGGGCGCAGGCTCGATCGGTGCGGGCGCGGCCGGTGCCTCGGCGACCGGTGCCTCGGCGACCGGTGCCTCGGCGACCGGTGCCTCGGCGACCGGTGCGGCGGCGGGAGCCGCCGCTGCCGAGCCGTCACCGATGGTCACCAGGGGGGTTCCGACCTCGACGGTCTCGTCTTCCTGAACCAGGATGGCCTCGATGATGCCCGCAACGGGGGACGGGATTTCCGTGTCCACCTTGTCGGTCGATACTTCCAACAGCGGCTCGTCGACTTCGACGTGGTCGCCCACGTTCTTAAGCCAGCGGGTTACCGTACCCTCTGTGACACTCTCACCGAGTGCCGGGAGGTTAACGGATTCGCTCATGCGTCTGTCTCCTTCAAAACCATTTGTCTGTAATTTGCTTACTGAGAGTCTGCGTGCCGGGATTCGGCTACATCGCGTGCAGGGGCTTGCCGGCCAGGGCAAGGAAGGCTTCGCCGAGCGCCTCGTTCTGGGTGGGGTGCGCGTGCAGGAACGGGGCGATGTCCTCGGGGTACGCCTCCCAGTTCACGACCAGCTGGCCCTCACCGATCAGTTCGCCCACGCGGGCGCCGATCATGTGCACTCCGACGATGGGTCCGTCCGACACGCGTACAAGCTTGATCGAACCGCTCGTGCCGAGGATGGAACTCTTGCCGTTTCCGCCGAGGTTGTATTCGTAGGTGGAGATCTTGTCGGCACCGAATTTCTCGGCGGCCTTGGCCTCCGAGTAGCCGACCGAGGCGATCTCGGGGTCGCAGTAGGTGACCTTCGGGATGTTGACGTCCTCGACCACGATCGGGTTCAGGCCCGCGATTTCCTCGGCGACGAAGATGCCCTGCTGGAAGCCGCGGTGTGCGAGCTGCAGGCCGGGCACGATGTCGCCGACGGCGTAGACGCCGGGGATGTTCGTGGCGAGGCGCTCGTCGGTGATGACGAAGCCACGGTCGACCGTGATGCCGACCTCTTCGAAGCCGAGTCCCGCGGTGGCTGCGCCGCGACCGACGGCCACGAGGAGGAGGTCGGCTTCGACGGTGGCGCCGTTTTCGAGGGTGACGACGACCCCGTTCTCGTCCTGGCTGACACTCTGGAACCGGATGCCGAGGGAGTACTCGATGCCGCGCTTGCGGAAGGCTCGTTCCAACTGCTTGGAGACGGACTCTTCCTCGTTCGGGACCAAGTGGGGGAGCGCCTCGATGATTGTGACGTCGGCGCCGAACGACTTCCAGACGCTGGCGAATTCGACGCCGATGACGCCGCCGCCGAGGACGGCGACCTTGCGGGGCACGTAGTCGAGTTCGAGGGCGTGCTCGCTGGTGATGACCCGCCCGCCGACCTCCAGGCCGGGCAGCGACCGAGAGTACGAACCGGTCGCCAGGACGACGTTCTTGCCGACGATGGTGTCCTCGCCGACCTGCACGGTCGTCGGGGAGACCAGTCGGCCTTCACCGGCAATGACGGTGATGCCGCGGGCCTTGATCAGGCCCTGCAGCCCCTTGAACTTGGAGGCGACGATTCCCTCGCGGAACGCGGTGACGGCCTGCATGTCGATGCCGTCGAACTGCGTCTTCACGCCGTACTTCGCGGACTCCCTGCTCACGTCCGCAACCTCTGCGGAGTGCAGGAGCGCCTTGGTCGGAATGCAGCCCAAGTGGAGACAGGTGCCACCGAGCTTGCCCTTCTCGATCAGGCCAACGGTGAGGCCAAGCTGGACCGCACGCAATGCCGCTGCGTATCCACCGCTTCCTCCACCGAGAACGACAAGGTCAAAATTCTGTTCCGACACCCAGATACTCCCTCGTGCATCACTAACTCGGTTCGCCGGGAAGACGACGCCGCAGGCATTCGCTGACCGGCAAGCTTATCTTGCCTCCTTGACTGTACTACGGGCGTGAAAAGTCCTCGGCCAGTCGAAGCAGTGCCCGAAGCGAAATCCCGGTCGGTCCGGCGCTGGTGAAACCGAATGCGCTGCCGGTGTTGTGAGCCGGGCCGGCAATGTCGAGGTGCGCCCACGGGATCTTCACCGCGTCGTCGCCCTCGCCGCGGGTGCCGATGAACTCACGGAGGAACACTCCGGCCAGCAGCATTCCTCCTGCGGCGCTGCCGATCTTCGCATTCGCAATGTCCGCGACGTCGGAGCTGAGGAGGGGGCGAAGTTCGTCGGGCAGCGGCATCGGCCAGGCCTGCTCGCCGACGGCCTTTCCTGCGTCGAGGACCCTGGCGACCATCGTGTCGTCGCCCATCACCGCGTAGTACCGGGTGCCGAGGGCGACGATGGCCGCCCCGGTCAGGGTGGCCACGTCGATGATGGCGTCGGGCGCTTCTTCACCGGCCGCGACGAGGCCGTCCGCGAGCACCAGGCGGCCCTCCGCGTCGGTGTTCAGCACCTCAACGGTCTGGCCGCCGCGGATCCGGAGCACATCGTTGGGCCGGATCGCCGACCCGGACGGCATGTTCTCGGCGATGCAGAGCCACGCGGTGACCTTCAGGTCGAGCTCGAGGCGGGCGGCGGCGAGAGTGGCCGCCAGGACGGTGGCTGCCCCGGTCATGTCGTACTTCATGCCCACCATGGATGCCGGCGGCTTCAGCGAGAGTCCGCCGGTGTCGAAGGTGATGCCCTTGCCGACGAGGGCGAGGTGTCTGGTCGCCCCGGCCGGCGAGTAGGTGACCTTGACCAGGCGCGGCGGCCGGGTCGAACCCTGGCCGACGCCGGCGATCCCGCCGAAGCCGTCGGCGACGAGCTGGTCCTCGTTCCACACCCGCACCTCGATCGGCAGGCCGGGCTGGGCGTCGACCGCCTCGACGGCGAGCCGGGCGAGGGACTCGGGGTAGAGATCGGACGGGGGAGTGTTGACGAGGTCCTTGATCAGGCTCACCGCGTCCGCGACGATGCCGACACGGGTGGGGGCATCGCCCAGGTCAAGTCCGGTGTGCATGACGATGTTTCCGGCCGGGAGCTTGGTGGCGGCCAGTGAGCTGTGCCGGTAGGTCGTGAACGAGTACGCGCCGAGCGCCGCGCCCTCCAGGACCGCTTCTGCATCCTCTGCGGTGGTGGTCGGGAACGCGAACGCGACCGAGGAGACCCCGGTGAGCTGGCGGACGGCGGATCCGGCCGCGTGGCGCAGGGCGTCGGCCGTCGGCTCCTGTCCGATCCCGATGATGGCGATGCTGCGGGCCGCACCCACCGAGGCAGGCAGACGCACGAGCTGGTCCCGGGCGCCGGTCACGCCGAGGGAAGCGAGTTGCGCCGACAGGCCGTCGAAGGCAGGGTCTGCGAACAACACGGCGGTTTCGCCGGAGGAGCTCGCCCCGATGATCAGGACGTCGACGTCGGCGTCGATTGCGGGCTGTGCGGACACGGTGAGGCGGGGAACGGTCATCCCTCGATGCTACGGGGCGGTCTGTTCGCTCTCGGCACCACGGCGCGGCGACCGATTCCTTCGACGCACGGATATTGACGTTTAGAGTTAACGACATGCGCGATCCTGGTGACCTTTACGAGTTGACCGCTGATGCCGAGCGCGTCCCGGAGGGCCTGCACCTGGTCGCGGGGCTGACCGGCTTCGCGGATGCCGGGGGCGCGGTGTCGCAATTCACGGAATACCTGCGCAACACCCTCGAGCACTCGGCGATCGCCGGATTCGACGCCGATGTCCTCCTCGACTACCGGGCACGCCGCCCGATCATCTACTTCGACCAGGACCACCTCACCGACTACCGGCCGCCCACCCTGAGGCTGTACCTGGCCCGTGACGAGATCGGGCAGCAGTTCCTGCTCCTGGCCGGCTTCGAACCCGACTTCCGCTGGGAGCAGTTCACGGCGGCGGTGCTCGAATTGGTACGGCGCTTCAAAGTGTCCTCGACCACCTGGGTGCACGCGATCCCGATGCCGGTGCCGCACACCCGTCCGATCGGCGTCACCGTGAGCGGCAACCGTTCGGACCTGATTGAGAGCATGTCCGTCTGGAGGCCGCACACACAGGTGCCGGCCAACGCCCTCCACCTGGTCGAGTTCCGGCTGCAGGAGAGCGGGGCATCCGTCGTCGGCTTCGTCCTGCTCGTGCCGCACTACCTGGCCGACACCGAATTCCCGTCCACGGCTCTCTCTGCCCTGGAGAGCACGAGCGCGGCGACCGGGCTTATCTTCCCGTCCGACAAGCTCAGGGAACAGAACCGTGATTTCGTGGCGAGGATCGACGAGCAGGTGCACGACAACCCCGAACTCGCCAAACTCGTCGGGACGCTCGAGGAGCGGTATGACGCCTATATGGAGGGAAGCACCCTGCGGTCGCCGCTGACCGACGAGGCGGGCGAACTTCCCAGCGCGGACGAGATCGCCGCCGAACTCGAGAACTTCCTGGCCACCCGCCGCAGTCGGGACGACGGCCCGCCCGCGTGAGCTGCGCGGTCAGCACCTCGGTGCGCACCGCCCGCCGGAGCACCCGACCGTTCCGTCTCCCAGCGCGGGTAAGTTGGGGGCAATGAACTCGCGTCGATCCTGGTTGATCTTCTCCATCGGGTCGTTCGCGTACCTGTCCGCCGTATTGCAGCGCTCGTCCCTCGGCGTCGCCGGGGTCGCCGCAACGGAACGGTTCGGCGGCTCGGCCGCGGTGCTCTCCAGCCTCGCGGTGGTGCAGCTGGTGGTCTACGCCGCCGCCCAGGTTCCGGTGGGCGTGCTGATCGACCGGTACGGCCCCAGGGTGCTCGTCATCTCCGGCACCGCGCTGATGGTGGGTGGGCAGCTCACCCTGGCCTTCGCGCCGACCATCGGGGTGGCGGTGGTCGGCCGGATCCTCGTGGGGGCCGGCGATGCCACGATCTTCATCTCCATGATCCGGCTGATCGGCTCCTGGTTCTCCGGCCGGAGCGTGCCGCAGCTCTCCCAGTGGCTCGGCAACATCGGCCAGCTGGGCCAGGTCATGTCGGCCGTGCCCCTGGCCTGGGTGCTGCACACCTGGGGCTGGACGGCCGCGTTCGTGTCAGCGGCATCCGTCGCGGTCGTCGCGCTGGTCGTGGTGATCATCGTCGTGCAGGACCGCCCGGCCGGTGTCCTGGCCGAGGACCGTCCGGCCAGCTGGGCCGCGGCGCTCGCCCTGCTCAAGCACAGTTTCAAGCGGCCGGGCACCCAGCTGGGGTTCTGGTCCCACTATGTGACCCAGTCCTCCGGAACCGTCTTCAGCCTCCTCTGGGGCTTCCCCTTCATGGTCTACGGCCTCGACTACGACCCGTCCTTCGCGGCAGGGATGCTGATGGTCCTGGTCGGGGCCGGGGTGATCGCCGGACCCATCCTCGGAATCCTGACGGCACGGTACCCGTTGCGGCGCAGCAACATCGTTCTCGCCGTGGTCTCGCTGATGGGCACGGCCTGGGCATTTGTCCTGCTCTGGCCGGCGACGCCCCCGTTGTGGCTGGTGGTCGTGTTGCTGGTGGCCCTGGGGATCGGCGGGCCCGGTTCGTTGATCGGATTCGACTTCGCCCGCACGTTCAATCCCCAGCGCAGCCACGGCTCCGCCAACGGCGTCGTCAACGTGGGCGGGTTCACCGCGAGCTTCGTGATGGTCTACCTGATCGGGCTTCTGCTCGACCTTCAGGATGGCTGGCGGGTCGCCGCCGGCGGAACGAGCGACCTGTACTCCCTCGATTCGTTCCGGCTGGCGTTCTCCGTGCAGTACCTGGTTGTCGGACTGGGGGTGGTCTTCCTGCTGAGGGCCAGGGCGCGGACGCGCCGGCGGCTCTCCGATGACGAGGGAATCGAAGTCGCACCGATCTGGGTGGCGGCGGCCCGTGCGTGGCGCCGGCGGAGGCGGCCGGAATAGGATGCGCCTGGCTTGCCTCATACACAAACCATGCAATAATTGTCAATAGGGCCCGTTCTGGTCCTGGGAGCATCGACAATCTTGTCGTTGCGATTAGCCCGGGACTTGACATGGGTCCTCGTACTGCCCAAAATCCACACTGCCCAGGTGTTGAACCGGCCAGATCCACTTCGGCCGATTCGCCCTGGCAGCGCCGCCGGCGACAGCGCCACGGCATGAGAGGTGTTCGAATGGCAACCCGCACAAAATCCGAGCCAAGCGAAGAAACCACCGCGACCACGCCCGGCGTGGCAGAGGCTGATTCCGCGGCCGTCACGGCCCCCGCCAAGGCCGCCGCCGTGAAGAAGACGCTCACCAAGGCCGCCGCCGTGAAGAAGCCGCTCACCAAGGCCGCCGCCGCGAAGGCCGCCGCCGCCCTGGCAGCGAACGCTGCCGGCGAGGAGAAACCGGCGCCGCGCAAGCGCGCCGCGGCCACCAAGACCAAGGCCGCCGCGGGGTCGGACGACCACGATGAGCACCCTGCCGGCGAGGACACGGACTCCGACGACGACGACACGGACGAAGAGGGCAAGAAGCGGGCGGCCGCGGCCGAGCCGCTCCCCAGCGGAGCCCTCGTGCTCTCCCTCGTCGACGACGACGACGAAGTCCCCGTCTACTCCAGCGCCATCACGGGTGCGACCGCCGACCCGGTCAAGGACTACCTGAAGCAGATCGGAAAGGTCGCACTGTTGAACGCGGCCGAAGAGGTCGAGCTCGCGATGCGCATCGAAGCCGGCCTGTTCGCCGAAGACAAGATGGCGGTGATGACCGACTCTGAGAAGAAGAGCGCCCTCGGCCGGGAACTGCAGTGGGTCGCCAAGGACGGTGCTCGGGCGAAGAGCCACCTCCTCGGTGCCAACCTCCGTCTCGTCGTCTCCCTCGCCAAGCGTTACACCGGTCGAGGGATGCAGTTCCTCGATCTCATCCAGGAGGGAAACCTGGGCCTGATCCGGGCGGTCGAGAAGTTCGACTACACCAAGGGCTTCAAGTTCTCCACCTACGCCACCTGGTGGATCCGCCAGGCGATCACCCGCGCCATGGCCGACCAGGCCCGCACCATCCGCATCCCGGTGCACATGGTGGAGGTCATCAACAAGCTGGCCCGCGTGCAGCGGCAGATGCTGCAGGACCTGGGCCGTGAGCCCACGCCCGAAGAACTGAGCCGTGAACTGGACATGACGCCCGAGAAGGTCGTCGAGGTGCAGAAGTACGGTCGTGAACCGATCTCGCTGCACACCCCGCTGGGCGAGGACGGCGACAGCGAATTCGGCGACCTGATCGAGGACACCGAAGCGGTCGTCCCCGCGGACGCCGTCGGGTTCACGATGCTGCAGAAGCAGTTGGAAAGCCTCCTCGACTCCCTGTCCGAACGGGAGGCGGGTGTGATCCGCATGCGCTTCGGCCTCGGCGACGGGATGCCGAAGACGCTCGACCAGATCGGCGACACGTTCGGGGTGACGCGCGAGCGCATCCGTCAGATCGAGTCGAAGACCATGGCGAAACTGCGCCACCCCTCCCGGTCGCAGTCACTACGCGACTACCTCGAATAGGCGGCCGCGTGCGCTACGCACCGGCGATACTCGTCGGCCGGATCGTTCGACTCCTGGCGAGGTGGCGGAAGCCGGGCGGGGGATCTGCGATCCCCGGTCTTGTGGTCAACACCATCGCGCCGGGATTCCTGGCCCGGACTCTGAACGGCTTCCCTGGCGGTCTGGTCATCGTGACCGGGTCGAGCGGCAAGTCCACCACCACGAAGATGCTGGTCGCAGCACTCCGGGCGCACGGCCTCGGCGTGTTCACGAACGAGTCAACGGCCAACATCAGCCAGGGGCTCACCTCGGCGCTGCTTGAGCGGGCCAGCCTGTCCGGCCGCATCGGCGGCGACGTGGCGGTGCTGGAGATGGACGAGGGCCACGGCGCCCTGATCTCGGGATCGCTGAAACCCCGTGTCGTCGCGCTGACGAACGTGATGGTCGACCAGATCGACCGATTCCACAACTCCGAGATGGTCGCTGCCATGCTCGGCAAGATCGCGTCCCGAGCCACCGGAACCGTCGTCGTGAATGCCGACGACCAATACCTGGTGGACCTGGCACTGCACCTCGAGGGCACCGTAGCGGTGTCCCGCTACGGCGTGTCCGGCGATGTCCTCGCTGCGAATCCGCGCGGGCTCGGCTACAGCGTGACCGCTGACCACCGGCTTTCCTCTGCGGACGGCATGCTCCTCACCTCGGTCGACGGCCGCGACGCCACCGTGCTGGTCGACGGCGTCCCGCGCGCCATGGGCCTGCCCGCCCGCGGAACCCACTATGCCGTCGACGCGCTGACCGCCCTCAGCACCGCGCAGGCGGTGTTGGGCGAGAGGTTCGACCCTGCCGTCGCGGTCGCGGCCATCTCGGCGATCCCGCCCGTTTTCGGCCGGGGCGAGGTCGTCACCGTGCGCGGCCGGAAGGTTGAATTCGTTCTCGTGCAGAATCCCGCGAGCTTCCAGCTGAACGTGGACAGCCTCGCGGCGGGAACCGACCAGATCCTGATCGCGATCGGTTCGGATGTCCGCGACCCGTCCTACTTCTGGCCCGTCGACACGTCGGGGCTCGGCCGGGTGCTCTTCGCCTCCGGCTCGAAAGCGCAGGAGATCGCCCTGCAACTTGCCTACGACGACGTCGCCATCGACCGGATCGAGCCGGACCTGGGGCGTGCCCTCGACGACTTCCTCGCCCTCCCCGACCCCCGGATCGGACTGAAAACGATCATCTTCTCAGCCGACTCGATGCGCCGGACCCGGGCCCACCTCGGGCTCGTCTCCAACAAGGCAGGGCGGGACTGATGCGCGCGCTCACCATCGTCTCCGTGCTGCCCGAACTCCTCGGCAGCAACGGCGATGCCGCGAACGCCCGGGTGCTCGCACAGCGCGCCCGCTGGGCCGGCTTCGACGCGGACATCGCCCCGGTGCGCACAGTCGCCGACCTGCCGGAGCAGGTCGACCTCGTCGTGATCGGTTCAGGCTCGGACACCGGGTTGACTGCCGTGCGCGACATCCTTGCCACGATGACGGAGCAACTCCGCGGCTGGTGCGCGGCCGGGATCCCCATCCTGGCCGTCGGCACCGGGTGGGAATTGCTCAGCTGGGGCATCGAGCTCGGCGACGGCGCCATCGTCGAGGGCCTCGGAATCGTCACCGGGCGCGCGGTTCCGCTGCCCGAACGCGCCACGGACGACCTCATCGTCGACTCCCGGCTCGGCCGGCTGGTCGGCTTCGAGAACCACGCCCGCGGCTATGTCGGCGCCGAGGCGTCACCGCTCGGCCGGGTGCGCTCCGGGACAGGGAACGGACCTGTCCCCGGCGGCACCGGCGTCGAGGGCCTCGTCATGGGGAACCTGTTCGGCACCCACCTGCACGGCCCGGTGCTCGCCAGGAACCCCGCTCTCGCCGACCATCTGCTCCGCACGGCGCTGGCCCGCTCCGGCGCGGAGTACGTGCCGGGCGAACAAGCCGCCACGGTCGATGAGATAGCGAAAGCCGCACGCAATGACATCGCGGTGCGGCTTGGACTCACCGCGGAGTAGCCTGCGGCGGACAACCCGGGCTGCGGCCGGTCGCACCCGGACACCGGCATCCGCACGTGAAAGCGGCGCGAACGACCGAAGTCGTCCGCGCCGCCGGCAGCATCTGGTTGCCGACGAAGGACTAGGAGCGCTGATCCTCGAGGAGACGGCTCGAC
Organism: Cryobacterium fucosi; assembly: GCF_004403515.1. Lineage (GTDB taxonomy): Bacteria > Actinomycetota > Actinomycetes > Actinomycetales > Microbacteriaceae > Cryobacterium > Cryobacterium fucosi. The sequence continues at coordinate 20,061 of NZ_SOHH01000078.1, read as the reverse complement.
TCGTCGTGCCAGCTCTCGGCGATGGCCGCGAGCTTTTCCTGGTGCTTGCGGCCGTGGTGGGCGCAGAACATCAGTTCGCTGTTGTTGACGACGACTCGGATGTAGGCCTGCGCGCCACAAGCGTCGCAGCGGTCGGCCGCGGTGAGCTGGTGAGGGGCGTTCTGCCCGTCGACGGGACGTTGGTCGATGGCACCATTTCCGGTTGCGATCTGGGACATGCTTTCCTCCTCCAGACTGATACCAAGTGATACCAATTTAACCTGTGCTCCATGTAAACACGGTCTGCTCAGGTTTTCGACTCCGTTTGGTTGCATTTCGCTCACCGCGTAGCCGATTTGGGCCGGGTGTTGCTGGGGAGCCACGGCCCTTCCGGTCGGTATTCTTGACAGTTGTGAGTTCTTCAGACTATTCCGCCCGCCACCTGTCGGTCCTCGAAGGGCTCGAGGCGGTTCGCAAGCGCCCGGGAATGTACATCGGTTCGACCGACTCCCGCGGCCTGATGCACTGCCTCTGGGAGATCATCGACAACTCGGTCGACGAGGCGCTGGGCGGATTCGGTTCCCGGATCGACATCGTCCTCCACGCGGATGAGAGCGTCGAGGTCAGGGACACCGCGCGCGGCGTGCCGGTGGACATCGAGCCCAAGACGGGGCTGACCGGGGTCGAGGTCGTCTTCACGAAGCTGCACGCCGGCGGCAAGTTCGGCAGCGGATCGTATGCGGCGTCCGGTGGCCTGCACGGTGTCGGCGCATCCGTGGTGAACGCCCTGTCAGAGCGTCTCGACGTGGAGGTCGACCGCGACGGCAAGACGTGGGCGATGTCATTCCACCGGGGCGAACCCGGGGTCTTCGCCGACACGGGGGAGAAGAGCCCCGACGCGCCGTTCACTCCCTTCGAGAAGCAGAGCGAGCTCCGCGTGATCGGGAAGGTGAAGCGCGGGGTCACCGGAACCCGCGTGCGTTACTGGGCCGACCGGCAGATCTTCACCAGGGGGGCCGCCTTCCAGACCGAGGAACTCCTCGACCGGGCCAGGCAGACCGCGTTCCTCGTCCCCGGCCTCGCCATCGACATCGACGACCAGCGCACCGCGGAGACCATTCACGAGTCGTTCCAATTCGAGGGCGGCATCTCGGAATTCGTCGACCACCTCGCGACCGACACCGCCATCACCGACACCTGGCGGCTGACCGGAAACGGCAGCTTCACCGAGACCGTCCCCGTGCTGACGGACAAGGGGGCCATGGTGCCGACGGAGCTGACCCGGGACTGCGCCGTCGACATCGCGCTCCGCTGGGGAACCGGCTACGACACCGTCGTCCGCAGCTTCGTGAACATCATCGCCACGCCGAAGGGTGGCACCCACCAGGCCGGTTTCGACGCCGGGCTGCTGAAATTCCTGCGCTCCCAGGTGGAGTTGAACGCACGCCGCCTCAAGATGGGTTCCGACAAGCTGGAGAAGGACGACGTGATGGCCGGCCTGACGGCCGTGCTCACGGTGCGGCTTCCGGAGCCGCAGTTCGAAGGCCAGACCAAGGAAGTGCTCGGAACACCGGCCGTGCGCGCCATCGTCGCCAACGTCGTCGCCCAGGCCATGAACGAGCGGTTCGTGTCCACGAAACGTGACGACAAGACCCAGGCGGCCGTCGTGCTCGACAAGATCGTGGCCGAAATGAAGTCCCGCATCTCCGCCCGGGCGCACAAGGAAACCCAGCGCCGCAAGAACGCGCTCGAGAGTTCCTCCCTCCCGGCGAAGCTGGTCGACTGCCGCAGCAACGACGTGACCACCAGCGAGCTGTTCATCGTGGAGGGCGACTCGGCGCTCGGCACCGCGAAGCTCGCCAGGGACAGCGAGCACCAGGCCCTCCTGCCGATCCGGGGGAAGATCCTGAACGTGCAGAAGGCCTCCGTGTCCGACATGCTCTCCAACGTGGAGTGCGCGTCGATCATCCAGGTGATCGGCGCCGGTTCAGGTCGCAGCTTCGACCTGTCCGCGGCCCGGTACGGCAAGGTCATCATCATGAGCGACGCGGATGTCGACGGCGCCCACATCCGCACCCTCCTGCTGACCCTCTTCTTCCGGTACATGCGGCCGATGATCACCGAGGGACGTGTCTTCGCCGCCGTGCCCCCGCTGCACCGGGTCGTCGTGTTGAACCCGGGCAGCAAGCCCAACGAAACCATCTACACCTATTCGGAGCCCGAACTGCACGCCGTCCTCGCCGGGTTGAAGAAGACGGGCAAGCGCTACCAGGACCCGATCCAGCGGTACAAGGGGCTCGGCGAGATGGATGCCGACCAGCTGGCCACCACCACGATGGAACGCGCGCATCGCACGCTCCGCCGGGTCAGGGTGGCCGATGCGGAAATGGCCGGTAAGGTGTTCGAACTGTTGATGGGCAACGATGTCGCCCCGCGCAAGGAGTTCATCATTGACAGCTCGGACAAGCTCAGCCGCGACCGGATCGACGTCTAGGCGCCGGAGCCGGTTCCGTCCGGGGACGGGCTTCCCGCCGGAACGGTGAATGCCGTGCTCGGCAGGTCGGGCTCATCGGCCAGGATCGCGTCGACGATGCGTCGGGCGACCAGTGCCGGCGAGTGACCGGCGGGCAGCCGTGGCGCCTCTCCGGCGATCGGGTGCACGGACAGGCCGGTTTCGGTGTGGCCCGGTCTGGCGTCGAGAATTCGGATGCCGGTTCGGCGCAGTTCCCTGCCCGCGGCCTTGTCGAAGGCCGCCAGGGCGGCCTTCGACGCGGAGTAGGCGGCCAGGTTGGCGGTGGGGCTTTCGCTCACGACCCCGCTCAGCGTCACCACGAAGGGACGACGCCCCGCGGCGGCGGAGTCGGCCAGGGCCCCTGGCGGGCTGCGCGCAACAGCCGGATCGGGGCGAGGGTGTTCACGGCGAAGAGCCGATCCAGGGTCGCGTCGGTCACCTCGGTCGCCGCTCCGAAGGCGACGACGCCCGCGGCGTTCACGATGCCGTCGAGGCGACCGGTGACATCCGTCGCCCGGGCGACCAGATCGACGATTTCCGCCGGGTCGGCGAGGTCGGCGGTGATGATGGGCCAGCGAAGGTCCAGGGCCTCGAGCCTGTCCCGGTCCCGTCCGCTGAGGATCAGCCGCGCCCCCTGGTCGGCCAGCAGGCGGGCGATGTCACGACCGAGGCCGCCCGAGGCGCCGACGACAAGGATGGATGCGTCACGAAGCCGGGTCATGCCGCCACCTTAGCCGAGGCCCGGGGGGTCAGCCGATCTGGGTGCCGATCTGGGCACCGATCGAACCGACCACGGCGTCGAGCATCGCGCCGGAGGCATCGCGGCGGGAGCCGGTCTCGGGGAGGGAACGAGGCGACCCGTCGGGGCCGACGGCGCGGGCCGGAAGCGGCCCGACCCAGGCGACGGACACCGTGTCCTCGCCCTTGAGGAATCGGTGCGATCGCACGCCACCGGTGGCGCGGCCCTTGGCCGGGTATTCGGAGAAGTCGGACACCTTTGCGCTGCCGGGATCCGTCCCGGCGAGCGTCTGGCTGCCGGTCGCGATCGTGGCGACCACGGCGGACTCGGCTGCGTCCGGGGCCAGGCTGGTGAAGTAGATCACCTGGGTGTCGCCCGCGAGCTTGATCCCGGCCATGCCACCAGCTGTTCGGCCCTGCGGGCGCACTGACCCTGCGGGGAAACGGAGCAGCTGCGAGTCGGAGGCGACGAAGACGAGTTCGTCGGCCTCGGGACCCTGGGCGGCGCCGACGACGACATCCTTCGGCTTCAGGGCGATGATCTCGAAGTCGGGCTTGTTCGCCCAATCTCCCGGGGTGACGCGCTTCACGATGCCGAAGCGGGTGCCGAGCGCGATCGCCTGGTCGGAGTCGAGGGAGACCAGGGCGAGCACCTTCTCCTCCTTGTACGGCAGGGCAAGGTAGTCCCCGATGCGCACGCCCGCGGCCAGCTGGATCGAGGTCGGGGGCATCACGGGCAGGTCGACGGGGGAGAACCGGATGAGGCGCCCCAGGCTGGTCACGGCGCCGACCTCGGTGCGGCTCGTCGTGTCCAGGCTGGACAGGATCGCGTCGTGCTTGCTGCGGCGCTGCGCCGGGACGATCCGCTCGGTCAACGGCTCATCCGCGGAGGGAAGGTCGACCCGGGCGATCCGGCCGGTCGTGCTGAGGTAGAGCCGGGTTGGGGTGTCGGTGACCTCGAGTATCGCGGCCGTGCGCTTCGCGGCGGCGCCGGCGATGCTCGGCCTCGCCTCGGTGAGCACGGTTCGCCGCGGAGTACCGAAGCGTTCGGCCACGGACGCGAGCTCGTCGGACACCAGGGTGCGGATGGCCTGCTTGCTGCCGAGAAGTTTCTCGAGTGCGGCGATCTCCGCGAGCAGCTGGTCGCGCTCGGTTTCCAACTCGATCCGGGAGAACCGCGTCAGCCTGCGCAGCCGGAGTTCGAGGATGTACTCGGCCTGGATCTGGCTCAGGTCGAACACGTCGATCAGGCGGGTGCGGGCCTGCTCGCTGTCGTCGCTGGCGCGGATCACCTGGATGACCTCGTCGATGTCGAGGATGGCCACGAGGAGACCCTCGACCAGGTGCAGGCGTTCCTTGCGGCGGGCCAGGCGGTACGCCGACCGCCGGGTGACAACCTGAATCCGGTGGCCGACGTAGACCATGAGCAGTTCGCGCAGGCCGAGGGTTTGCGGGCCGCCGTCGACGAGGGCGACGGCGTTGATGTTGAACGAGTCCTCGAGCGGGGTGACCCGGTACAGCTGCTCGAGCACCGCCTCGGGGCTGAACCCGGTCTTGATGCCGATGACGAGGCGCAGCCCCTTGGTGCGGTCCGTGAGGTCGGTGACATCCGAGATGCCGCTGAGCTTCTTCGAGTTCACCCCGTCCTTGATCTTCTCGATGACCCGCTCCGGGCCGACGAGGTAGGGCAGCTCGGTGACCACCAGGCCCGCCTTGCGGGCGGTGATCGACTCGACGGAGACGCGGGCCCTGGTCTTGAAACTGCCGCGGCCGGTGGCGTAGGCGTCCTTGATCCCGGCCAGGCCGACGATGGTGCCGCCGGTCGGCAGGTCGGGACCGGGTACGAACTCCATCAGGTCTTCGAGAGTGGCGTCCGGGTACGCCAGCAGGTGCCGGGCGGCGCCGACGACCTCGATCAGGTTGTGCGGCGCCATGTTCGTCGCCATCCCGACGGCGATGCCGCTCGCCCCGTTGACCAGCAGGTTCGGGTACGCCGCGGGCAGCACGTCGGGCTGGGTGAGCTGGTTGTCGTAGTTGGGCACGAAGTCGACGACGTCCTCGTCGAGGTTCTCCGTCATGGCGAGGGCCGGGGCGGCCAGGCGGGCCTCCGTGTAGCGCGGCGCGGCCGGGCCGTCGTCCAGGGAACCGAAGTTGCCGTGGCCGTCGATCAGGGGCACCCGCAGGGTGAACGCCTGCGCCATCCGCACGAGGGCGTCGTAGATCGCCGTGTCGCCGTGGGGGTGCAGCTTGCCCATCACCTCGCCGACCACCCGGGCGCTCTTGACATGCCCGCGGTCTGGGCGGAGGCCCATTTCGCTCATCTGATAGAGGATGCGGCGCTGCACGGGCTTGAGCCCGTCCCGCGCGTCGGGCAGCGCACGGGAGTAGATCACCGAGTAGGCATACTCGAGGAAGGACCCCTGCATCTCCGTCGACACGTCGACGTCTTCGATGCGTTCGGTGAAGTCGGCGGGCGGCGTGCTGTTTGAACGGCTCATTCGTGAATCCTGTTGAGGCGTGCTGGCTTGGGGCAGGCACTTTCGGGTGGGCGCTGGAACGTGCGGCCTGGGTCTATGTCAGAATTGGCCGGATGCCCCCCATGCTACCGGCCCGCCAATTCAGTGCCCTGCGGCTTGCCGACGTTCTGACAAGTTCCCTGTCCGCGATCCGGGGCCGGCCGAACGTCCTCGGCCTGGGGTCCACCGCCCGGACCGTCGTGGTGCTGGCCGATGGGCTTGGGGTCGGCCAGCTCCGGGCGCGCGCCGGCCATGCGCGCTTCCTCCTTTCCCACCTCACGAAGGCCGGCGTGCTCGACGGCGTCTTCCCGGCCACGACGGCCGCCGGAATCGCCACGCTCACGACCGGCGTCGAGCCGGGGCGCCATGGCCTGGTCGGCTACCGGGTGCGCGACGAGGCCAGGGATCGGGTCGTGAACCAGCTGACCGGATGGGATGACGGCATGGATCCGGCGCTCTGGCAGCGGGAACGCACGGTTTTCGAACGCGCCGCCGATGACGGGGTGCCCAGCTTCGCGATCGGGCCGAAGCGCTACACGGCCTCCGGTTTCACCCTGGCGGTATTGCGTGGCGCGCGCTACGTCGCCGCGGAGAGCCTGGCGGAACGTTTCGAGGCCGCCCGCGCGCTCCTCGACTCCGAGCCGAGAGCGCTCGTCTACCTGTACATTCCCGAGCTGGACATGGCCGCGCACGCGCACGGATGGGAGTCCGCCAGATGGCTGGCCGAGTTGGAGGCCCTCGACGCCGCGGTGGCGCGGTTCGCCGCCGGCCTGAAACGCGACGAGGGACTGCTGCTGACCGCCGACCACGGGGTCATCGACGTCCCGGCAACCAGGCATGTGCTCTTCGACACCGTTCCCGAGCTCGTCGGGGGCGTGCGCCACATCGGGGGAGACCCCCGGTGCCTGCAGCTCTACCTGGACCCGGCTCGGGTGGATGAGGCGCCGGCCCTGGCTGATTCGTGGCGGGAGACCGAGGGTGACCGTGCCTGGGTGTTCACTCGGGACGAGGCCGTGGAGGCCGGACTGTTCGGCGCGGTCGCGGCGGAGGTGCTCCCGCGGATCGGAGACGTCATCGTCGCCGCGCGCAAGCTGGTCGCCTACTACGACTCACGCGAACCAAACCAGTCGGCACGTCAGATGGTCGGCCAGCATGGGTCGCTGACCGACGAGGAACTCCGGGTCCCCTTGATCCGGTTCGGCGCGCACTCCGCCTGAGATCGGGCCCGCAGTGCGGGCGCCGACCCGGCGGCGGCGTTCAGGCGGGGTATTGGCCGCGCTTGACCTGCGGCTTGGGCAGGCGCATCGGACGCAGCTGCAGCGCACGCATCGCCGCGTACCAGCGAACCCGCTCGGCCTTGTCTTCGCCGAACTTCGCCTTCACCTTGCGGGTGAGGGTATAGCCCAGGATGACGCAGTCGACGACGGCGACGAGGAAGAACGCCCAGAGCGCGAGGATGCCGTACGTCTGCACCATCGGGTCCGGGAAGAACGTCAGCAGGATGACGAGGAACATCACCGGGATCATGAACTCGCCGACGTTGAAGCGCGCGTCGACGTGGTCACGCACGAACCGTTTCTGCGGGCCACGCTCGCGCTGCGGGAGGAACTTGTCGTCCCCGGCAGCCATGCCGAGCCTGGCGCGGTCCCTGGCCTCTGCCGCCTTGCCCCTGGCCTGCTTGGCCGCGAGCTTGCGGTCATCCGGCACCAGCGGTCGCTTGTTCAGCGCCTCCTGCTGTTTCCGGCTGGGCGTCGCCTGCCCCTTGCCGGCCGCGAGGCGTGCCTTCGTCTCCTCCACGGTCTCCGCGGAGGGTTGTGCGTCTGGGTTCACAGGCTTAGCCACATCAGTTCCTTGCACTTGGTTGGCTTAAGATTACCCGATGACCGATACTCCAGAAACAGAACCGAATTCGTCGATACTGGCCGGAGCCGGCATCCGTGCGGCAGTGGAGCGGGGCCTGCCGACGACGATCGCGGACCTGTGCGCCCTCGTGCGGGTCCCGTCGGTGTCCTGGGATGGGTTCGACCGTGGCCAGGTGGCGCGGAGCGCCGAGATGGTGGCCGAACTCGCCCGGGGTCTCGGGGTGTTCGACACCGTCGAGGTCAAGCAGGCCGGCATCCCCGGCGGCGCCGAACTGGGCCAGCCGGCCGTGCTCGCCACCCGGGCTGCCCGGAACGGGCGCCCGACGGTGCTGCTCTACGCCCACCACGACGTGCAGCCTCCCGGCAACGACGCGGACTGGGAATCGCTGCCCTTCGAACCGACCGTGCGCGGCAACCGTCTCTACGGGCGCGGGGCCGCCGACGACAAGGCGGGTGTCATGGCCCATATTGCGTCGATTCGTGCCCTCGTCGAGGCGGAAGGACCCGACTTCGACCTCGGCATCGCCCTCTTCATCGAGGGGGAGGAGGAATTCGGCAGCAGGTCCTTCGCCACGTTCCTGGAGGAGAACCGGGAGGCGTTGCGCGCCGACGCCATCGTGGTCGCCGACTCCAACAACTGGGACATCGACACCCCCGCGCTGACGATCGCGTTGCGCGGTAACGTCACCTTCAGGCTCACGGTCCGCACCCTGGACCACGCGTCCCACTCCGGCATGTTCGGCGGAGCCGTCCCCGACGCGATGATGGCCACCGTCCGTCTCCTGAACACCCTGTACGCGGCCGACGGTTCGGTGGCGGTCGCCGGACTGACCAGCCACGACGCGGTCACACCCGACTACTCGGAGGCCCAGCTCCGCCAGGAGACCGGGCTGTCCGCCGGAGTGCACCCGATCGGCCACGGATCCGTGCTCGGCCGGATCTGGTCGCAGCCGTCGATCACGATCACCGGCATCGACGCTCCGACCGTCGCCAACGCCTCGAACACCCTCTCGCCTGTCATCTCGGTGCGGCTGAGCACCCGGATCGCGCCCGGCCAGCCCGCAGCGGATGCCGTCACCGCCCTGGAGACCCATCTGCGGGAGAAAGTCCCGTTCGGCGCCCAGATCGAGATCGACGACGTCGATACGGGGGAGGCCTTCCTCGTCGACACGAGCGGCTGGGCCGTCACCGAAACCCGGCTGGCCATGACGGAAGCCTGGGGCCGTGCGCCGGTCGACATCGGCGTCGGCGGGTCGATCCCGTTCATCGCCGACCTCGTCCGTGTCTTCCCGGAGGCGCAGATCCTGGTCACCGGTGTCGAAGACCCCGATTCGCGCGCGCACAGCCCCAATGAGTCCCTGCATCTGGGGGTGTTCAAACGGGCCGTCCTCGGCGAGGCACTCCTGCTCGGCCGACTCAACCGGACGGTCCGGCCCGGGGCTTCCTGATCCGATCGGTCAAGTCCACGGCCGGATCGGGAATTCCGAGGGCGATTTCACCGTTTCCCTCGGTAGAATCACTGTGGTGACCCGTGCGTGCCGGCCCAGGCCGGACCGCGTGGCCCTACCGATTGACAGCAGCGACGTGACGGGACCGTACCGACGCGAGAGTAAGAGGAGCAGCATGACCGACACCATCGCCAACAGCACAGGCACCGCCGCCCACGGCGTGGGCCTCAGCGCCACCGCCGCCCAAAAGGTTCGCAGCCTGCTCGCCCAGGAGGGCCGCGAGGATCTGCGTCTGCGCGTCGCCGTGCAGCCCGGAGGCTGCTCCGGCCTGATCTACCAGCTCTACTTCGACGAGCGGGTGCTCGACGGCGACGCCCTCGTCGATTTCGACGGGGTCGAGGTCGTCGTCGACAAGATGAGCGTGCCCTACCTCGACGGGGCATCCATCGACTTCGAAGACACCATCCAGAAGCAGGGTTTCACGATCGACAACCCGAATGCCGGTGGAAGCTGCGCCTGCGGAGACTCCTTCAGCTGACTCGCGCCGCTGCCGGCGGCGACTCCCGTCCGAACGAACGCGAGCCACAGCGCGTCTGGGTTCGGCAGGGGACGTCGCGGGCAAATGCTGTGACTGGGGGCGAATTCGTTATCCGCCCGGCCGCGTTGATGCACATGCCGCGCCGTCTCTCGCAGTAGGCTGTGAAACTAGAAATGCACTTCCAGTGAAGTGTCGTCGAGTCTTCCCGAAAGGTTACTGGTGCGCAAAAACCATCGTCTCCGATGGGCTGCTATTCCGATTGCAGCGTCGTTGGCCATTGTTCTGGCGGGGTGCACCCAAGCCCAGCTCCACGGCTTTCTCCCCGGCTTCGAAGAGGGTCAACCGGCGGTGACCAACCAGACCGACCGCATCGGCGGGCTGTGGACGACGTCCTGGATCGTGCTGCTCGTGATCGGCCTGATCACCTGGGGCCTCATGATCTGGACGGTCGTCGTATACCGCCGTCGGAAGGGCCAGACCGGTCTGCCCGTCCAGCTTCGCTACAACATGCCGATCGAGATCTTCTACACGGTCGTGCCGCTCATCCTCGTGCTGGGCTTCTTCGCCTTCACCGCCCGTGACCAGGCCGCCATCGAGGCGCGCTTCGAGTCGCCCGACGTGAAGATCGAGGTCATCGGCAAGCAGTGGGCCTGGGACTTCAACTACGTCACCGACGACGTCTACTCGGCAGGCATCCAGGGCCAGCCCGACCTCAACGGGCCCAAGGGCTCTCTGGTCGAGTCCGAGATCCCCACCCTCGTGCTCCCGATCGGCAAGAAGATCGAACTCGCGCTCGAATCCCGTGACGTCATCCACTCATTCTGGGTCATCGACTTCCTCTACAAGAAGGACATGATCCCCGACAAGACCAACTACATGTCGGTCATCCCCGAGCGCATCGGCACCTACTCGGGCAAGTGCGCCGAACTGTGCGGCGAGTACCACTCCCTGATGCTGTTCAAGGTCAAGGTCGTCTCCGAGGCAGACTACGACGCCTACATCCAGTCGCTGCGCGTGGCCGGCAACGAAGGCCAGCTCGACAACGATTACAAGCGCAATCAAAACCTTCCGGGCACGAGCGCCCCGACGGTTCAGGAGGGCAACTAGGCCATGACCACCACGACCGCTCCCACCGCCCCCACCGCACCGGCCGCCCCCCGGCGCGTCTCCGGCGTGGACCGCAAGGGCAATGTCCTCGTCCGGTGGATCACCTCCACCGACCACAAGGTCATCGGGTACATGTACCTGATCACCTCCTTCGTCTACTTCTGCCTCGCCGGCGTGATGGCCCTGGTGATCAGGGCCCAGCTGTTCGAGCCCGGCCTGCAGATCGTGCAGACCAAGGAGCAGTACAACCAGCTCTTCACCATGCACGGCACGATCATGCTGCTGATGTTCGCGACGCCGTTGTTCTTCGGATTCGCCAACTCCCTGATGCCGCTCCAGATCGGCGCACCAGACGTGGCGTTCCCGCGGCTCAACGCCTTCTCCTTCTGGGCGTTCTTCTTCGGCAGCCTCATCGCCGTCGGCGGGTTCCTCACCCCGCAGGGGGCGGCATCCTTCGGCTGGTTCGCCTACCAACCGTTGGCGAGCACGACGTTCTCGCCCGGGGTCGGCGGCAACCTGTGGATGGTCGGCCTGGGGCTCTCCGGCTTCGGCACCATCCTCGGCGCGGTCAACTTCATCACGACGATCATCACCATGCGCGCGCCCGGCATGACCATGTTCCGGATGCCGATCTTCACCTGGAACACGATGGTCACCTCCATCCTCGTGCTGATGGCGTTCCCGGTGCTGGCTGCCGCGCTCCTCGCAGCGGCCTCCGACCGGATCTTCCTCTCCCACATCTACGACCCGGCCAACGGCGGCGCCATCCTCTGGCAGCACCTGTTCTGGTTCTTCGGCCACCCCGAGGTGTACATCATCGCCCTGCCGTTCTTCGGCATCGTGTCCGAGGTATTCCCGGTCTTCAGTCGCAAGCCGATCTTCGGCTACAAGACGCTGATCTACGCGACCATCTCCATCGCGGCACTGTCCGTCGCGGTCTGGGCGCACCACATGTACGTCACCGGTTCCGTGCTGCTGCCGTTCTTCTCCCTGTTGACCATGCTCATCGCGGTGCCGACGGGGGTGAAGATCTTCAACTGGATCGGCACCATGTGGCGTGGGTCGCTGACCTTCGAGACTCCGATGCTCTGGGCCCTCGGCTTCCTGGTCACGTTCACGTTCGGTGGGCTGACCGGCGTGATACTGGCGTCGCCGCCGCTGGACTTCCACGTGTCCGACACCTACTTCGTGGTGGCGCACTTCCACTACGTCATCTTCGGCACCGTCGTGTTCGCCATGTTCAGTGGGTTCTACTTCTGGTGGCCCAAGTGGACCGGCAAGATGCTCAACGAGAGCCTGGGCAAGTGGCACTTCTGGCTCCTGTTCATCGGCTTCCACACGACGTTCCTCGTGCAGCACTGGCTGGGCGTGGTCGGGATGCCCCGCCGGTACGCCTCGTACTCCCCGGAGGACGGCTTCACCTGGATGAACCAGCTGTCGACGATCGGCGCGATGATCCTCGCCGTCTCGATGATCCCGTTCTTCCTGAACGTGTACATCACGGCCCGCAAGGCGCCGCTGGTCACCGTGAACGACCCGTGGGGCTTCGGCGCTTCGCTGGAGTGGGCGACGTCCTGCCCGCCGCCGCGGCACAACTTCACCTCGATCCCGCGCATCCGCTCCGAGCGTCCCGCCTTCGACCTGAACCACCCCGAGGTGGCCATGACCGTTGGCATCGGACCCGGCAAGGACGCGCCGGATGCCCCCACGTATGACGCAGCTTCGAACAAGGTGAAATAGATGAGAGCCAACGTCAACCTGCTCTGGATCCTCGCGGGCTTCTTCACCGTCGTGACGGTCGCCTATGTCGTGTGGGGTCTCCTCGACCCCAAGCAGCACAGCGTTGAGTGGGCGGGAACCTTCGCCCTGGGACTCTGTGCCGTGTTCACCAGCTTCGTCGCGTTCTACCTCAGCCGGGTGCACAGTGCGCAGGGCGGAGAGCTCCCCGAGGACCGGCTGGACTCGAACATCGACGACGGCGACCCCGAGGTCGGCTTCTTCAGCCCGTGGAGCTGGTGGCCGATCCTGCTCGCCGGCAGTGCAGCCCTGCTGTTCCTCGGGCTGGCCGTCGGCGTGTGGATCTCCATCATCGCCCTGGGGCTCGGTGTCATCTGCCTCGTCGGTTGGGTGTACGAGTACTACCGGGGCATGTTCGCCCGTTAGATCCCGAACCACGGCCGATCACGGCCATCCGCTGCGGCGTCCGCGACCTTGTCCGGGCGCCGTTTGCGTACCCGGGCGGCGAAGCAGGCGCGCCCCGGACTCACCCGCGGCGGCGGAACCCGAGAAGCTCGAAGGCGACGGTCACGGGACGCCCGGCGTCCGGCTCGTCGGCGAGAGTGGCGGCATCCGTGTGGTGGGCCGACGGCCCCATTCCGACCAGGCTGCCCACCTGGCCGGGGCCGAGCGTGAGCAGCTCGGATGACGTCGCCCGGGATTCGAGGACGAAGTCAGCGTCGAGGGACGCCGTGAGCTCCGCCGTCTTGTTCGCCTGCACGCCGAGCGCGAGCCCGGCATCGCGGAGTTCCCGCAGGTGGGTCTCCTGCGGAACCACGACAACCAGCAGCCCGCCGGGCCGGAGCATGCGATGGAACTCGGCAGGATTGCGCGGCGCGAACACGTTGAGGATGACGTCGACGGAGTCGTCACGCACGGGGATGGGCGCCCAGACATCCGCCACCAGGCCGTCGATCCGGTCCTCGCCGGCCACCGTGCGTGCGACCGCGACGGGGGAGAGGTCCATGCCAAGGGCCCGGGTGCCGGGCAGCCTGGCCAGGACGCCCCGGAGGTAGTATCCGGTGCCGCAGCCGACGTCAAGCACGGTCGCCGGGTTCTCCTGAACGATCAACTCGGCAAGGCTGTCCCGGAGCGGCCCGTACCACCCGGCGGCAAGGAACTCGTCACGCGCGTCGAGCATCGCCGCGCTGTCACCGATCAGGCGCCGGGAGCCGCCGGCCAGCGAGACGTAGCCACGCTTGTTCGCGTCGTAGGCGTGGCCGTTCGCGCAGCGGAGAATGAGTGGCCCGCCGGGCTCGAGGGGGAGAAAACAGATCGGGCACCGAAGCCACTCCGACAGGGTCTGGAGGGACATCGATGCCCGATCTGTTGTTGAGGCGCTCGCCTCAGTGGTGGTCGCCGTGGGACTGTTCGAGCTCGGTGCTTGTGACCGGTTCGATCCGGTCCTCGAAGAACCAGCGCGACATGCCGGCGCGGAGCTTCTGGCCGGCGGTGATCTTTCCCTGGGCGTTCGGGCGGATCATCAGCGGCTTGTAGTCGGAGTAGCTGACCAGTTTCCAGCGCTCGTACTCGTCGATCGGCTGGTGCACCTCGATGTACTCGCCGCCGGGGAGGCGCACGATCCGACCGGACTCGTAGCCGTGCAGCACGATCTCGCGGTCCTTCTTCTGCAAGGCGAGGCAGACCCGCTTGGCGATGAAGAAAGCGATGAACGGGCCGACGAGCGTGAGGAACTGCATCGTGAGGATGACGCCCTCTATCGTGACCCTGAAGTGCGTCGCAATGATGTCGGAGGAGGCGGTGGCCCAGAGGGCCGCGTAGAACGTCACACCGGCCGCGCCGATGGCGGTGCGGGTCGGGGCGTTCCGTGGACGGTCGAGGATGTGGTGCTCGCGCTTGTCCCCGGTGACCCAGGCCTCGATGAACGGGTAGATGAGCACCACGAGGATGAACAACCCGAGCGAGACCAGGGGGATGAGGATGTTGAACGAATACGTGCGGTCGAGCCAGACGAATTCCAGTCCCGGCGGGATCAGTCGCAGGGCCCCGTCGGCGAACCCGATGTACCAGTCCGGCTGGGTTCCCGCGGAGACGGGGGAGGGGTCGTATGGTCCGTAGTTCCAGATCGGGTTGATCGTGAACAACGACGCCATCAGCATCACGACGCCGAAGACGATGAAGAAGAAGCCGCCGGCCTTGGCCGCGTAGACCGGGAGGACCGGGTAGCCGACCACGTTCTGGTTTGTGCGTCCCGCGCCGGGGTACTGCGTGTGCTTGTGCACGACGACGAACAGGAGGTGCATCGCGATCAGCGCGACGATGATCGCCGGCAGCAGCAGGATATGCAGCGAGTAGAGCCGCCCAATGATGGCCTCGCCCGGGAATTCGCCGCCGAAGAGCAGGAACGAGATCCAGGTGCCGATCAGCGGGATCCCCTTGACCATCCCGTCGATGATCCGCAGGCCGTTTCCGGAGAGCAGGTCGTCGGGGAGGGAGTAACCGGTGAATCCTTCGGCCATCGCCAGGATGAAGAGGATGAAGCCGATCACCCAGTTCAGTTCGCGGGGCTTGCGGAACGCGCCGGTGAAGTAGATCCGGAGCATGTGCAGGCCGATGGCCGCGACGAAGAGCAGCGCCGCCCAGTGGTGGACCTGGCGCATGAGCAGCCCGCCGCGGATGTCGAACGAGATGTCGAGCGACGACGACATCGCCGCTGACATTTCGACGCCCTTCAACGGCACGTACGACCCGTCGTACAGCACGGGGGTCATCGACGCGCTGAAGAAGAACGTCAGGAACGATCCTGACAGCAGGATGATGACGAAGCTGTACAGCGCCACTTCGCCGAGGAGGAAGGACCAGTGGTCCGGGAAGATCTTGCGGCCCAGTTCCTTGACTGCCGTCGAGATGCTGGTGCGCTCGTCGATGTAGTTGGCGGCGACGGCCGTCAGGCCGCCGGACTTCTTGGTTTCGACCAGCTCAGTGGTCGTGGTTGTCGTGCTCAATTCCGCTCCCAGAAGCTCGGTCCGACGGGTTCAGTGAAATCGCTCTGTGCAATGAGGTAACCCTCTGAGTCTACCGCGATGGGCAGCTGGGGCAGGGGGCGCTTGGCCGGCCCGAAGATGACCTCACAGTGGTTTGACACGTCGAACTGCGACTGGTGACAGGGGCAGAGGAGGTGGTGGGTCTGCTGCTCGTACAGTGCGACCGGGCAGCCGACGTGGGTGCAGATCTTCGAGTAGGCGACGATCCCGTCGTACGACCAACTCTTGCGTTCGGGCAGTTCGTTGAGGTCTTCCGGCTTGAGCCGCATCAGCAGAACGGCGGCCTTGGCCTTTTCCTCCAGCTTGCCGTGCTCGAGGTCCTGGAGCCCCTCCGGAATCACGTGGAAGGCGGAACCCAGGGTGATGTCGGACGCCTTGATCGGAGTGCCGGTCGGGTCGAGGGCCAGGCGCGTGCCCTTCTTCCACATCGTGTGACTGAGAAGGGCAGCCGGGTTGTCGTCCTGCGGGCCGAGGCCGCGGAACAGCACGACAGCGGGAAGCGGGAACGCGATCAGCGCGCCGATCAGGCTGTTGCGGATCAGCGTGCGACGCCCGATGCCGGATTCTTCGCCCGCTTCCTGAAAGATCTCGACGGACCGTGACCTGGTCTCGTCCGAGCCGCGAACGGGGTGGCGTTCGTCGATGCCCTCATGGTCGAACATCAGGGCCTTGCCCCAGTGCACGGCACCGATGCCGATCGCCATCAGCGCCAGGGTGAGGCCCAGGCCGATGAAGAGATTGTTCGTGCGAACGGATCCCGGGTCCTCCGGGACGATCGGGAACGCCATGTACGCGGCGATGGCGAAGACGCTGCCGACGATCGACAGGTAGAACAGCGTGTAGACCGTGCGCTCTGCCCGGCGCTCTGCGCTCGGGTCGAGGTCGGTCACGCGAAGGCGGTGCGGCGGGAGGCCCGGGTTGGCCACCGCATCCCTTACGACGACGGCGGTGCCTGCGGGAGCTTCCTCATGCCCGACGCCCGACGAGTCAGCAGCGGCCAGATCCTTCCCGCTGTTATCGTCCTTGGCCATTGTTCTCCTTCATCGGCAGTTTCATTTGCAAGTTGTCCGAGACCGGAAGTCCGGTCAGTTCGATTTCGCCGTGATCCACACGGTCAGGGCGACGATCGCGCCCAGGCCGAAGATCCACAGGAACAGACCCTCGGAGACCGGTCCGAGGGAGCCGAGCGCGTAGCCACCGGGAGAAGGATTGTTCTCGAGGTACTTGAGGTACGTGATGATGTCGCGCTTACTCTCGGGGGTGATATTCATGTCGTTGAAGACGGGCATGCTCTGCGGTCCGGTGACCATGGCCTCGTAGATGTGCTTGGAGGTGACCCCGTCGAGCGACGGCGCGTACTTGCCTTCGGTGAGGGCTCCACCGGCGCCGGCGACGTTGTGGCACATCGCACAGTTGATCCGGAAGAGCTCGGCGCCATTGGCGGCGTCGCCCTTCTCGTCGAGGAGCTTGGCCTCCGGAAGGCCGGGGCCGGGCGCCAGGGACGACACGTAGGCGGCGAGAGCGGCGATCTGCTCGTCCGTGAACTGGACGGCCTTCTTCTCGGCTTGCGGACCGTTCATCTGCAACGGCATCCGGCCGGTGCCGACCTGGAAGTCCACCGAGGCGGCGCCGACGCCGATCAGGCTCGGACCGCTGCCGGTGCCCTGCGCGGCCAGGCCGTGGCAGGTGGCGCAGTTCGCGGCGAAGAGCTTCTTGCCCTCGCCGATGGTCTGCTGGGACGTGGCGCTGGTCTCGGCGCTAGCGGTGCTGGTGCTGAACGCGGCGTAGGCCCCGCCCGTGAAGAGAAGGCCGATCGCGATGAGGGCGACACTGGACAGCGGGTGGCGGCGGCCGGCCTTGCGCCCGCCGGGACTCTTGGGCTTCTTGATCGTGGTCATTTGTGCGTTTTCCACTTTCGACTGTCTATTTGAGAACGTAAATGACGAGGAACAGGCCGATCCAGACGACGTCGACGAAGTGCCAGTAGTAGGAAACGACGATCGCGCTGGTGGCCTCTTTGTGTCCGAAGTTCTTGACCGCGAAGCCGCGGCCGATCACGAGCAGGAACGCGAGGAGGCCGCCGGTGACGTGGATGCCGTGGAAGCCGGTGGTGAGGTAGAACGCCGAGCCGTAGGCATTGCTGGAGAGGGCGACGCCTTCGGAGACGAGCGTCGCGTACTCGAAGATCTGGCCGGACACGAAGATCGCACCGAGGGCGTAGGTGAGGAAGAACCACTCGACCATGCCCCACTGGCTCGGCTTCCAGCCCGTCGACCTGGCCTGCAGGCGTTCGGCGGCGAACACCCCGAACTGGCAGGTCACGGAGGAGGTGACCAGAATGAGCGTGTTGACCAGCGCGTAGGAGAAATTGTGCTTCTCGGTTTCGAACTGCCACAGCTCCGGCGAAGTCGACCGGAGGGTGAAGTAGATAGCGAAGAGCCCGGCGAAGAACATCACCTCGCTGCCGAGCCAGACGATGGTGCCCACAGCCACGCTGTTAGGCCGATTAACCACGGGCGCTGTGGCTGAATAAGTAATTGAGGGGCTCGTCACCCTCCCATTATGGCCGATATCCGGCGTGGTTTCGCTCAACCGGGCTTGCCTGTCGCCCAAATACCCGAATGACCACCGGATTGGAACAAAGACGCCCCCGGAGCACCAATTCGGGTGCGCGGCGGATCTCGCTTAAGATCGTTCCATGCTCGAATTCCAGTCCTGGCCCAACGTGATCAGCGCCCTCCTCGCCGGGGAGGACCTGAGTGTCTCCGATGCGGCGTGGAGCATGGAACAGGTGATGCTGGGGGAGGCCACTCCCGCGCAGCTCGCGGGATTCCTCGTTGCGCTGCGCGCCAAGGGGGAGACGGTGGACGAGATCGTCGGGTTCCGGGACGCCATCCTCGAACATGCGGTGCCCCTCGCCGTGAACCCGATGGCCCTCGACATCGTCGGGACGGGCGGGGACCGTTTCGGAACCGTCAATATCTCCACGATGGCGTCCATCGTTTGCGCCGGGGCAGGGGTGCCGGTGATCAAGCACGGCAATCGCGCAGCGAGTTCCGCGTCCGGGTCCTCCGACGTACTCGCGGCGCTCGGCATCGACCTGACGCTCTCGCCGGACAGGATCGCCGCCATCCTCGAGTCTGCGGGGATCACGTTCGCCTATGCCGCCGCGTTCCACCCGGGATTCCGCCATGCGGCCACGGCCCGGAAGGAACTGGGGATCCCCACGGTCTTCAACTACCTCGGCCCGCTCTGCAATCCGGCCCGCCCGGAGGCTTCGGCCGTCGGGGTGGCCGGACTCGACCGGGTTCCGCTGATCGTGGGCGTCTTCCAGACTCGCGGCGCAACGGCCCTCGTGTTCCGGGGGGACGACGGCCTCGACGAGCTCACCACGACGGGTCACAGCCACGTATGGGAGGTGTCGCGCGGTCTGGTCACCGAGCACGACATCGATCCGCGCGAACTGGGCATCAAACGCTCGAAAATCAACGACCTCCTCGGCGGTGACGCTGAACACAACGCCGCCGTCGTCCACCGGATGCTGTCCGGCCAGGACGACGCCGTGCGGGACATCGTGCTGCTCAACGCCGCCGCCGGTCTGGTCGCCTTCGACCTCGCCAACGACCCGGCCCAGGCCCAGGTGAACATCCTCGACCGTTTCCGCACGAAGATGGCCGTGGCCGCGGAGGCTGTCGACTCCGGTGCGGCCACGGCCAAACTCGCCGAGTGGGTGGCGGCCAGCCGGGCCTGAACCGGCCGTACGCCCAACTCCCGCCTGAGACGGTGACCGTGTTTGCCCGGCGGCCCGGTTGCCGGCGCTGGGCTACACCACGTCCTCGTCGACCCAGCCGAAGGTCTTGGTGACGGCCTTCTTCCAGTTCCGCAGCTGACGGTTCTTCTCCTCCTCGCTCATCTTCGGTGTCCACCGGCTGTCCTCCTGCCAGTTTGCGCGGAGCTCGTCGAGGCTGCTCCAGAAGCCGACCGCGAGGCCGGCCGCGTAGGCCGCGCCGAGCGCGGTGGTCTCCGCGACGACCGGGCGCACAACCGGAACACCGAGGATGTCCGCCTGGAACTGCATCAGCGTGTTGTTGGCGATCATGCCTCCGTCCACCTTGATCTCGGTCAGAGGTACCCCGGAGTCCGCGTTGACCGCGTCCAACACCTCCCGGGTCTGGAACGCCGTCGCCTCGAGCGCGGCACGGGCGATGTGGCCCTTGTTCACGAACCGGGTCAGGCCGACCAGGGCGCCGCGGGCATCCGAACGCCAGTACGGCGCGAACAGCCCGGAGAACGCCGGCACGAAGTAGGCGCCGCCGTTGTCGTCCACGGTCTTGGCCAGGGTCTCGATCTCCTCCGAGCTGCTGATCATGCCGAGGTTGTCGCGCAGCCACTGCACGAGCGCCCCGGTGACCGCGATCGAGCCCTCCAGCGCGTAATGCGGCGCGTCGGTGCCGAGCTTGTACCCCAGCGTGGTGAGCAGGCCGTTCTTGGAGTGCACGATCTCGGTGCCGGTGTTGAAGATGAGGAAGTTGCCGGTGCCGTAGGTGTTCTTCGCCTCGCCCTGGTCGAATGCGGCCTGG